>JAFUTQ010000055.1 GCA_017484135.1 Lachnospiraceae bacterium
AGCTGCTTTTTCCGGCGATGCTGTGTGCGGATCAGTTGTTCAGAAAGAATTCAAAAAAAAGCCCCGTGATTTTGGGGCCTATTCTGAATATGGCATGAAAATTGCTTAATTAAAATATTGTTAGGGAAACGCTGATTATTAGCCAATTATTTACGAATAATAGAGGATAATTCCATTTTTCACCGATTTATCGGAATTATCCCTTTATTTTGTCAGAATTTGGCTAATATCAGGCTCCTTTCTTGCTTATTTCTTTTGTTTTTTCCGTAAACAGGCGCATTACGCCTATGTTACGCCAAAATAAACTCTTGTGTTCGACCTGCACGGATGCACATCACCAAATTCGCACAGGCAAAGAGCACATTAAACCGGTTCAAATTTTTTGCTATTCCTCGATATACTGTTTTGGCGTATCCAAACTGCTGCTTCACAATAAGGAATGGATGCTCGACTTTGCAGCGAACGGAGGACTTTCGTGCTTCTATATATCTATCCCAGTTAAACCCGGCATAATTATTCTTGTTGACCTTTATACCGGATGGGCGACGGTTTATTCGGAAGACCATATTCTTCAGATGCTCATTATTTTTGAATTCGGGCCTTTTCTCCATTCCCAGGTATCCTGAATCACCGTATCCAACTTCATCATCCTCCCGAAACAGTTTGTGGGCTTCGTCGATATCATGGACATTGGCAGCCGTAGCCGTTATCGTATGCACATGTCCTGTTCCGGCGTCTACGCCGATATGCACCTTCATGCCGTGGTACCATTGATTGCCCTTTTTTGTCTGGTGCATTTCCGGATCTCTTTCTCCATCCTTGTTTTTCGTTGAACTCGGTGCGGAAATGATGGTTGCATCTACGATCGTTCCGCCGTGCATCAGCATTCCGCCTCTGTCCAGTCGATCCTTGACATCTGCAAATATTTTGGCTCCTATCCCGTTTGCCTCCAGTATGTGCCGGAATTTGAGCAACGTTGTTGCATCAGGAACCGATTCTTTACTGAAATCAAGCTTCAGAAACTTTTTCATGGCATAGCTGTCATATATAGCTTCTTCGACTCCTTCATCTGAGAGGTGGTACCAGTTCTGCAGAAGATACATCCGAAGCATCGTCTCTATATCCTTTGCCCGTCTGCCTCACGTATTGCAGTAATAATATGGCTCTATCAGTGCTACCCAGCCTTTCCATGGGATGATTTCATCCATTGAATCCAGAAAATCTTCTTTTTTAGTGCGTTTTCTCCGATTGGAATATTCTGCTTCTGTGAATGAAAGTTGTCCCATCTTTACCGTCCTTTCGTTCCTTTAATTATACTTCCAGACGGCTTTCTTGTCTCTTACTCTGAATAAATCAGCGTTTCCAGAAGAATTGGACATGTAGCATCATAAAACGGACATTTCTGGAAAAATGGTGATATCATTGTATCTGCGATGGATTGTCTGACATCGTATCACTACGTTTAAGTAAGAATTTTTTCTTCCCGGCGGGAGAAAACGCCGGGAGCAGATAGAAAAACATTTCGGAACAGGAGAAAAGAGCTATGAAAAAATCCTTGATTCTCATTTTTGTCGTG
>JAFUTQ010000004.1 GCA_017484135.1 Lachnospiraceae bacterium
AAAAGCTATTCAGCAAAAAAATGAATATTCTGTATAACCCAATGGGTGAAAAGATATAATCAATGTCAAGTTGCTGTAAAGCCCTTGTAATGGCGGTTTTAACGATGAATAAGCGGGATTAGATCCACGGAATCAGGTATCGTTATATTTTTGGTAGTCGTAGGTCTTATATTAAAGGATCATACGCCAAAGGTGTTGAGGCTCTTGGAACATGGAGATGTCGCTGATATTGAAAGCTATATCAAACAGGAGGGAAGCAAGGGCAGGATTATTCTTGTAATTCTTCAGATAATCGAGACAGTATCCATAGTTCTTCCTGCCGTGCCTGTTTATATATGTGCAGGTGCTGTGTTTGGGAAATTGCAGGGATTTCTTATGTGCTACGTAACTAATGTGGGGATGAATGTACTTATCTTCCTTGTCGCCGGAAGATTGAAAGCGAATTCAGCAGGCTTAAGTGGTTTTCAGAGGAATCAGAAGCTTGAGGGCTGGATCAAAAATGCCACTCACATGGAACGGGTAGTTATAGTTATGTGTCTTCTTCCGATTGTGCCAAATGGCATGATTCCTTATATGTCGGCGCAGACTAAGATATCCCTGAAGCAGTTTACACTTGCAATATGCGTAGGCTGTATACCAAGTATTCTTATGTATGTTGTCTGTGGTGACTTCTTACTCAGCGAGCATTTCAAGGTGACACTTCCTATCGTAATTGTCATTGCCATTATCGCTTGCTTTATAATGCTGTTTAGAAAAAAGGTTACGGCTTGGCTTGAGCCGAAGATTAAGAAATTTATAGGGATAGATGCTTATACGGGATGAGCAGAGGACGGCATTGGTCGCTTACAATGCCGTCCTTGACGGTATTTTATACTTTCTTCCGCGTCAAGATAATTCCCACGATTGCCCCTATCAGGATGATCGGCGCTAATCTGACAAACAGATATTCAAATATGTGAAAAGCGACTCCTAAAACAGCCATTTCAGGGTCATTATAATCCCAGCCTAAGTAAGGACTATTTAATGCAAATAAGACTGCAGAAATTATTACGATGACTGTACACAATGAGATAAGCAGCCAATGAAGAATTTTTCTTTCCGTGGTCTTCCGTTGTGCAAGCTGTAAATTTATAATCTCCAGTTTTTCGGAAATCGCATTTAAGTCATCAACTTTCGACTCAGGCACAGTTTCCCCAAGCAAGGTGCTTACGGGTGTTTCAAGCGCTTCCGATATGGCGATTAACATATCAGAATCAGGAACTGACAATCCTTGCTCCCATTTAGAGATTGTTTGTCGTACCACATTCAGCTTGATCGCAAGCTCCTGTTGCGAAAGCCCTTTTGATTTTCTGATTGCTTTGATATTTTCTTGTAACATTAGTGATACCATCCTTTCTATCAGTTGTTACCACTATTGTATGAGGAGCTGCCCCGTTGCTGCAAGCAACGCATCTTAACATTCAGGATTTTCCGACTCATTATCCCATAAATTTCGAAGAGGTGCAAGATTTCAATGCTCAAGCTTTTTCAATGAGATATTTGACAGGAGAAAGATTGATTGATACACTAGAAAAGTCCTTAACAGGACGGAAAGCACTGCATAGCGGCAGGCGGTTGGCTAATATCTCCCGAAAGGGGGTGAGGCTTATGCGAATTACGTTACATATCGGTAAATTTACCGTTACGATAATTGTAAAAAGCAACAACCGCCACTCTGCCAAGTGACGGTTGTTTAAGTAATCTTAGATAATTGCACAAAAGCGAACCGCTTGTCGCAGTGCTTTTCTAATGCTTATTATAAGCGAGAAACATAAAACTGTCAACTACCCAAGGATTTTAAGATATGCATTGATATAGGTTACAATTTAGTGGTCAACTGGCTGGGCGTTGCATTGTAACGATATAGCGAAACTGTTCAAAACCGAAGTTTTCATCAGATTCTTGTTGCCGGATCGCATGTGTGATACAATCTCATCATATATCTCATGGCCGTAACGAATGGTACCGGATGAACTGCGAATCCCTACAGAAGCCATGATTGCGTTTGGGGATGATTATGCAGATATCGGAATGCTGAGATTATGCGGCAAGGGGATTGCCATGGGGAATGCGATCGATGCGGTAAAGGACGCTGCGAACCAAAAAAGTAAAACTTCAGGAGAAACAGATGAATCAGATACGCAGAGCAGAACAGAAAGATATTGCAAGGCTCTTGGAGCTTTTACAGCAGGTAAATATGGTGCATCACAACGGCAGACCGGATCTTTTTAAGGGGCCGGCAACAAAGTATACAAGGGAACAGCTGGCGGCGGTTCTTGAAAACGAGAACACCCCGGTATTTGTGTCCGTGAATGAAACGGATGTGATGGAGGGGTATGCCTTTTGTCAATTAAAGCAAATGAAAAACGATACGATTCTTACGGATATCAAGACGCTCTATCTTGACGATTTATGTGTAGATGAAAAAATCCGGGGCAGGCATATCGGGAAAGAATTGCTGGATTATGTCACTGAATTTGCAAAAAATGTCGGATGCTACAATGTGACACTCAACGTATGGTCCTGCAATGAAGCAGCGCTGTGTTTTTATGAAAAATGCGGACTTGTTCCGCAGAAAATCGGAATGGAAAAAATTTTGTGACGCATTTGTGCTTTACCAATGAAATCAGATTGATTATAATAAATACAGCGCATACTAATTTCGGAAAGGGTGAGGGCTGTGTCATTTTTATTACCTTTTATCATTATTTTTTTGGTGATCGTACTGATTAACAAGAATGCAAAGAATACATCCGGCAAAAAGCCGAATGGGAATGCGAAAGGCAGACCGCAGCAGCCGCGATACTCCGGCAGTGCGCTGCAGCAGAATCGGCCGCAGAATGATATCCTGAGCCGCGCGAAACAAAATGTAACGGATGTGGCAAATGATGATGACTTTATGCGGGAAAAGGCCAAACGGAGGGAGCGGCTTCAGGAGAAGCTAAACGAGCGCAAACAGGCACAGCAGACCGCGGCGGGACAGCTCATGCAGACGGAGGATGTGCAGCAGAGACATGAGCATGACCGGATTCAGCAGAATGTGGAGGAAATCATCAGCGATGGCAGCAGCAATATGGAGCAATATGAAATGATTGCTTCCGGCGAGTGGATCCGGCAGGTGGAGGATCTGATGGTAAAGGGATATGAAGTAAAGCTGCCCGCACAGAGAGATTTTATTGCAGAGGGCATGGATATGCTGTACCGGTTTGAGGTACAGTAATTGTGTAAAGAAAGACATAGGAGAGGTTGACAGCATGGCAGACAGAAGACCGCAGACAGGAGAGATTTATCGACATTTTAAGGACAAACTGTATCAGATTGTCGGGGTTGCGACGCACAGTGAGACGAAGGAGGAGCTGGTAATATATCAGGCATTGTACGGAACCTACGGCATCTATGCGAGACCTTTGGAAATGTTTGTAAGCGAAGTAGATCATGAAAAATATCCACAGGTAAAGCAGAAATGGCGTTTTGAAAAAGTGGATTTGGCACAAGAAACGAAGCATACGGAAGCAAAGCAGAGGGAATCAAAGCAGATATCGGCTGTAGCAGCAGAAGCAGAGAAGCAGGAGCCGTCTTCCGACAGCTCAGATGAGTGGGCAGGGGCAGACCCACATCTGGTGGCGTTCTTAGAGGCGGATACCTATGAGGCAAAATATAAGGTATTAAAAAGCATGGATAATGAGATTACGGATCGGCTCGTGAATGATTTTGCGGTGGTGCTGGATGTGGTTATTCCGGAAGGCCCCTTGAGCGATCGATTCGCGCAGCTGAAACAATGTGTGGCGACCATGTGCCGCTACGAGACTACGAGATTGAGATAGGCAGTCGGAAAGCTGCTGCACTAGTTTTGTTCGGGAAGTCCGACCTGACTGAGGGTGCTGTTGTGATAGGAGGGATCGAAGGTAACATCCCGTCCGAACCATTCCGGCGGAAGGAAAGTATTGGCATCTTCCTCCGTCTCAAACTCCACCTCTGCAAGGATTAGGGGGGCAAGCGCGCCTGAGAAGATATCCAGTTCGATGGTCAGCCCGTCATTGTGGGGAATCAGGAAACGTTTTTTTGAGATGACGTGACCGTCTGCTTTGGACAGAAGGTGGGCATAGCTTTCCGCGGTCAGCGGCAGGTTGTATTCCTCCCGTATCATCAATCCCCTGCCTTTGTAGGTAAGGATATAGCTGTCATCGGAGCGGCGGACGCGCACCACCGGATTGGTAGAAAGATAGCCCTGCTCAATGATTTTGCAGGCAAATGAGTCGAGGGAAAACGGAAGACGGTCGATGAGATATTTGCGTTCGATTTCCATATGTCAGGAAGCTCCTTTCAGGATAAACTTTTACAATATTCAAACGATTCTAATTAGAACGAGTATAGCATAAAAGGATACGAGGGTCAAAGTATTCGCATGAAACGATATACATATATTTTATGGAGGAAACAAAAACTATGAGTAAAAAAATCGGAATTTTTATGGCGGACGGTTGTGAGGAAATTGAAGGCTTAACGGTGGTGGATATTGTGAGACGGGCAAAGCTCGAAATCGAAACCATCTCCATCACGGGAAAACAGGAGGTAACCGGCTCCCATGGCATTACCTTTCTGGCAGATACATTGGCAGAGAAAGCGGATTATGATGAGCTCGACGGCATTGTGCTGCCGGGTGGTATGCCGGGCACATTGAATCTGGGCGCCAACGATACCGTAAAGAATGTCATAAAGAGCTTTGCCGCGGAAGGCAAGCTGGTAGCCGCCATCTGTGCCGCACCCAGCGTGCTGGGAGAAAACGGAGTGCTGCAAGGAAAGAAAGCGACCTGTCATCCGGGCTTTGAGGAAAAGCTCACAGGCGCAGAATGGCAAGAGAAAAATGTGGTAGTGGATCAGAATGTGATCACCAGCCGCGGCATGGGGACCGCCATTGAGTTTGCATTGGAGATCGTAAGGCAGATAGAACCGGATGCAGACATTGAGCATGTGAAGAAAGGTCTTGTTTTTGAAGGCCTATGATTGGAGGGGCAAAAGGTTCCCATCGTGGAACGATGGGAACGCTTTGCACAAAACCCGCTTCGGAAAGCGAGCTTTCCGAAGCGGGTTTTATGCAAAGAGGTCTTATGCCGACTACGTCGGCATGAAATTTTGCTCATCCAATCATAGACCTTCAAAAACAAGCCCCTTCGAATTCTTCCCATCCCAAAATTTACCAACATATTTTACATGTCAAACGACATACTAGAATTAGGATAAGCAATAACGGTTGCTTATCTAAATATAGATAAAACATGTAAACATGGAGGGTAAATCAAATGAGCGAACCAAACAGTAGTTCAAACAGAACAGCCGTGCCGCAGGCAAAAGAGGCTATGAACCGTTTTAAGCAGGAGGTTGCATCTGAACTGGGTGTAAACTTAAAAGAGGGCTATAACGGAGACCTTACCAGTGCTCAGGCAGGTTCTATCGGCGGAGAGATGGTTAAGAAGATGATTCAGAGACAGGAGGAGCAGATGTCCAGATAGGACAGGCTGTTTCGCGTAAATTAAAGAGAAGCTGTTACGAACGCAACAAAGATTGCGGAGTGGCAGCTTCCTTTTTTATGCGCAGGGCTGCGAGACAAATCCGTAAAAAAAGTGCTAGTAATTTAGAAAACAGTGTGTTATAATCTCTAAATGATTGTGGGTAGAAGGAGGAAAGAGCACGATGAGTGTACAGATTGAGGATTTAGGAAAAAACATGGTAAAGCTTACCATCGAAGTCTCAGAGGACAAGGTGGAGGAGGCGTTAAAAGCCACATATAATGCACAGAAAAACAGAATCAGCATCCCGGGATTTCGTAAGGGGAAGGTGCCCAGAGCGGTAATTGAGCGCATGTATGGGCCGGAAATCTTTTATGAGGACGCTGCAAATAAGCTGATCCGGGAGGAATACCCGACAGCGGCAGATGAGAGTGAGGTTGACATTGTGTCTGCGCCGACCATTGATGTGGTGCAGCTTGAAAAGGGAAAGCCGTTTATCTTTACGGCTGAGGTTGCCAAAAAGCCGGAGGTTACGCTGGGACAGTATCAGGGCATTCAGATTACCAAGCTGGACACTGCAGTGACGGATGAAGAAGTGGAAGAACGGCTGGAGCAGGAGAGAATCAGCAATGCAAGGATCGTAACGGCAGAGGACAAAGAAATTGCGGAGGGAGATACCGCAGTGATCGATTACAACGGGTTTGTGGACGGCATCGAATTTGAAGGCGGTACCGCAAACGATTATGCGTTGGAGATCGGTTCACATACATTCATCGATACCTTTGAGGATCAATTGATTGGAAAAAAGGCGGGCGATGAGCTGGACGTAAACGTAACATTCCCGGAGGAGTACCATGCAGAGGAGCTGGCGGGCAAGCCGGCCGTATTTAAGGTAAAGATTCATGAGGTCAGAACACGCGAGCTTCCGGAATTAGATGACGAATTTGCGTCAGATGTTTCAGAATATGAAACCCTTGCGGAATACAAAGATGCAATTCGGAAAGAATTAGAGAAGAGTAAACAGGAAGAAACGAGAGCGCTTCAGGAAAACGATGCTGTCAGAAAGATCGTTGACAATTCCGAGATGGAGATTCCCGATGCAATGGTAGAATCACAGATTGACAGCCTGATTCGGGAATTTGCACAGAGACTGGCGAGCCAGGGAATGGGACTTGATCAGTACATGCAGTATACAGGCAGCAACATGGATCAGCTGAAGGAACAGCTTCGACCGGAGGCATTGGATCGGATTCAGGGAAGCCTGGTGCTGGAAGCAATTGCAAAGGAACAGAAATTTGAAATTACCGATGCGGAGATTGATGCAGAAATTGCAGATATGGCGAAAAATTATGGCATGGAAGCAGAGCAGTTAAAAGACGGCATTGGCGAGGGCGAAAGGGAATCGATTCAAAAAAATCTGGAAATCCGAAAGGCAATCGATTTTATTCTGGAGCATGCCGAAGAGGTGGAAGAACAAGAGTAAGTTTGGAGGTTTTACGATGAGTTTAGTACCTTATGTCATTGAGCAGACAAGCAGAGGAGAACGCAATTACGATATTTATTCCAGATTGTTAAAGGAGCGGATCATCTTTTTGGGCGAGGAAGTGAATGAGACGACTGCAAGTCTGACGGTAGCGCAGCTTCTCTTTCTGGAATCCGAGGATCCCGGAAAAGATATTCAGCTGTACATCAACTCTCCGGGAGGAGTCGTTACTGCAGGGCTGGCGATTTACGATACCATGCAGTATATTAAATGTGATGTGTCCACAATCTGTATCGGTCTGGCGGCGAGCATGGGCGCATTTCTGTTGTCCGGCGGAGCAAAGGGCAAGCGTTTTGCCCTGCCAAACGCGGAAATCATGATCCATCAACCCTCCGGCGGAGCAAAGGGTCAGGCGACAGAGATTCAGATTGCAGCAGAAAATATCTTAAAAACGAAAAAGAGATTAAATGAGATTTTGGCTGCAAATACAGGAAAGCCTTATGATGTGATTGCGGCGGATACGGAGCGTGACTATTTTATGTCGGCGGATGAGGCAAAGGAGTATGGCTTGATTGACGGCGTAATTACAAATCGATAGGAAATAGCGCAGGCTGTCTTTACGGGACAGCCTTTTTGCCCATATCGGAGGGAATAGAGAAAATCAAAGTAGAAGGAATGAAGAAGCATATGGCAGAGGTGGAAAATGGCAGGCAGAAACAACAATAATGACGACAGAATACGCTGCTCGTTCTGTGGAAAAACACAGGAACAGGTGCAGAAATTGATTGCGGGTCCCGGCGGCTCCTATATTTGTGATGAGTGTGTGGAGATTTGTTATGAGATTATCGAAGAGGATGAGTCGGAGGATGAGCGCGAAAGAGTTGCAGGGATTGCCGGCGATATCAATCTCATTAAGCCGCAGGATATGAAAAAATTTCTGGATGAGTATGTGATCGGTCAGGACGACGCAAAAAAAGTCTTGTCTGTGGCTGTTTATAACCATTATAAACGAATCACCATGAATGTGGATATGGAGGATGTGGAGCTTCAGAAAAGTAACATTCTGATGCTGGGTTCCACCGGTTCCGGAAAAACCCTGCTGGCACAGACACTGGCACGGATTATTAACGTGCCGTTCGCAATTGCGGATGCCACGACGCTGACGGAAGCAGGATATGTGGGCGAGGATGTGGAAAACATTCTGCTCAAGCTGATTCAGGCGGCAGACTACGAAGTGGAGCGGGCACAGTATGGTATTATCTATATTGACGAGATCGACAAGATCACCAAAAAATCAGAAAATGTATCGATTACCAGAGATGTGTCCGGTGAGGGCGTGCAGCAGGCCTTGTTAAAAATACTGGAGGGCACGCTGGCATCTGTCCCGCCTCAGGGAGGGAGAAAGCATCCGCAGCAGGAACTGATTCAGATTGATACTACAAACATTCTATTTATTTGCGGAGGAGCATTTGACGGGCTGGAGAAAATCATCGAGACCCGGATGGATCAAAAATCCATTGGTTTCAATGCGGAAATCAGTGATAAGAGTGATAAAAACGTGGGCGAGGTACTGAAAAAGGTGCTGCCGGAGGATTTCATCAAATTTGGACTGATTCCTGAGTTTATCGGGCGTGTTCCGGTCAACGTTGCGTTGGATACACTGGATAAGGACGCGCTGATCCGGATTTTGAAGGAACCGAAAAATTCTCTGGTGAAGCAGTATCAGAAATTGTTTGAGATTGACGGTGTGGCATTGAAATTTGATGACGATGCGCTGGAGGCGATTGCGGAGAAAGCGCTGGATCGAAAAACCGGTGCCAGAGGACTGCGGGCGATTATGGAAGAAACCATGATGGATCTGATGTATCGGATTCCTTCGGACGAAACGATCAAGGAATGCCGTATTACCAGAGATATGGTGGAGGAGCAAGAGGCTGTGCCCGCATAGCGGCAGGATTCAAAAGAGGGAGGGCTGCTATATGGTTATCAGGCAGGTGAATCTGGAAACGGTATGCGGGATTACCAGCAAGCTTCCGGAAAATGACAAGCCGGAAGTGGCGTTTGCCGGAAAATCCAACGTGGGAAAATCCTCTCTGATCAACGCACTGATGAACCGGAAGTCTCTGGCGCGTACCTCTTCGCAGCCGGGGAAGACACAGACGATCAATTTTTATAATATCAATGATGAGATGTATCTGGTCGATCTGCCCGGTTATGGGTATGCGAAGGTGCCGGAGAGCGAGAAGGCAAAATGGGGCAGGATGATTGAGAATTATCTTCACAGCTCCAAACAGCTGCGGCGGGTGTTTCTGCTGATTGACATCCGGCATGCACCCTCGGAAAATGACAGACTGATGTATGATTGGATCATCCATCAGGGGTTTGATCCGATTCTGGTGGCAACCAAGCTGGACAAAATCAAGCGCAGTCAGATTGACAAATGTATCAAAGTGATACGAGAAGGACTTTCCGTAAAACCCGGCACAATCATCGTCCCCTTTTCTGCGGAAACCAAACAGGGGAGAGACGAAATCTGGGAACTAATGGAAGAGGCGGAGAATGAAGCGAGAGGTAATCTACTATCACGATGAGCTCAATGATGAATTTTCCACGGCGAAAATCAAGGCAAAAAGAATTGATGGGAGCTATCGCTATGATGGGACTTTTTTGCGCAGACCGGGTAGGTTGTTCTGGTATTATGTTGTAGCAAAGCCGGTTGCAGCGACCTTTCTGAAAACGAAATTTCATCACAGGATAGAAAACCGTGAGGTCCTTCCGGGTACAAAGGAGCAGGGATTTTTTTTGTATGGAAACCATACGAATCAGATTGCGGATGCACTGATTCCCGCAATAATCAGCCATCCCAAAGGGGCTTATGTGGTTGTGCATCCCGATAATGTATCGATGCCGCTGCTTGGACGGATTACTCCGAGTCTGGGGGCATTGCCGCTGCCGGATGATCTGGACGCGCAGCGTAATTTTGTCAGATCCATCCGTCATCATATCCAACAAAGGGCGTGTATTACCATTTACCCGGAGGCGCATATCTGGCCATATTACACGAAGATCCGCCCCTTTCCTGACAGTTCTTTTGCTTATCCGGTTCGATTTCACACACCTGTGTACTGTTTTACGAATACCTACCAGAGATGGAAGGACAGTGAAAAGATACAGATTGTTACTTATGTGGACGGGCCCTTTTTTCCGGATGAAGCCGCTGCAGCCAAAATTCAGCGCAGACAGCTGCGGGACATGGTTTATGGGACTATGGTAGAGAGAAGCGGGAATAATAACATCGAGAAGATTCACTATATCAGACAGTGAGGAAACAGGATATGAATATTGTATTTTCGGGGAATGAGAAGGTGTTTGACGGGATGCTTACCTGTCTGTTGTCTGTTTTCCGAAGGACACAGACCGGGGAGCCGTTTCAGATCTATGTGCTGACAATGGATGTGTCTCATATCAAACCGGAATACACACCGGTCAGCGACAGCCAGGTTGCGTTTTTGCAGAGCGTGGCAGGAGCCTATCATCCGGACAATCGTGTCATAAAGCTGGATGTCTCGAATATTTATGAAACAGAGTTTGCGAACTGTCCAAACGAGAGCGCCTATTGTTCGCCGTATACACTGCTTCGCCTTTTTTTGGATTTGATTCCGGGGATTCCCGATAAAATTTTGTATTTAGATGTAGATATTCTCTTTCAAAAAGATATCAGTTTGTTGTATAATACAGATATTACAGGCTATGAATATGCGGCGGCGAGAGATCATTACGGAAAATACATCATTCATCCGAATTATATCAATGCAGGCGTACTGCTGTTTAATATGGAGATGGCGCGTCAGACAGGGCTTTTTGAAAAAGCGCGGAAGCTGATTCGGGAAAGGAAGCTGCTTTTTGCCGATCAGAGTGCTATCTACCGGAGCACGACCCGCAAGAAAATGCTGCCCCAGAGATTCAATGACCAGAAGTTTTTGCATCGGCATACCGTGGTTCGGCATTTTTCGAAGCGTTTGTTTTATCTGCCCTATCCGCATACGGAGAATATCAAGCAGTGGCATGTGGGCAGAATGTACCGGGCTTTTGGATATACGCAGTTTGATGATATTATCTATGAATATCTCTATCTGAAAGGAAAGTATGAACATGAATATAGGCAAGAGAACGATCGCCTCCCTGAGAGGGAACCATGAAATCCCTGTATTTTTTGCATGCGATGATAAATTTGTGAAATATATGATGGTAACGATGCAGAGCATGATACAAAATGCTTCGAAAAATCATCAGTATCACATTCATGTCCTGTACACGGACATTTCAGAGGATAAGAAAAAAGCGGTAAAAAATCTGGAGAATGAACAGTTTCAGATTTCCTTTGACGATGTGTCCGATTATATGAGAGAAATCGAGAAAAAGCTGACTGTCCGGGATTATTATTCCATGACGACATATTATCGGCTGTTTTTGTCAGAGATGTTTCCGCAATACACTAAGGCAATCTATTTAGACAGCGATACGGTGGTGCTGGGCGATATCTCAGAATTGTATCAGTATGAGCTTGGAGACCTGTATATTGGAGGGATCCGGGATCAGGTTGTGGGACAGACGGAGGTGTTTGGCGAATATACAGAGGAAGTGCTCGGAGTCTCCCGCAAATCCTATTTCAATGCAGGCGTGGTTCTGATCAACTGTCAGGCGTTCCGCAAAAATAAGGTGCTAAAGCAGTTTATTGAGCTGGTGAATACCTACACCTTTGTGGTGGCACAGGATCAGGATTATCTGAATATTATATGCAAGGATAAGGTTCTCTGGATTGATGACAAATGGAATGCACAGGCGGTCTGCCGACTGGTTTGCCGCAAGGAGGATATCTGTCTCATTCATTACAATCTTGCGGCAAAGCCGTGGCATTATGAGGACAGCAGCCTGGCGGAGTATTTCTGGAAATACGCGAAGGAGACTCCGTATTATGACGAAATCCGTCATGTCCTTGAGACATATACGGATGAGCAGAAACGGGACGATCAGGATTCCGGTGAGAGACTGATGGGCATGGCAGCCGAAGAAATTCAGAATGAGAACAATTATGTAAAGAGCTACGGAGCCGATGAGAGCCGGTCGCTCTCCAGACGGGTCATTCTGAATAAAATCCAGCAGTATGAGAAGGAAGGTCGGTTTGATGAGGATGTGGAGGAGAATCCGGAGCCAAAGGAGCTTTTGCCGGAGGATATTGATTATTTCCGCAGAGGACTGAAGGCGCAGATGCGTACAATTTACGCGTTTCGGATTGCCAAATGGTATATGAATACCATGATTCGCAGAAGGCAGCTGATCATCAAGGAAATCCGGGGAATTGAGAATCTTCGGAGACTTCGGAGCGGAGCAATCCTTACCTGTAATCATTTTAATCCGTATGACAGCTTTGCCATGCAGGCGGTATATGAGAAGTCCCGGCAGTATCGCAGAAAACTGTACCGCATCATAAATGAGGCGAATTACACGAATTTTCCCGGCTTTTATGGATTTTTGATGCGAAATTGCAATACATTACCATTAAGTTCTAACCGCGACACTATGAAGAAATTCTTAAAAGCAGTCGATAAATTATTGCAGAAGGGTCATTTTATCCTGATTTATCCGGAGCAGAGTATGTGGTGGAACTACAGAAAGCCGAAGCCTCTAAAGAAGGGCGCATTTACGATGGCGGCAAAGAACAATGTACCGGTACTTCCCTGTTTTATTACGATGGAGGACAGCGATGTACTGGACAGAGACGGTTTTTTTGTGCAGGAGTATACCATACATGTGGGAGATCCGATCTATCCGGATCGAAAGAAATCCCGGGGAGAAAATGCCAGGGATATGATGATGGAAAACTACCAGGTGTGGAAACAAATTTATGAAGAAGTGTATCAACAGCCATTGACGTATGCATATAAAAGAAAAAAATTGTCACAGTAGGTGAGGAAAATGAAATTCAAGAGAATCGATGTAGACACGGTAAGGTGTCTGATCTCAGAAGATGAGCTGCGTGAGAACGGGTTGAATGTGAATGATTTTATCAATAATGACGGCAAGGCGGAAAATTTTCTGCGAAGAATCATCTCCATGGCGGAACAGGAGGTGGGCTACAAGGTGCAGGGCGGAAATATTTCCATCCACGTTGCGGTTTTGCCGGAGAATGTGGTTGCTTTGACGTTTTCCGAAAAGCCGGAGCAGACGATCGTGAATATGCTGGATGAGCTGAAAGCGGCGGTAAAGCGGCTGATGCAGGCGGCGGAAGGCGCAGCTTCCGCGGAAGCAGCCCAGACAGGGAAACAGGAACCGGCGGCTCGTACAGAGGAAAAGTCCGGGACTGTGGCAGAAAATATGGCAATGCAGAGCAAGTCTTCCTATCAGCTGCATTTTCTGGAGCTGGACAGTGTAATTGCTTATGCGAGGGGAATACAGCCGGAGTGTGAGATTCGGAGCAGTCTGTATTACATAGAGAAGGAAAACTCCTATTATCTGATTATAGAGAAGGGAAAAATGAACGACAAACAGGTTTGTCGTCTGCTGAGTGCTTCTTTGGATTTTGCTTATGAGATTTATGCGCATGCACCGATCAAGGCGTATCTGTATGAGCATGGAAAATGCATCATAAAGGAGCATGCGATTGAGCGGCTGCAGGAGTTATAATTATTTATAGAGAGAAAATAAACAGGGGCGGTTAAGAACCGCCCCTGTCTGATTGTTGCTATAAATTTGTCTGCTGAATTTTTAGTCTTCTCCGTTTACCCACTGGTCAAACTTATCCAGAACGGCATCGTAGGTCTTCTTTGAGATATCCGGAAGTGTCTTACCCCACGCTTTTGTTGCCTGCTCATAACCCTTTTTGAATGCGTTGATCAGTTCCTCTGCCTTGGATTTGTCATTGCCAGACAATGCCTTTGCAAAATCCAGAATGCGGTCTGAGGTCTGGTTAACACCCCAATATCCATCCTCGGCAATATCAGCCTGTGCCTGTGCCTTGGTTGCAGCGTCTACCGTGAAATCCCCGCTTGCTAAAAAGGACCACATACTGTCCGCTTTTCCGATTGCAGAGCCCTGCTTGCTCATCATCTGTTCTACGATGCCCTGAAGCTGTGCGATGCGGTTGTTGCTGTCTGCCTTAAGCTGCGCGATCAAAGCGGAATTCTGAACCTTGCTTCCGGAAGCGGAAGAAGCGGATGCCGAGCTTTTCTCGTAGACAACACCGGTCTTCTCTGCGGCTGCTTTGGTGTCGGTTGACTTTGCCTCTGTTTCGGTTTTGCTTGCAGTGCTGGCTGTGTATGCAGCACCGGAAGTATAGCTGTTTACTGAACTAATAGCCATATGTTTACCCTCCTTGGTATTTTTTTGGTATCCCTACCTGCTTTGGAATCCGTTTGACCGGATTCCGGCGTGTAATGCGCGATGCAAAACACGTCAGATATATTTCAAATTTTATATCGGATGATCTTATATAAAACATTAGAGAAAAACCATAGAAATGTCAATCACTTTTTTTGCATTTTGGCAAAAACAATGGTATAGTAAGATTTGAGGGGCAAAAGGTTCACATCGTGAAACGATGTAACCATAAAAAATACAGGAGAAAAGCATGGACGACATATCGGTAAAGGCACTTGGGAAGATCAATCTCGGGCTGGATGTACTGCGGCGGCGTGCGGACGGCTATCATGAGGTTCGGATGATCATGCAGACGGTGCATCTTCACGATCGGCTGCACATAGAAAAAACAGAGGAAGGAATTCATATTGAGACAAATCTGAAGTTTCTTCCCACTGACAGCGGAAATCTGGCATATCGTGCGGCAGCACTCCTGCAGGAGGAATTTCATCTGAAGGAAGGTGTCCATATCAGCCTCCATAAGAAAATTCCGGTGGCAGCAGGCATGGCAGGCGGAAGTACGGATGCGGCGGGAGTGCTTTATGGGATGAATCAGCTTTATGAGCTTGGGCTGAGCAGAAGGGAACTGATGGAGCGGGGAAGCAGGCTGGGCGCAGATGTTCCGTATTGTCTCATGCGGGGGACGGCACTGGCAGAAGGGATCGGCGAGAAGCTTACAGCACTGCCTCCCATGGTAAAATGTCCGGTCATCATCGCAAAGCCGCCGATCAATGTGTCCACAAAGTATGTATATGAAAATCTGGTGCTGGATGAACGCACGATCCATCCCGACATTGATCAGCTGATGAAGGGCATTGCAGCGCAGGATATGCAGACGATTGCGTTACATATGGGAAATGTACTGGAATCGGTAACGATTCATAAATATCCGGAGATTGCGCAGATTAAGGAGGTACTGCTTGCGGCAGGGGCGGTCAATGCAATGATGAGCGGCAGCGGACCGTCGGTATTTGCCCTGTTTGATCAGATACAGACGGCCAGAGCCGCCATGGAGAAGATTTTGGAAAGCGGACTTGCCAAACAGGTGTTTTTGACAGATATATACAATAATCGCAGATAGGATGGTGGTGAGGATGACAGATAATCTCGAATTGAATATGGAAGCTTTTTTGCCGCTCCGGGATGTGGTATTTCACACTTTGAGAGAGGCAATTATCAAAGGAGAGTTAAAGCCGGGAGAGCGTCTGATGGAGGTGCAGCTTGCCGAAAAGCTGGGTGTCAGCCGCACCCCTGTCCGGGAAGCGATTCGTATGCTGGAGCAGGATGGGCTGGCAGTCACGATTCCCAGAAGAGGAGCCGAGGTGGCGCACATGACGGAGAAGGATATGGAGAACGTGCTTCAGATCCGGGAGGTGCTGGATGAACTGGCGGTGCAGCTTGCGGCAGAGAATATGACCGATGAACAGATGGAGACACTGGAGGATGCGGCGCTGGAATTTGAGCAGGCGATTCGGGAGGAAAATGTAAAGCGGCTGGCACAGGCAGATGTAGCCTTTCATGATATTATTTACGGAGCCACCGAAAATAAACGGCTGGTGGCAATCATTAACAATCTGCGGGAGCAGATGTTCCGCTATCGGATCGAATACCTCAGGGACAAAGAGGCGTATCCGACGCTGATGAGGGAGCATCGTGCGATCGTGGAAGGATTAAAGAAACGGGACAAGCAGAGCGTGTCGGAGATCATGCGGGCGCACATACGCAATCAGGTTGAGGCGGTAAAGGATATCATACGCAAACAGGAATAAAAGAAAAGCAATTTGTAAAAAATAGGAAGGATAGGCAATGCGCCTATCCTTTTTCGTGCGCAGGGGCGCAGGAATGCAAAAGAAAGGAAAGCTTATGATACAGATTACTTCCTCACTGGAGGAAAATAAACAGAAATTTCAGGAGCTGTTTCGCGACTGCATCGACATCAAAATGGTTTCGATGAAAATCGGCAGGGACGGACAGGTTGCCTGTATGGCGGCATACATTGAGGTGACAGGAGGGAGCGTTATTTTTGAGCGCTCTCTGGTGGGACAGCTGTTAAACAGCTTTTCGCAAGCCTCGCCGGAAGAAATATACGGAAGGCTGGAAAACAATGCGCTGGGACTTTCGGACACCACTCCGTATACCGGAATCGAGGAGGCGGCGCAGGGACTTCTGACAGGGGACGTCATCCTGTTTTTTGATGGCTGGGACAAAGCGATCAAGGTCCCCGACAAGGGGTATCCCCAGATGGGGATCACGGAGGCAGAGTCGGAGAAGGTCATACGGGGCTCCAACGAGGGCTTCTGTGACTCGATCAAGGCAAATACGGCATTGATTCGAAAGCGGATCCGTTCTCCGAAGGTCAAGGTGCGGGAAAAAATTCTGGGAGAAAAGAGTCAGACCAATGTGGATCTGGTGTACATGGAGGATCTGGTATATCCGTCCCTTCTGGAGGAAATTGAGCGGAGATTGGAGAGCTTTGCAATCGACGGGATTTTAGACAGCGGAATGTTGGAGCAGCTGTCCGAAAAAAACTGGTATTCCCCGTTTCCACAGTTCCAGACCACTCAGCGGCCGGATCGGGCTGCAATGGCGGTTCTGGAGGGACGGGTGGTGCTGCTGTCAGACAATTCTCCGGTGGCGCTGATTTTACCGACAAACTATAATTCATTCATACAGACCAGTGATGATTACTACAGCCGATGGGAAATTGCTTCCATCGAGAGAGTGCTCCGGTATCTTGCATCCTTTTTTGCCATGGCACTGCCCGGGCTTTATCTGGCT
>JAFUTQ010000056.1 GCA_017484135.1 Lachnospiraceae bacterium
CTCTGCTCTGCTCTGCTCTGCTCTAAGGAGCGTATTTCTATTCCGCACGGCTGTCAAGCCCCTTTCTGAAAAGATTTTTCTCATACAGAGCTATTTTACCATCCAGACTATTACAACACTATTACAGTTTTCGGGGATTTTTTAATTTTTTGTATTATTTTTTCCCGCTCCTAGAGCTTTATCCACCTCGCCTACGCGGAACAGTGCCCATTCATACTGGCTCATATACTCCCCCTCATACCTCGACAAAGCCTGCACATCCCTTTGAAGGGCGAGGTAGTAGTCGCATAGGATCTTCTCCGGCACAATGGCATAAGCGTCACGGCTCTGTATGAGGATGTCAGCAATCCCCAGCTCCTCCAGCTGGGAGCGGAGCCGGTATACGATCTGTGCGAAATACTTCATCTGCTTCTCATCATCTGACACCTCATCCTCCCACAGAACGGCGCGAAGCTCGGCATTCGTGACCGTCGCTCCCATGCGGTCCACCAGATAGCCAAACATTTCCTTTGCCTTTGCCCTGCCAAAGCGTACGGGTTTCCCGTCATAGAAGACCTCGAAACTCCCGAAGCACTGCACAAAAAGACCTTTCCGGTCTTGCGTTACCGGATTTCGCAGGTTTGAGATTGCTTTCCGGATATCAGACGGGCTGGCGGGCTTTAAGATATAGTCGCTCACATAGAGCTTTACAGCATCAAGGGCATACTGCGGATAGGCAGTCACCATTACGATATTGATCATCGGACGGATGCCCTTCATCTCCTTTGCCAGTGTCAGACCATCCTTCCCCGGCATCGTAATGTCCAGAAAAGCTACATCAAATTCCTGATCCTTTACGAGTGTCAGAGCCGCCTCAGCCTCATCCACCATTTTCACCACCGCATCCGGTACTACCTTTTTCATTTCTCTTGCCAGATCACGAAGTGCCGTTACTTCATCATCCACAATCAGGATATTCATCTGCCACCATCTCCTTCACAGCTTCCATAGTACATCTGATCTGCCTTGTGCTCCCGTTTTCCGGGAGTCCATGGGGATCCGCACCCTCGTAAGCGTACCCTTGCCCGGTGCGCTCTCTATTTCAAGCGTTCCATCACACATCAGTGAAAGACGCTGCTTTAAGTTGGACAGCCCGATATGCGACCTGTCCATATTCTGTCCCTTCTCCTGCTCCTTTTCTATCAGAAAGCCCACGCCGTCATCCGCCACCTCGATGATATGCTCCAGTTCCGTCTGAAAGCTCCGGATCAAGACCCTGCCTCTGCCCGATTCACTCTTACGGATGCCGTGACCTATGGCATTTTCCACCAATGTCTGCACGGTAAAGGCAGGGAGAAAGAAGTCCGTATCCTGTATGTCCTTTTCCACGGTCAGCTTCTCCCCGAAGCGCTCCCGCTCCAGATACAGATAGCTCTCCACCGTTTCAAATTCCCTGTCCGCACGGATACAGCCCGTTTCCTCCAGAATGTCGATGCTTCCCCGCAAAAAACCTGCGAAGTGGTTTAATACATCCTCCGCCTTGTCCGGCTCGTCCAGATAGGAGCGGATCGCCGTCAGGCTGTTGTATATGAAGTGCGGCTTGATCTGCGCCATCAAAATCTGTATGCGCTGCTCTGCCATAAGCGCGTTCTCGTGTTCCCGCACGAACTGGAGGTGCAGCCAGATATAGTAAAATACGTTGGCACCGGCGACAACGACTGTCAAAAAGGTAACCGGATAATTGCGGTAGTCCACAACGGAGTCGATGATGACCGCAATCATGATCAGTACCTCTATGACAACCGGCAGCATATTCTCCCTGTTCCGCTTTTCGCCATATCGGACTATTGTAAGCTGCACCGTATAGACGAGCAGTATCCCACCTATGATGTGAGCGGTATATCCGAAGGGTCCACGGTGGAACACGTTGTTTTCATCAATGGAAAAACATATACCGGAAAATGTGGCTGTCAGATAGACCGACGCATTGAGCCCTACAAGAAACCATGCCGCCTTATATTTCCCATCCGGCTTTACGATATACAGGTACAGCACGATCAGAACGGGACGCAAAATATATCCGAAGATGGCAAGTAACGTCCTCCGGTATGGCATGGTGCCAAGCATATCAAGCTCATGGGAAATCACATCCTTTATCAATAATCCGAACACCACAAGGACAATCAGCAGCATGATATTCCGATGCTCCCTCCGGATATACGGATCGATCAGCACTACGGCTACCAATCCGATCAGCAAGATCAATAGCAGCATGACGAGCAGGATTTCCGTCTGGATGCCTTGCATCATAGTCATGTTCCCTCCTTTTGCGCATAACGATAGGGCGGTCTGTCCGAAAGATAAACCGCCGTACTCCGATCCACCTTCCTGTGCCCGGTTGCCTCGATGACCTCATCCCCACCGTACAAAAGCTCGTTAAAAGCATCCACCCGCACTCCGCTGACAACCATTCTGGTATTACCGCCCGAACAGGTGGAGAGCGTAATCACATGATCGGAGGCATCCACAGCAACCTCTGTCTGCCCGTAAGAGTTCTGTTTCAGACTCTCAATCAGCTCCGGAAAACCTTGCGGCTGTGCACCGTATACGTCATAAATCTCATGATACACTGGAACCTCTTCGTAGGCAAATATCCGGTAGCGATACACCCGGTTCCCGGTAAAAATCTGAAAATATTGGTGGTTTTCATAATACCCGTCCCGGGTTCTGTAATATTTTAATTTCCCGAACATGGAGAGATTGCGCATATTATGCCCATAAATGAGTGTATGCGGATCGGAAAAGTCCGGCGTGCTCTCTCCGTCAAGGAAAATAGATCCGGCGCTTGCGGCTTCCCCCGTATAAGTCCTGCGAAGGTACTTGTCATTATCGCCCGAATACAGGATCGGATAGCTGATGTCCTCGTTTTCAAAAAAAATCCAGCCGACCACATCGGGGTATCCGGCGGAAAGTCCCGCAAGGTCTACCTCTGCCAGCTCCCACCAGTTCTGCTCTGATTCCTCTGCGCTCCTATCCTCCTGTATTGTGACATACTCCTGTGCAGTCTCCTCATACAGCTCATTCGACTTCCGGTATTCCAAAATGCTGTAAAAAATCATCCCGCAGGATATGAGCACAAGCAACAGACCACCTGCTAAACCAAGCTTCCATATGTTCCTTTTTTTGCAATCCCTTTTTGACATGTTTCACCTATTTCTATATCGTACCTGCGAAGCAGGAACCTCCACCAAATGAGCGAAACTATGCCTTCCTGATGAGACACGTCTCACCCTCAAAAGCAAAGCCGTATTTATAGATCCGCTCTGACGGAATCCCCCTTGCAAGCAGGTCTGCGTCATAATGTTTGTCCTCGATCTGCTGTAAGGCGTTCCTTGCAGTATCCTCCAGTGTTTCTTCCTCGTCCTCCCTGTCCAATACCTTGAATTCCATGATAACTGCGATATCTTCTGCGCTTTTCGGCTCCATCACCACATCATAGCGCCCGAGACCGCTCTCGCGATTTGATTTCACCATGTAACTTCCCGCCTTATCCACCAGAAGTCCCAACACGAAACCGTGATAAAAACGCTCCGGCTCTTTCCTCCCCGAAGGGTGCTTCCCCGTATCAAAATAGCTGAACGTATTTAAGGCAACCTCGTTCATATAGTGGTTCATCTCCCGGACCTTTCCCTCAAACATAGCAGAGACAAACCTACCGAAAACCTTCCCCTTACCAAACCACATGGAAACCATTTTCTCAAACATTTTTCTGACCTCAAAATTGGTCAGCTTCATCTGATAAATACGTGGATCCTCCGGCTCATCCTGCCTGATACCATCCACTCTCAAATAGCCCGATGCAAGAAGGAGACTCCACACCCCATCGTCCGCTTCATCCAACTGATTAAAAATGATCTGTTCGTCGATTTCCGCTTCAATGCACTCTCCCTTTAACAGTTTTTCAAATTCGGACTTGATATCCTGATTTCCTTCCCGGAGTAATTTATTTACCAGTCCGTTTCCGCTGGTGTTTGCCCAGTAGGTATCCAGCTTCTGCTCATCCAAATACATCGTCACTGACCATGGATTATAAATATCCGTCGTTTCTCCGAAGTTAAACCCGTCATACCACTTCTTTACTTTTGCCTTTTCTTCTCCCGCAATCCCCTGCTCATCCATGGCGTCAAAGACTTCTTTCTCAGTAAAGCCAAAGGATGTCGCGTACAAATTTGAAGTGGTGGTAACTACCCTCAGATTATTCAGATCCGAAAAGATGGATTCTTTGCTTACTCGCGTGATCCCCGTCATGATCCCCCGCTCCAGATAAGGATTCGTCTTGAAGGTGCTGTTAAATAAGGCACGAATATAAGCGGTCAGTTCGTCCCAGAAGCCGTTTACATAGGCTTCCTGCATGGGAGTATCGTATTCGTCCAGAAGAATGATGCATCTTTTCCCGTAATAGCGGTACAGCCATTCACAGAGACGCTTCAGTGCCTGTGTCGCAGTGGCGTCATCCATTTCCTCATTTACCTTCCGGAAAAGCAGTCTGTCTTCTTCCGTAAATCTGTCTTCCCAAATCATCCATTTATATTGAATATAAAGTTCAAATAATAATCCATTGATCACTGTTTTGGATGTCTTAAAATCAGAATATTTGATATTTGCAAATGACAGAAAAATCACTGGGTAAGTCCCCTGAAGCTTCTGATATTTCTCCTCTGTCCAGATATCCAGTCCCTCAAAGAGATCCTCTCTTCCCTGATATTTGTTAGAAAAAAAGTAGTCCAGCATGCTCATATTTAAGGTTTTGCCGAAACGTCTCGGACGGGTGATCAAGGTCACTGCATCCTCTGATTCCCACCATTCTTTGATGAAGGAGGTCTTATCCACATAAAAGCAATCCTTTTCCCGTATAAATGCAAAATCCTGTGTTCCGATGGATATGGTTTTTGCCATGCCCTTCATCTCCCTTCTGATTGTTTTTAGTATAACAAGATAACAGGCGATTTACAACAGAATTGTCCGATTCAATAAATTAGGAAACTATTACACTTGGAGTTCATTTTTCATCCGTAACACCAAAAACAGGGCAGCCCACACCACCATAAACTTCGCTGACGTATACGGGCGTGGGCTGTGCCGTTTCTTCTACCGAAGCCTCTCCGCCATGGAGTAAAAACGATAGTAGATTCCCTTCTGCTCCAGCAGCTCTTTGTGGCTTCCTTCCTCCTCGATTCCGTTTTCGGTGAGGACAAAGATCCGGTCTGCATCCCGGATCGTGCTCAGACGGTGCGCCACCGTGAGGGTGGTTCTGCCCTCGGACAGCTCCGCAAGGGCTTTTGCCACCTCAAATTCGCTCTCATTGTCCAGTGCACTGGTGGCCTCGTCCAGTATGATGATGGCAGGGTTCTTCAAAAACACCCGTGCTATGCTGATTCTCTGCTTCTGCCCGCCGGACAGCCGCACGCCCCGCTCTCCGATGTAGGTATCATAGCCGTCCTTTAGATTTTGAATGAATTCATGTGCGCCCGCTTTTTTTGCCGCATCCTCTACCTCCTCCCGGGATGCTCCGGGTCTTCCGTATACGATATTGTCGTAAATCGTGCCGGAAAAGAGATACACGTCCTGCTGCACAATGCCGATATTTTTGCGAAGACTCTCCAGTGTATAATCCCGAATCTCCACCCCATCCAATGTCAGACTGCCCTCACTGACATCATAAAACCGTGGAATCAGATTGCACAAGGTGGTCTTTCCGCTCCCGGAGGGTCCTACCAGCGCCACCTTCTCTCCCGGATAAATATCCAGATTCAAATGCTTGAGCACTCTGGTGTCATCATCCTCATATTGAAATCCAACGTCATGGAACGAAATATGTCCCTTCGGATTCGTATATTCCACAGCTCCGTCCCCGTCAAAAATCTCCACATCCGCATCCATGATCTGCAGAAAACGCTCGATACCCGTCATGCCACGCTGAAATTGCTCGGTAAATTCTACAATTCTTCGGATCGTTGCAATCAGCGTCGTGACATACAGCACATATGCCACCAGATCTCCCGGCTGGATTTTTCCATGGTAGAGAAACAGTCCTCCCGCCAGAATGACGATCAGATACATGATCCCCTCAAAAATCAGCGTGGACACCTTAAAAATTCCCATATACAGATAGGTATCCTTTTTGATATCAAGGAAACGCCGATTGCCCGTCTCAAACTTCTCCTTGTCGAGCGGTTCATTGGCAAAGGCTTTTACCACCCGCTGTCCCAGCAGGCTGTCCTCAATCCGGGCGTTAAGCTCTCCGATCTGATAGCGCTGCCGCCGAAAGGCCTCTCTCTGCCAGCGGTTCAGGCGAATGCTCACAATCAGCATGATGGGCAGTACCAGGAAAATCAACAAAGTCAGCGGAACATTGATACTGCATAAAATTCCGAAGGCCGCAGCCCCCTTTACAAAGGCGATAAAAAATTCCTCCGGACAGTGATGGGAAAATTCAGTCACATCAAAAAGATCATTGGTAATCCTGCCCATGATCTGCCCCACCTTGGTATTTTTGTAATATTGATCGGAAAGCTCCTGCAGATGCGCATAGGCATCCCTGCGCATATCCGTCTCGATTTTCGCCCCCATGACGTGTCCCTGATCGGCCATATAAAAATTGGCGGAGGTGTCAATGATTCTTAACACCAGATAAAGCGCCGCCATTTTCAGTAACAGGGAAACGGTCAGAAGCTCCATATGATACATGCCTGTGTTGGTAATATGGCGGATAATGATCGGAAGAAAAATATCACACAAAGTGGTGAGCGCCGCACAGAACAAATCTGTTGCCAGCGCTTTCCAATACGGCCGGTAATACGGTTGAAACCGGCGGATCAGAACTCTGGTATCGTAGGTATGGGCCTCCTTTGTCTCAACTACTTTCTCTATATGCATGACCGTACAATTCCTTTCTTTAAAAACTTAATCGAGTAGGGAGATTTTCTCCCCTCACTCGTCGTGCGGGGCGCATTCGGCGACAGCCGAAACATTTCCTCATGCGCCCCTGCACATAAAAAGGTGTAACCTCTTACCTTTTTATAAGATTTTACACCTTAATTTGTCTGTATATCTGCTATTCTTTTATAATATCTAATTCAGTAAGATTCACACCTGCACTTGTAAGAAAAACTTTTAATTCAATATATCTGCGTTTTATGCGTTTATAGCTTGCACTATCCTTATTTTCTTCCAATTCCATGTAATCTTGTATTCTGGAAAATTCTTCGATGGATAGTTTAATCATCTCTTTTTCTGCCATATCCTTACCGCCTTTGTACTGGTATTTTGATACAATCAGCGTAGCAGATTTTTTGAAAAATGTAAACCTCTATTTTTCTTCCAGGTACACTTCAAAGTGCGCACGGTTCCTCCACCTGCCTTTTGAAAATATTACTGACAAAAACCTTTTTGTCGTGTATAATGGATTTGCTGTCTTAAATTTTAAAGCACTTTATGAGGAGAAAAAATGAAAAAAGTAAAAGCATTTCTAAAAAGAAAAGACATTGAGATTTCTTTGAAACGATACGGAATCGATGCGCTGGGCGCCATGGCACAGGGACTGTTCTGCTCCCTGCTCATCGGAACGATCATCAATACCATCGGAACCCAGTTTCATATCGGGTTTCTGACACAGCCGGTGGCAACTGTGGCAAATGTGGATTACACCGTGGGCGGCATTGCCACCGCCATGAGCGGGCCGGCCATGGCCGTAGCCATAGCTTTTGCGCTGCATTGTCCGCCACTGGTTTTATTTTCCATGATTGCGGTAGGTTTTTCCGCCAATGCGCTGGGCGGCGCGGGAGGTCCTTTGGCGGTTCTGTTTGTATCCATTCTGGCCGCAGAGTTCGGAAAGGCTGTTTCGAAGGAGACGAAGGTGGACATTCTGGTCACTCCCCTTGTGACTATCGGAATCGGCACCTTTTTGTCCTGGCTCATTGCGCCGCCCCTCGGCAAAGCTGCCATGGCGGTGGGCAATGCCATCATGTGGGCAACGGAGCTTCAGCCGTTTCTGATGGGAATCTTTGTTTCCGTCATCGTGGGCGTAGCGCTCACACTGCCCATCTCTTCCGCGGCGATTTGCGCGGCGCTGGGGCTTACCGGACTTGCCGGAGGCGCAGCGGTGGCAGGCTGCTCGGCACAGATGATCGGCTTTGCAATCATTTCCTTCCGGGACAATAAATGGGGCGGACTTGTATCGCAGGGAATCGGAACCTCCATGCTTCAGATGGGAAACATCATGAAAAACCCAAGAATCTGGATTGCGCCGACACTGGCCTCCGCGATTACGGGGCCTTTGGCGACCTGTGTTTTTCATCTTCAGATGAACGGTGCCCCGGTATCCTCCGGCATGGGCACCTGCGGACTGGTGGGCCAGATCGGCGTCTATACCGGCTGGGTCAATGATGTGGCAGCGGGTGCAAAAGCAGGCATTACCCCCTTTGACTGGATCGGACTGATCCTGATCTCCTTTGTCCTGCCTGCCCTGCTCTCCCTTCTCTTTGACTACATTCTGCGCAAAATCGGCTGGGTCAAGGCTGGGGATATGAAATTATAATCATAACCTACTCCGTAATCAACTCCTTCAGATCCACCGTCCGGATCCGTCTGGAAACGAGATAGGCAAACACAAAGAAGCAGATACAAATGAGCGAAACCGGCAGCACAAAAGTACTCACGGAGAACGCAACCGGAAAGGACGCAATCCCGATTTTGCGCAAAAACAGCGTAAGCGTTTTTTCTGAAAACAATAAGCTGAGGACGGAACCAAACACGGAGCTGATCAGCGCCATGATCAGAAATCGTACTGCAAACTGCAGACGCAGTCTTCGGATTCGAAAGCCCACTGCCTGATAGATTCCGAGATCGGTTTTTTCCTGCTGAAAGCATTTTTTGCACACCATGACCACTACCACAAACGCAAACAGCACGGAAAAACTATAGATGACGGCTTTCAAGGCATTCACTGCCATATCGTAGATGTTCAATTCAACATTCTTATCTGCTACACTACAATCCAGAATGTCTCCGTATGCTTCATTTAGCTCTTGTTTGATTTCCTCACAATGAGAGGGATCGCTGATGCTATAGCCTGCCCAGTCAACCGTTGCGTCCTCAAATCCCATTCGTCTTACCCCGTCAAGGTTCATCAAAAAACATCTTCCTGTGTCACTCGTGCCCTGAAAAAAACCTGTGACTATGAAGTCTGCCTTGTGATCGCCCTTAGAAACCGTGACCGTATCGCCGATGTGGATTCCAAGCTCATCGGACAGAAGCTCCGTGATCATGATTTCATTATCATACAGGGCAGTCCTTCCCTTTATCGGAGTTACGACCTCCGGATTTTTGTAAATAAAACAAAATACGTTTTCCCCATCCAGCGAAATATACTCGCAAGTGATCCTGTATTTCTTTTCAATCTCCGCATACTTCTCGATGACCGCATCGATCTCACGCTCTTTTGCCTCATATTCTTCCGTATCCTTCAGGGTGAGCTCCACTTCGGTATAGATCACTCCCATGGCCTCATTGGCAGCCTTTGAGTTGATCGAATCTCCAAGCCCGGTAACCGTAAGCATAAAAAATACCAGCATGGTCGCAATGATGATGATGCCAACATACCTCCGCTTGTTAGCAGTAAACTGCCGCAGCGCCAGACTGGCAGACAAAAAACGTTTGCTGACCGGAGCCCTCAGCCTGCTGTCAAAGTAGATTTCGTTTCTGCCGCCGGAAATAGCCCGCACCGGAGAAAGCAGACCGATCCTGCGTGTGCTTAGCAGAATAAACAAGCCGGAAACCAAAAGCACTCCGGCCAGGATCAGACTGCTCTGCAAACCTGCAATCCTGTTTTCCCCCGGAATCGCCGTGATCGGCTGAAAGACATCTCCAAAAAGCTTTGCAGCCGGGATCGCCAGAAGGAAACCGGGCAGCGCACCTGCAGCCTGTGCAAGCAGATATTGCAGCATAAAGACAGCACGGATCTTACGTCCGGAAAAGCCCATTGCCTTTAAGATGCCAAGATTTACATAGTCGATTTCAATGCTGGTGGAAATGCTATGCCGCATCACGATCAGTACAACGATCATGAGAAAGACAAGGAACACCAGAAGAATCGAGAGAATGATCTGCGGAAAAAGGTTTGTGTAGTACAGAGATTCCTCTCTTGTCATTGAGCCCATGGCCTTATCGATGATTCCGGTATCCAGATTTAGCTGACGCCGGAATTTTCTGTCATTTAAGGGACAATCTGTCGCTTTGTACAGCTTTACAATATAGCATTCCTCTCCGCAGGCTTCCAGCAGCATTTCATAGTCCTCGTCACTGACAAAGCCCTGTTTCCATCCCATGAGAGAGCATCCATTGACCGGTTCTGTCACAATGCCGGTGATTTTCAGCGAAACGGTCGGCTTCTCGGCGGCATTATAATAATCGGTATAAATATCCAGCGTGTCGCCCAGCCTGGCCCCTGATCTCGTCAAAAAACCCTGCGATACAAAGATGCCGCCTTTTTCGGGTTTTTCAGTAAGCCCGGAGTACCCGCTGCAGTCATCGGTCAGCCTGCGGTATTTTGTGCTGTCGTATTTCTGAAGGAAAAAGCTGTTTCCGTCCTTTTCTCCTTCATATTCAAAAAAGGTTTCCGCCACCGTAACCTGTTCCACCCGCTCCACCATTTCATGATCTTTCAGCGTTGTCATGAGTTCCTCGCTCATATCGTATGTATAAACGCTGATGTTTGGAGCGTCTGCGTAGGTAAGCGCATGATCGATGCTTTCCCTGCAGCTTTTCTGCATGCTGAGAAATGCGGTAAACGCCATGGAAATGATAAACATCAAAATGGCAATCCCCCAAAAAGAGCCTTTTCTTCTGCGAATATTTGCTTTCAATAATGTAATAATTTCCATCGCCCACCTACCATTCCATCGAGGTAAGCCAGGCATTTACCTGCGCTTCCCGACTCTGTTCTTCTGTGGGATCGTAGGGCGGAAGGGAAAGCTCGCCAATGATTTTTCCATCCTCCAGATAAATCAGACGCCCTGCCCGAAGCGCCGCCCGCAGATCATGTGTTACCATCAAAATACTCTGCCCCGAAAGATTCAATTCGGTCAAAAGATTGAGCACCTCGGTGGTATTTTTCCGGTTGAGTGCGCCGGTGGGCTCGTCTGCGAATAAAAGCTTCGGATTGTTGATCACCGCTCTTGCGATGGCACACCGCTGCTGCTCCCCGCCCGATACCTGTGACGGGAGGTGGGTTTTGATATGGGAAAGCCCCATTTTATCCTGCAGCTCGTTGGCGCGTTCCCGGACTTTTTCTGCAGGCATGGACTTGTTCAGATAACCGCACACCGCCACATTTTCAAAAAGCGTCAGATTGCTCACCAGATGCATCTGCTGAAAGATAAAGCCGAAATCGGTGTGCCTGAGATCTACCAGTGCGTTTTCCTTCGCGGTGACGAAATTCATTCCTTTGTAAAGAACCTCCCCTGCGGTTGCCCGGTCCATACCGCTGAGGGAATACAGAAGGGTGGATTTTCCGGAGCCGGATGCGCCCATGATCACCGTAAAATCCCCCTCATACAGCTCCAGATCGATGTTCTGTAAAATGTGCAGCTGTCCGCCGTTGTGTGCGAAGCTCTTGCACAAACCTTTTGCGGATAGAATTGTTTGCTTCATTCTGATACCTCCTTCAATTGATAGCCCCATTCTATCAAGAAAGATATTAAGAAGTAATTAAGAGCGGCAATATCACAATCGCCTCCAGTCCATCCTTATGATTATGTAACAGCACCCTGCCACCCATTTTTTCCGCAAGGTATTTTACAATGTAGAGCCCAAGCCCCGAGCCCTGCTCCTCTCCGCAGTTTTTCCCACGGTAAAATTTGTCAAAGATAAAAGGCATATCTTCATCCGGGATTCCCCCGCCGTAATCGCGGAAATGAAGTTCGATCGTTCCATCGATCTGCTGTATGGAAATATCGATGGGGGTTTTTGCATATTTTCTGGCGTTGTTGATCAGATTTTCCGTAATCTGCAGCAGCCGTTTTTTGTCAGCGGATACTATGACCGCCGCCTCCGGCTTTATAAAGCTGATATCATTCTGCTCGGCGGCAATTTCACTTACTGCATTTTCCAGAAAGACGCAGATGTCAAAGGTTTCCGCATGGATTTTCAGCTTGTCCAGATCGAACAGGGAATGTAAGAACAGATCATTTGTCAGATTCGCCACCTCGTCACATTTGCGCATAAGGATATTCAGATATTTTGCGCGTTTTTCCGGCGAGGAATCAAGGCTCGCCTCCAGCCCCTCCGCATAGGCGCGGATGGATGCGATGGGAGTTTTGATATCATGGGAAAGTGTGGCGATCACGGTTTTGTTGTTCTCGATCGCCTCCTTCTCACTGGCGCGTGCCTTGGTAATTTCCCGACGCATACTGTCAAATGCCCAGGTAAATTCGCCAAAATAGTTGGAGCGCTCATAGTCCAGGGGAATCTCAAAATTTCCTTTTGCAATTTCCTGGGCAAAGCCCTTCATCTTCTCAAACGGTCTGAGGATGGAAAAATACACATAGAAAAAAACAGACAGTAAAAATAACAGGCTGATTCCACAGGGAACCACAGAAAAAAAACTGTTGGTCTGCTGCAGTTCTTCCTCTCTGGCACGCTGCATGAGTGCGTCAGTCTTCTCCCTTGCCAGATCGGGATCTCGCTCAATCAGCTGTTCAATTTCGTTGAGCGCCACGATCTGCTCTGCCTGCAGCTCGGCCGGATCCATCGCCCGATGGGAGAGAGAATACCACACGGTCACCGCCAGAATCAGCAGTGCAAACACAGCGGTCATGGAAATCAGTTTTGTTTTCATTCACGCACCTCCAGCATGTAGCCGACACGATAAACGGTCTTGATATAAACAGGTTTGGCGGGATCATCCTCCAGCTTTTCGCGGAGCCAGCGAATGTGCACCGTCAGTGTGGCGGGCTCTACAGTGGAAAAGGCTCCCCACACGCCGGAGAGAAGCTCATCCTTGGCAATGGCAGTGTTTTTGCGCTCACACAGGTAGGCAAGCAGATCAAATTCCCGCAGGGACAATGAGATCGGGGTTCCGTTTTTCTCCACGCTTCGCGCGGAAAGATTGACCGTGATGTCGCCAAATTTGATACGCTTTTCCTGTGTGCCAAAGCCATAGGTACGCCGGATGATTGCGTTGACATGGGACAGTAATTCCTTCATGGAATACGGCTTCGGCAGGTAATCATCCCCGCCGATGTCGTAACCTGTAATCCGATCTGTTTCACTCGTCCGCGCGCTTGCGAAAATCACCGGGGTCGTTGAGGTTTTCCGAAGCTCACTGCACAATGCAAAGCCATCCCCATCCGGCAGATTGATATCCAGCAGAATCAGATGGTAGGTATGATCCGTCAAAAGCGCGAATGCTCCTTCCCCATCGGTCACACAGGTCACGGCATAGCCGTAGGAGGTGAGCATGTCCGAGATGATCATGGACAGATCCTCGTCGTCGTCAATGATCAGGATTTTATTGTAGGTGTTGGGATTATTTTCTGTCATTTTTTTCTTCCTCAAACCCGAGCATACCACAAATCAACTGACAAGACAATGATAGCGATCCCTAAAAACTGCATAGGTTGAAATGACAAATGAGTTGTGATAGACTACGAGATATAGCAAACAAGTATAAACCATGTGTTTTTGAAGAGGAGTTTTCGGGATGGGAACCTACTTGAATCCGGGAAATAGTGGATTTGAAGAAATTCGACAATCAGAATATGTTGACAAGACCGGGTTGATTCGACTCATCAATCAGACCATCGGAACGAAACAGAAGTTGACCTGTATCAGCAGACCGCGCCGATTTGGCAAATCATTTGCGGCACAGATGCTGCGCGCATATTATGACTGCACTTGTGATTCTCATTTTCTGTTTGATGATTTGGATATCGCACAATCAGCGGATTATGAAAAACACCTGAATCAATATCATGTAATATATTTGGATATTACCGGTTTTATTTCCAGAATCAAAAGATGCAGGGGGGACATCGCAGACGTACCTGATCACATAGTAGAAGCCATCAAAAATGAGGTAATTGCCCTTTATCCCAATGTAAGTCCAAATGAACCACTGTCCGCATGTCTGAAAAACTGCGTGAAAGCAACGGGTCGAAAAATTGTATTCATTATTGATGAGTGGGATGCGATGATTCGTGATGCCAAATTCAATCTGACCGCTCAAGAGCAATATCTGAATTTATTACGGGAATGGTTCAAAAATGGCAACTTCACTTCCGATGTTGTGGCAGCTGCATATATGACAGGCATTCTCCCAATTAAAAAGGATGGCTCACAATCAGCAATTTCGGATTTTGATGAGTATACGATTCTTGCCCCGGACAGCTTTGCAGAATACACCGGATTTACGGAGAGAGAGGTACAGACACTGTGTAAGTCACATGCTATGGACTTTGCGGAAGCGAAAAAATGGTACGATGGTTACTTCTTTGATGAGATCGGCTCTGTGTATAATCCATTCTCTGTGATGAGTGCTATGAGAAGAAAAAAAATCAAATCATATTGGAAAAAAACGTCGTCGGCAGAGGCGCTTCAAACTTATGTTGATATGAACATGGATGGTCTGCAGGAGGATGTTGTGCGCCTTATTGCCGGGGAGCATATCAAAATTGACACGGATAGCTTTGAGAATGATTTTGAGACCTTTAAGAGTAAGGATGATGTTTTAACGCTGCTGATTCATCTGGGGTATCTGGCATATGACGAAAAAAGTGAAACGGCAAGGATTCCAAACGAAGAAGTGCGTATCGAATTCAACAACATGCTGCGCAAAGGAAGACATCTGAAACTTATGGAACTAATTCGTAACTCTGATCAGCTGCTGAAAGATACCATTCAAGGTAATGCAGCTGCTGTGTCGAGAGCCATTCAAACGGTAAGAGATTCTGCATATGCCCCAACCTATTACAATGAAGAACAGGCCTTACGTTCTACCGTCAGAAGTGCATATATTACCTGTGTGGATCAATATATGAAAATTGAGGAACTGCCTACCGGACATGGTATCGCAGATCTGGTCTATATCCCACTGCGAGAGTCAAGTCTTCCTGCACTTGTGATTGAACTGAAATGGAATAAGACCGCAGAAGGCGCGATTGCTCAGATTAAAGAAAGAAATTATCCGGCAATTCTGGAAAGTTATGGCGGCGAAATAATCCTTGTAGGTGTGAACTATGATGAAAACACAAAAAATCACACCTGTAAAATTGAAAAGCTGGTAAAAACCCAGGCAAGCAGCGCCCCCACAGCGCAGATTCCCACAACCCGGTAAGCATTGAGCCTCCTGCGGATATCCTTTGTCCCATACAGCTCCTGTAATTCCCGATACAGCGTTTGATTGACCAGCTGATCCCGTTTCATCCGGTCATAAATCATACAGAGAAACGCCAGCAAGGAAATGACCGCAGCGATTATCTCCCCTGTTATTTTTGACCGCGTCAGCTCCCACGCCCGTACCTTTTCTTCGTCAATATTTTCCGCCTGATATCCATAGCTCAAAAGTCTCGTCTCTACCGCCTCCTGAGCCCCTGCATTTTTGATCCGGATCCATGCAGTGGTACAGGAGTTCGTCAGATTCCCCTGTGCCAGCAGGCTGCGGGCAGAGCTCCGGCTGATAAAAAGCTTCGGTTCTTCGCTCTCATCCCCATTGGCGAGCACGCCGCAGAGCTTTGCCACAAGCTTTTTTTCTCCCACCATAAGGGTCACCGGTTCCCTCGTCCAGTCGATCTCTGCCACCGCCTCCGCAGAATCATCCTCCTCATTTCGAACAAACTGCTTTAATGCCGATTCATTTGCCACAATATACGGCATGCCCGTCTCATCCTCATAGACAGTCCCCTGAAGAAAAGATTGCGCTGTCCCACCATATACAAATGTCCGGTCGATCCCCTGCAGCATTACCTCTGCGGAACCCCCGCGCATCTGCATGGTACAGGGAACCTCGTAAACCAAAGTCGCAGACAGCACCTGCCCGATTTCTTCTATCCTGCCGATATCATCCGTGTCTACATTTTCCGATGTCACCTGTATCTGAAAAGGCTCCTGCTTTTCCTCACACATTCCAGCCCCATTTTTCCATGCTATTACTCCAAAAAATACTGCAAGCACCCAGAACACGCCTGCCGGAAATGCAAAAAAGGAAATGCCCTTCCATGCAATCTTATAAATCTGTTTCTTTTTCATGCTTTCTTCGCCCTCTGACCAGCGTTACACCGCCGCCTGCTGCCAAAATGACCGCCAAAACCATCACAGAAATCCACCACTGTCCCGCCGTCTTTTGTTCCTTCACGGTAGCAGCCACCGGTTTTGCCGGTTCTTCAATTGTTGTCGTGAACGGAAATTCCTGCGAGTACTCCTGCCCGTCCGCATCCTCATAGGTAAGTGTGATCACCCCTTCCGTCTTCCCGTATTTTTCTGTACCGGCACTTCCCTCGGTTTTATCCTTTGTGGAGATAAATAAATTCATGGAGGCATTTCCCTCGGTTCCGCCCTCAAGGTTTCC
>JAFUTQ010000057.1 GCA_017484135.1 Lachnospiraceae bacterium
ATAGGCGTGATCGTCTTGCCGATCACATCAGGGGACACGGCGCTTAGGTCGCTTCGTCTCATGATCGGAGATGCCATCCATCTGGATCAGACGAAGAAGAAAAACACACTGACCTTGGCGGTATGCATCTTTACGGTGGTGGCTCTCCTGCTTTTCTGGGCGAAAGGGAATCCGGCTGGGTTCAACATCCTCTGGAGGTACTTCTCATGGGCGAATGAGACGACGGCGGTATTTGCCTGTGCAATGATTGCGGTCTATATGAGGAAAAATAAAATGCCGTATATCATGGCGCTCATTCCGGGAACATTTTATATGTATATTGTTTCGTGTTATATCTTAAACGCACAGATCGGATTCCGACTGCCGTGGGACATCAGCTATGTCGGTGCGGGGGTTTTGGCGGCAGTCTATGCGATACTCGTGGTGAGGGTGGAGAGGAAAAATGAAGTCGATACGTAACAGTAAAGCTATGCGAAATCGGCTTGTCATTCATCTGTACTATTACACTTTATCTTGGGACTCCGTGCAAAGCATTATTTTATTCATTGTACATATGTAGCAGATGAGTGCTGAATATTTATTCTGTCGTTTCTGCAGCTTACGAAGAGCCGGGCAACCGGCTCTTTTTCCAGTGTATATGAGACTGAAAACCTTTTCGCTTTTTTGTGCAAAATCCGGATTTTTCCATTTTTTCCAAGAGAAAAGAGGCAGAGAAAAGAATGCCGGAGAAACCGATTCATCAAATTTTCAGAATACGTTTTCACAATCATGGATTGTTTTGTTGAAAAGAACAGAATTATAATAAATCCACGTTTCTAACATAATATCAAAACACAAGGAAAGAAAGAGGAAAAAGTATGAAGAAGAAGTTATTTAGTTTCATTTTGGTGTCGACATTGGCAATTGGAGCCTTGACCGGGTGCGGTTCGTCGGGTTCCGGCGATAGTGGCAGTGGCAGTACCCCCGCCGGTACATCAGACAATCAGGCTGCGGATACGGAGGAAACGCAGGCAGCAGAGGATACAGCAAAGGAGGATACCCAGGGAGATGTACTTGAGGTACATATCGGTGATCAGCCATCCTTTTTCATATTAAAAATAGCAGAAGAAAACGGCTATTTTGACGAGGAATTCGAAGGAACCGGCGTGAAGATCGTAGTTGACAATTTTGTAAATCAGGGTTCCGCCATCGTAGAGGCAATGAATGCCGGAGATGTTGACCTTGGTGTATTGGGAACCATGCCTCTTGTGACTGCGGATGCAAATGACAGTCATTTTGTGGCAATTTCCAGCGTGAACCTTTCTGAGGACGGATTCAAATTATATGCAGGAGCCGATACCGGAATCACTTCCGTAGAAGAGTTCAAGGGTAAGAAGATCGGCGTGAAATTCTCATCCAATGAGCATGAAATGCTGCTGACCCTTTTGTCCAATGCGGGACTGAGTGATACGGATGTAGAGATTGTAAACTTATCCGCAGATGACAGCTTAAATTCATTGCTCTCCGGAGATGTAGACGGGGCGATCTTAAAAGGAGATCAGCTCAATGCTGCAAATGAAGCCGGCGCTGTGATTGTGGCAGACAACAGCCAGTCCGGTATTATCGAGAATCTTTTGATCGGACGGGAAGAGTTCGTAAAAGAGCATCCGGAGGTAGTAACGGGCGTTCTGAAGGTTTTGGAGAGAGCAAAACAGTGGATCGATGAAAATCCGGAAGAAACGGTCGATATTTTTGTAAGACTGACAGATACCGACAAAGAGGTGGCACAGGTAAGCTTTGAGTCCAGAACACGTTCCATCAGTATCGATCAGGATAAATTTATTGCACCGATCGAGAGAACCCTTGCGTTCCTGATCTCACAGGGAACCATTGAGGATTCTCTTACGATCGACGATATCGTAGATACAAGCTATTATGAGAATTCAGGGGTAAGTGAGTAGACGAAAAACAATGATTTGGCACAGGTAAAAATCAGGAAACAGAAGGAGACATGGAGCATGTCAAGTACAAATAGTTTTGCGGCAAATCTGGTCTGTCCCAAGTGTAAAAAGGAATATGCGCTGCACGAAGTTCATCAGCTCTGTGCATGCGGTTCGCCACTGCTCGTCAGCTATGATTTAAAAGAAGCAAAAAAACATTTTCATAAGGAGAGCCTTAGGGACCGGGAAAGCAGTCTTTGGAGATATAAGGAATTGCTTCCGGTACAGGATGAGGCCAATATCGTAAGCCTGGGAGAGGGCTTTACACCAATTATCCCATTAAAAAGGGCAGGAGAAAAAAGTAAGATCCAAAACCTATACCTGAAAGATGAAGGGATCATTCCCACCGGAACCTTTAAAGCAAGGGGGGCAGCCGTGGGCGTGTCCAGAGCTAAGGAATTGGGCGTGAAGGTTCTTGCAATGCCGACAAACGGAAATGCCGGCGCTGCATGGTCCGTTTACAGTGCAAGGGCCGGTCTGAAGGCCACGATCATCATGCCGGAGGACGCCCCGTCTATCACGCGCAACGAATGTGCCGCAGCAGGAGCCGATCTTTATCTGGTAAAGGGCTTGATCAGTGACTGTGGCAAGATCGTGGCAAGATCCGTGCAGGAGCATGGCTGGTATGACGCATCCACATTGAAGGAGCCCTACCGAATCGAAGGAAAGAAAACGATGGGCCTGGAAATTGCAGAGCAGTTCGACTGGAAGCTTCCGGATGTGATTTTGTATCCCACAGGCGGCGGCGTGGGCATCATTGGAATCTATAAGGCACTAAACGAGCTGAAGGAGCTTGGCTTTATCGAAGGAAAGCTGCCGCGGCTGGTCGCCGTTCAGGCAGAAGGCTGCGCGCCCATCGTAAAAGCATTTCAGGAAGGGAAAAAAGAATCCGAGTTTTTTGCAGATTCCAAGACCGTTGCATTTGGCATCAATGTACCCAAGGCATTGGGAGACTTTCTCGTTCTGGAAGCGCTTTATCAGACAGGCGGCTGTGCAAAAGCAGTGAGCGATGCGGAAATCCTTGAGGGCCTTAAGGAACTGTCACAGACAGAAGGAACCTTTGTATGCCCAGAGGGCGCAGCGATTTATGCGGCCGCAAAGAAGCTTCGGGAGGAGAACTGGATCAAAGAGGGAGAACGCGTCGTCCTGTTAAATACAGGCGCTGGAATCAAATATCCGGATACCCTCAGCATAGAGGTTCCATATTTAGACAAGGATGCGGTTTTGTAATGGAACAATTTCTAAGTAAGAGTGAAGGAGAATGCTATGAAGAAGAAAGGTGAGAGCTATATTGGACTTAGAATTTTATCATGGGCGATTCTGATTGCATTATTTATATTTTGGGAAATTGCAAGCGCACATCACTGGCTCAATCCGACCATCATGTCCAGACCCACCAAAATATGGGCGAGATTTGTGCAGATGATTACCGACGGAAGTCTTTTGGCCCATGTGTTGGCCAGTCTGGGAAGAGTGTTCAAGGGCTTTTTGATCGGCGCAGGTCTTGGGCTTATTCTGGGCTTGTTCATTGGTCTTAGCCAGCGGCTGGAGGTAGTGGCCAATCTGTTCATAGGAATTCTCAGACCCATTCCGCCCATCGCATGGATACCGCTTTTGATCCTGGCTTTGGGGATTGGAGAGGGATCGAAGGTCACGGTAATTGCCATCGGCAGCTTCTGGCCAATGCTTTTGGATACCATCAGCGGAGTAAAAAGCACAGACCGGGAGCTTCTGGAGCTGGGCAGGACGCTGGAAAAAAACAGAAGAACCGTGGTATTAAAGATCATTCTTCCATCTGCGATTCCGGCGATCTTTACGGGCGCAAGGCAGTCCATCAGCCGGGCATGGTCCTGCGTGGTGACCGCTGAAATGATCGCAGCAAGCGTGGGAGTGGGATTTTTGATCCAGTACGCCAGAGAACTGTCTCAGCCTGCACTTATGTTTGTGGGTGTAGCAGTCATCGGGCTGATTGGTCTTTTGATAGACTGGATTACCATGAAGCTGGAAAACAAGATTATTTATTGGAAAGAGCAGTGATAGGGAGTTCATAGATGTTGACGATAAAAAGTCCGGAGACGTATCTCAATGAATATCATATTTTAAGGGATGCGGGAAAATACATATCCGTATATGGAAAAAAGGCCTATGTGATTGCCGGAAAAACAGCATGGGACCGGGTGCAGCAGGAGCTGACGACAAGTCTGGAGGAGTGGAGGATTGAATTTTCTCTACAGATCATGGAAGGGTATCCGACCTATGAAAAGGTGGAGAAATATGCTTCGGCAGCATATCAGGATCGGGCAGAGCTGGTAATCGGAATCGGCGGCGGAAAGGTGTGCGATGTGGCAAAGGCAGTAGGAAATTTCAGAAATCTGCCCATTGTGATGATCCCCACCATACCTGCCACCTGTGCATGCTGGGCTGCGCGCTCCATCTTGTACAAGGAAGACGGAGATTTTGATTTTATCCAATGGAATCAGAAAAATTCCAGATTGATTCTTGCGGATACCCATGTATTAAGAGAATCGCCAAAGAGGTATCTGGCATCCGGTATCATGGATACCTTTGCAAAGTGGTATGAGTTTGAACCGCTGATCAAAAATCATCAAAGTGATGTTGTTCTGCGTCAGGATGTTGCCATTGCAAAAGTCGCATTTGATCTGCTGAAGGAGCTGGGGCCGGCCGCCATGAAAGGGGAGATCGGTGAGGATGGATTCAGGCAGGTGGTGGATGCGATTCTCTTTCTTGCAGGCGCCACAGGCAGCTTTGCAAACGGAAAAGCCTACAGAGGTCTTGCACATCCATACTATTTTATCTCTACAAGAATACCGGAGAGCAGGCATCTGCTTCACGGAGAAAAGGTCGCATTCGGTCTGTTGGTACAGTTTATTCTGGCTCGGAAAGATAAGACGTTCATTGGGGAATACCTGAAGGATTTGGCGCTTTACCGGCAATTGGACATTCCGGAGGAGTGGAATGTGTCAGATCCCGATGAAAGCATTCTAAAAATATCAGAGCTTTTGCTGAAGGAGTGGCCGGTCATAGTGGAAAATGGATTTGCAGCTTCCGCTGAGGATGTGCAGCGGGCAATTCATGAGGCATGCAGGTTGATCAGAGAAGTCAGATAACGAGGTTTTTTATGGGAAAAAAGGAAATAAAAGGAGAGGCAATCTCCATTCAGCATGTAAAAAAGGAATTTCAGATAGAAAAAGAATCCTTGTTGGTATTAAAGGATATCAATCTGGAGATAGAACCGGGGGATATCGTCAGTATCATCGGAGGGAGTGGTTGCGGGAAAAGTACCTTGCTGCGGCTGATCGCAGGACTGGATACGCCCAATGAGGGACAGATATTGATCAATGGAAAAAAGGTAGAAAAGCCCTCTGTGGATGTGGGCGTTCTATTTCAGGAGTCCCGGCTTCTGCCGTGGGATAATACAGAGAAAAATATTGCTTTTGGTCTTCCGGAAAATACTCCAAAAAATCAGAAACAGGAGTTGGTGGAAAAATATATGCATATGGTGGGGCTGGACGGATTTGGAAAAGCCTTGCCGAAGCAGCTTTCCGGAGGGATGCAGAAGCGCGTTGCCATTGCAAGAACCTTGATCAACCGCCCCCACATCTTATTGCTGGATGAGCCGTTTGGAGCATTGGATGCATTTACAAAGATGAATTTACAGGAGGAGGTCGTCCGGATCTGGAAGGAAGAGCGAATGACCACGGTCCTTGTCACCCATGATATTGATGAGGCAATCTACATGGGCAATAAAGTCATTATCATGTCTGCAAAGCCCGGTGTCGTAAAAGAAATTATAAAAGTCGATCTAAAGGAGCCACGCAGCAGAACGAGCTATGACTTTGAGCAGATACGATTAAAGGTTTATAAAGAATTTTTCGGAGAGGGAAATATTCCGGAGGACTATTCAATATAAAGATATGGAAAAGGGTAAGGAGTGTTTATGTATACGATAATTTCCTGTGAACAATACACAAGCTTGGGAGAACGAATCTTTCAAGCTTTTGGCTTTTCAAAGGAGGAAAGTCAGCAGATCACGGATGTGCTTCTCTGGGCGGACCTGTTTGGTGTAGAGTCACATGGTATTTCAAGAATTTTAAAATACTATAGGCTGTTAAAGGACGGAATCGTAGATCGGCATGCGGTGCCGAAAAAGGTTTTTGAAACACCGCTTTCGGCGGTGATCGATGCAAAATCTTCCATGGGACAGTTGGCGGCCTCTGCCGCGATGAGAGAGGCCATTGACAAGGCGAAAGAACATGGCGTGGGCATGATTCAGGTGAAAAATTCAAATCATTACGGGATAGCAGGCTACTACGCTCTGATGGCGGCCGGAGAGGGGCTGATCGGTATCAGCATGACCAATACGGTGGCCATCATGGTGCCCACATTTTCAGCAGAGGCGCTGCTGGGCTCTAATCCCATCGCGATCGCAGTTCCCACAAAAGGAGATCCGTTTTTATTTGACGGAGCAACGACCGTGATCACAAGGGGAAAACTGGAGCTTTATAAAAAGCTGGAAAAAGAACTTCCGTATGATTGGGCGGTGGATGACGAGGGGCTGATTTCACATGATCCTGCGGAGGTTTTAGATTGTATCGGCAAAAAAACGGGTGGAGGGATTCTTCCGGTAGGAGGGGCAGGTGAGGAACAGTCCGGATACAAGGGATATGGATTTGCCATGATCTGTGAGATCATGACCAGCGTCTTGTCCGGCGGAGTATCTGCCATCCATAAAAAAGAAACCGGAGATACCAGCCAGTGCTTTTATGCCATCGATCCTGGGTTGTTCGGGAATAAGGAGGAAATAAAAGAGCGTCTGACTACCCTGATCACGGAAATTCACGGGGCGAAAAAGGCAAAGGGACAGGAGCACATATGGGTTCCCGGAGAAAAAGAATTCTTAAGGGCAGAGCAGAGAAAGGGAGAGGGGATCCCGATCAATGAAAAAACAATTGAGGAGCTGAACCATATTGCATTGGAGCTTGGAATAAAAGGAGTAGAAAGCAGTGGAGATTAAGATTGCAGACAGGATAACAAAGATGGTTCCGTCGGGAATCCGGAAAGTAAATGAAAAAGCATTGGCAATGGAGAGAAATGGGGAAAAGGTCTATCATTTTGAAATCGGCCGGCCCGATTTTGATACGCCGGATTATATTAAAAAAGCATGTATCGACAGCCTGAACAATGGAGATGTATTTTATACCTCCAATTTCGGATATCAGGAGCTGAGAGAGGAAATCGCAAAATATCTCACAGACAAAAAACATATTCCCACTACTTATGAGGAGGTTCTGGTGACGGTGGGATTAGCGGAGGCCGTGTATGATGTGCTGAGTGTTATTTTGGAGGAGGGGGATGAAATTCTCGTTCCGGATCCCGTATGGATGAATTATATCAACATACCCAGAATGTTGGGAGCCGTTGATGTAAAATATTCTCTTTTGGAGCAGAGGGAGTATCAGCCGGATTTTGGAGAGCTTTCTGCCAAAATAACGGACAAGACAAAAGCCATCGTGCTGGTCTCTCCCCACAATCCCACCGGGAGCATGCTGAGCCGGGAAAGTCTGGAGGGGATTGCGGAGCTTGCAAAGAAAAATAACCTGTTGGTACTGTCGGATGAAATCTACGAGCGTCTTGTGTATCATGAAGAGGGACACATCAGCATCGCATCCCTGCCGGATATGAAGGAGCGTTCCATCACGCTCAATGGATTTTCAAAAGCATATTCCATGACGGGATGGCGCATCGGATATGTGTCTGCAAAAAAGGAGCTGATCCTTGCCATCAATAAGATTCATCAGGTCAATACCACCAGCGCGGCATCCTTTGTTCAGAAGGCAGCCATAGCAGCGTTGAGAGAGGAAAAGACTGAGGTGGAGGATATGCGCAGGGAATACCGGAGGAGACGGGACTATGCGGTAAAGGCGATCAACGGGATTCCGGGACTTCAATGCGCAGAACCTGCGGGCGCCTTTTACATCTTTATCAATATCAAGGCACTTGGGATTTCGTCCGCAAAATTTGCAGAGTATCTGTTGGAAAACGAAAAGATCGCGCTTGTTCCCGGAGAGGTATTCGGAGAAAACGGGGAGGGATATCTTCGCATGTCTTTTGCAAACAGTCTGGATAATATTGCAGAAGGAATTCAAAGGCTGGCCCATGGGGTAGAGGCAATAAAAAAAGAGGAGAGCGGATATGGCGATAAAAGTAGATAAGGATTGGAGAAAAAAGGAGGAGAGCTATGGGGAGATCGTCAAAAAATATCCTACAATTTCCCCCTTTATCATTACTCAGATTGATGTACAGAGGCGAGGGGTAGAGTATACCCGGAAAGCTTTGGATCAGGTAGATAAAACAATACATCAGACCGGAAAGGTGGGGGAGGCGGACATTCCGGTGTCGCTGCTGTTGAGGGATGGAACATCGATCTGTACCAGCATTTTTTCTGAAGCCGGCGTCAATGCGCCGCTGAATCAGAGGGATCGCTATTTGGTGGATGTGGTAGATGACCGCATTGTGCTGGTGGATGAGGACCAAGTCATTGACGAAGTATTTTACTGGGAAAAACCCCGGTATTTTGACAAGCTGACCAGCAACGGAACTCCCATGGGGCAGGTGGTGGATGCCAGACCCCAGCGCTTTCATATCAATATGAACAAGTATTGTCATTTTTGGGATACACCAGGTCATGGCTGCAAATACTGTGGAATCGGCGCCAGCGGGCAGAAGTTTCGGGGCTGTGCCAACGAGCTGGTCAATTTTGATGAGGTCCGGGAGGTCATGCAGGAAATCATAAAGGAAAAGGGAAGATTCACAGGCGTGGTGCTGACCGGCGGAAGCATTCTGAGCGGAGATGAGCTGTTGGACGATGAATTGGAGGGCTATATCAAGACCCTTCAGGCAGTGGGCACCGCGTTTTCCACCAAAAAATTTCCGAGTCAGGTAAACAGTACCGCTTTCAATGAACGGCAGTTGATCCGGCTGTACGAAGAGACGGGGCTGACCAGCTATACCACGGATTTTGAGGTCTTTGACGAAAAGCTGTATCAGTGGATCTGTCCGGGCAAGGCGCATTATCTCCCTCACGAGGAGGTAAAAAAGCGGCTGTATAAGGCAGTGGAAATATTTGGCAAGGGTCAGGTCAACACCGGTATTGTCAGCGGTGTGGAGATGGCAGAGCCACAGGGATATCAGTCAGAGCAGGAGGCTTTGAAGATGAATTTTGAGTTCGCGGAGGAACTGGCCAGTCATGGGGTGGGATTGAAGCATGACGTGTGGAATGTGGTTCCGGGCTCGATCTTTTTCAGACAGTCAACGCCGTCCTTAGATTACTATGTGCATCTGACCAAGGGGTTCTATGAGATCATGTGTAAATACGGCATTAGCACAGAGATGGATAATTACCGGAAATGTGGCATGCATGCCAGCATCAACATGGATCGGATTTAGGAGGAAGCACAATGAGCGAAGCGATAGAAGGAGCAGGCATGGGAGAATATAAAAACAACGTGATTCCGGAAACGATAAAGAAGCAGGTAAATGATCAAAGCGCGGTGGTGGTCATTAGCGCCATTGGAAAGAACGAAAGCATTGCCAGTGAGGTGGCAGTGAAGGCCAGAATTGACGAAAAGGATGTGCTCCACTATTATGAGCTGCTGGAGAGTTCCCGGATGCAAAAAAATCTGGTATACAGCCTCTGGTTCGATCATCCCGTTACGATACTAGTCCTCACAGAGGAACAACAGTTTTCCCTGCGCGGGAAGATTTATAAGGCGTTGATGGCAGGATACGAATTTGAGAGGGAATATGAGGATATCCTTGCGGAAGTAGACGAGGATGCAGATCTGTCCACGGTGTGGGAAATAGAGATCAAAGAGGTGGAGGAGGTTTCTTATCCGGCAGGGCGTCGGAGGGAGAAGCAGGAGCATCCGTATCTGATGCATATGGATCACATCTATATCAATCCGGAGCAGTGAATGGAAATGCTTCTTATGCATAGACCGGAGCAATGCTTCTTTCCAAAATGCCGTTCATGTGGGCGATTGCCGTTCCGTAATTGGTAAAGGGAACACCCGCTGCCACCGCTAAGTTCATGCGGTTTCTGATCTCATTATCATGCAGCATACAGCCGCCGCAGTGAATGATCAGATCGTACTCCGAAATGTCATCCGGGAATCCGTTGCCGGAGGTAAAGCTGAGGTCGAGCTCTTTGCCGGTGTGGCGTTTGAGCCAGTTTGGCAGCTTGACAGTGCCGATATCCTCGCATTGACGGTGGTGGGTGCAGCCCTCGCTGATGAGCACCCTTGCATGCTCCTGCAGGTGGTCGATGGCGGCAGCACCGCGGACTGCCTCGTCAAGAAAGCCTTTGTATCGCGCCATGAGTATCGAGAAGGAGGTCAGCGGGATCTCCTCGGGAACCAGCTTCATGACCTTGGCAAAGGCCTGGGAATCCGTGATCACCAATGCAGGCGGTGTGTTCAGACGGTCAAGGCATCCGGAGAGCGTTTCCACCTGCGTGACCACCGAGCTTGCGCCTGCGTCTAAAACGTCACGGATTGCCTGCTGCTGGGGCAGGATCATTCTGCCCTTCGGCGCAGAGCTGTCAATGGGCGTTACCAGAATGACCAGATCCCCGGCCTGAATGAAATCCCCGACAAATTTTATTTCCTTGGCGCGGCTGCCAAGCGATGCGGCGAGCGCGTTTTTCAGTTCCTGAATGCCTATACCGTCCTTGGCGCTGACATAAAACTCAGTCTGAGTGTTCGACTGTTTATTTTCCAAAAGATCGGTTTTGTTGTGCACGACAAGACAGGGGATTTCCCGTTGCCGGATGATGGCCAGAAGCTCCTCCTCGGAGGATGAAAGCGTATCGTTGTCCGTGACAAATACAGCGATGTCGCAGGTAGAGAGAACCTCCTTCGTCCGGCGTACCCGCATTTCGCCCAGCGTACCTTCATCGTCAAAGCCCGGCGTGTCGATGATGGTAACCGGTCCTAAGGGAAGCAGCTCCATGCTTTTTTTGACCGGATCGGTGGTGGTTCCCTTGACGTCGCTTACAAGGGAAACCTCCTGATTGGTGATGCGGTTTACCAGACTGCTTTTTCCAGCATTTCGCAGGCCGAAAAATCCGATATGAGTGCGTTCTGCGGTTGGTGTTTCATTCAGTCCCATAAAAGTTTACCCCTCTCAAATGCTTAAAAACGAAAATCTCTGTCGCCCGCTTCGATTTTTACGAGCCGTTCGCGGACGATTTCTTTGACCTTGTCCTTCGGAATATTTGCAATCTCTTTTTCGATCATGGCCTCGCCGATTCGGCGGGTATCCTCCGAGGCATAATCCAGCAGGAATTCCTTCAGTGTCATCAGTGCGTTCGGATGACAGCAGTTCTGAATCTGTCCGGATTTGCAAAGCTCCATGAAGCGGTCTCCCGTGCGTCCTTCCCGATAGCAGGCGGTGCAGAAGGAGGGGATATAGTCGGAGCGCATGAGCCAGTTGACAACCTCGTCTAAGGTGCGGGCATCCGAGACATCAAACTGCTCGGTGTCGTGGGGACGTTCCTCCTCGCAATAGCCGCCGACAGAGGTTCGCGAGCCGCCGCTAATCTGGCTGACACCCAGGCGGATGATCTTTTCACGCACCTCGGCAGACTCGCGGGTGGAAATGATCATTCCGGTATAGGGGACTGCGATTCGGATGCAGGCTGCAATTTTGCAGAACATTTCGTCTGTCAGGGAATTATCAAATTCCGTCGGGTCAATGTCGTCTGCGCGCTTTACTCTGGGCACGCTTATGGTGTGAGGCCCTACGCCGTGAACCGCCTCGAGATGTTCTGCGTGCATGAGCAGTCCTGCAAATTCGTACTGATAGTTGTCCAACCCAAACAGGACGCCGATTCCCACATCGTCAATGCCGCCCTCCATCGCCCGGTCCATGGCTTCGGTGTGATAGTTGTAATCGTGCTTCGGCCCTGTGGGGTGGAGGATTTCATAGTTTTTCTTGTGATAGGTCTCCTGAAAAAGAATGTAGGTGCCGATGCCGGCATCCCGAAGCTTTTGGTAGTTTTCCACCGTCGTTGCGGCGATATTGACATTTACCCGGCGGATTGCGCCGTTTTTGTGCTTGATGGAGTATATGGTTTTGATACAATCCAGGATATATTCGATCGGGTTGTTGACCGGATCCTCCCCGGCCTCAATGGCAAGGCGCTTGTGTCCCATATCCTGCAGGGCGATGACCTCCTTTGCAACCTCCTCCTGCGTCAGCTTTTTCCGCGGAATATGCTTGTTCTTCATATGATACGGGCAGTACAGGCATCCGTTGACACAGTAATTGGAGAGATACAAGGGGGCGAACAGCACAATGCGGTTGCCGTAGAAATCCTTTTTGATTTGTTCCGCAAGATCGTAAATTTCCTGAACCTTTTTTTCATCATCGCAGGCTAAAAGCACGCTGGCCTCCCGGTGGCTTAAGCCCTTGCGAAGCTTTGCTTTTTCCAGAATGCTGTCGATCAGGGCAATGTCATTTTTGTGTTCCTCGGCATAGCGGACGGTGTCGAGAATCTCTTCATGATTGATAAATTCTTCTGCGTTTTTTGATTTTACATCGTATTTCATATTCCATACCATCCTTGAAAATTTTATTATTCGGCATAGTCGCCGCGGGCTGTAACGATTTCACAACCGGTTTTTCGCACGCGGTTTTTCAGACAGGTAATACATTGGGCGGCTTCCTCGCCGGTACAGATCTTGTTGTCATAGAGCATATATTTTTTTCGCACGCCAACGGGGGAGAGATTTGGCATGAGCACATTTGCGCCTGCCTCGATTCCCTTTTCCCGCCCCATCGCATCGATGGTGCCGAGTGCCGTTGTCGCGGGCAGCAGTACCCGGGGCAGCGTCAGCCGGATCAATGACAGCAGGAAGGTGGTCAGCTCGGCAGTGCCTCCCGGTTCGTCCCGAAGGGGCGTATCCTGATGCGGAATAAAAGGGCCGATGCCCACCATATGCGGATTGAGCTGTTTCAAAAACAACAGCTCACGGGCGAGATGCTCCGCGGTCTGTCCCGGAGACCCCACCATAAATCCGACACCCACCTGATAGCCCAGATCCTTCAGCTCCCGGATACACTGCATCCGGTGTTCAAAACTCATGGAATCGGGGTGAAGTGTTTCGTAGTGGGTCTTGTCTGCCGTCTCGTGGCGCAGCAGATACCGATCCGCTCCTGCTTCCCGCAGAATCCGGTAGCTCTGGCGGCTGCGCTCTCCAAGAGATAAGGTGATGGCAGAGTCCGGATGTTTTTTCTTTATGGAGCTTACAATGTCGGCAAGAATTTCATCGGTGTAGTACGGATCCTCGCCGCCCTGCAGGACAACCGTTCGAAAGCCGAGTTCATACCCGTTGTCGGCACAGGTCACAATCTCCTCCGGTGTGAGCCGGTAGCGGTCGATCTTTGCATTAGCCGCACGAATGCCGCAGTAGTAGCAATTGTTTTTGCAGTAATTTGTAAATTCAATCAGCCCCCGGATAAAAATCCGGTTGCCGTAGTATTGCTGACGTATGTCACGCGCCAGTGCTGCGGCATAGTCCCGAATCTCGCTGCGCCGGTCGATCAGTGTCAGATACTCGTCATGGGAGAGCTCTGAGCCGGAGGCAAGCCGGTCAATCAGATGCTTACACATTGCTGAAGGCCGCCTTTGATGAAACGCCGTCCAGTCTGCCGATTTTCCCGCAGAGTGTGTTGATCTCGTTCTGCCCGGCATCCATTACAACCGTAATGCAGTGGACATTTTTCTTCGGATAAGGGAGCCCCATCCGGCCGATGATGGACTCACGATATTCCGAGAGGATACTGTTGAGTGTGTTGATGCTGTCCGGGTTTTCCACGATGATGCCAATGATGGCAACGCATGTTTCGTTCTGTTCCATAAAAAATACCTCCATAGTCCGGCGCTAGCCGGAAAATTTCCATACGCACCCCTGCACTAAGATCGGGTATGGGAGATAAATCTCCCATACCCGCGCGCGGGGTGCGTCCGGCGCTAGCCGGAAAAAATCCTTACGCACCCCTGCGCAAAAAAAGACCACGGCGAAAGCGTGGTCTTAAAAGTGCAATCATAATCTAGTAAAATTTTGGTAAACGCGCTTTCGGTCAGAATCGATCTTTCCTTCAGGACATAAATACCATAACATGATTTCTACACCTCTGTCAATATTGAGAAAAAATATCAGTAGCGTTTTTTTATTATAATTCAGCGATTTGCCCCACTCTGCAAATTTATTACTTGGGCAGCAACTTTACTTTCGCCTGTTTCTGAAAGAATGCTACGCCAAACATAAGTATCTGCCCGTAGCCATAAAGACCCTCCGCATACTTCTTAGTAATGATCTGGTCGATTGCCTCATCACAATCTTTATCCATGTCGGATTCCTTGTCAGACTTCTTTGCCTCTATGATGATGGCTCTCCGGTTATCCTCGTCCTTTAGCAGAATATCCGGTCTGCCAAGTCCCTTTTCTTTATTGGATTCCACTTCGTATCCTATTCCGACAAATGCTCCGGCAAGGAATGCGTGATAATAGTCCTCGTGGTAATCATTGTAGCTGATCGTCCTCCAGAGCAGCTCAGAAACAATTCTCCCGGCTTCTTCAGCGTCCTGATTCCAAAACGCCTCCATCATACTTTTCTGCATATTGGTATCTATCGTTTCTTTGAACAGTTTAACAACGGTATCCTCAAAAATAGAAGCAATCTCCCTATTCGGGATTTTAAGGCTTACCGTTTCTCCCTCTTCTTTGGCATCCGCCTTAGTGATATAGCCTGTCATCAGCAGCACGCTCCACAAGTTATCCTCTGAGCTATACAGGATGTCATAGGTCAGTTCATCCGTGATTGTCTGAACGATCGTCCCGCTATTCATCAGTATTTCAAATTTACCTTTTACTTTAAAGTCCGTCCTCTTTACAAATGTCAGCAGGATACCGTTATGGCTTGTATTCTTCCAATAGTTTTTAGGTCTGGCGTTTTTTCGTTTCTTAAGGGCAGACAGATAGTTGATTACATCCCAAGGACAATATACACAGCTATTTCCAAAAATATAGCCGTTATACCACTCCTTAATCATATCCCCCTTATCTATTTGGCCTGCTGCCTCAAGGATCGCTTCTACTTCATCACCTGAGAAACCGAAGTAATCCGAAAAATCTTCGTCAAGCACGGAATAGGAAGCAAAGTTATTCGTACCCGTAAAGATGCTTTCTTTTGCTATGCGAAGGCATCCCGTAATTACCGCAAATTGCAAAAATTCATTATCCTTAAGTGCCGTACTCATAATACCTTTGATTACATCAAGCATTTTTGCATAATACTGATTCCCGGCGGTATTCTTTTCGCTTGCCTTAGCGAGAGGCACATCATACTCATCGATCAAAAGGATTACTTTCTTGCCATAAACAGCATTCAGCATGCGCATAATCGTCTTAAGGGCATTTTTTATGTCCTGCTCCTCTGCTTTTTGATACATCAGACGACTAAAAACATCCCTGTCAGCTTGATTAACAGATGCGCTATTCTCAACATCGAACCATTTCTTACAGAGATCTGCAATAGATGCCCCCAGCATCTTATATGCGCCCTCAAATGTATTCGCTTCTGCATCCTTAAACGAAATGAAAAGCACCGGGTACTGGTTCATCCATTCCCTGCAGAAATCTTCATGTTCTGTTATAGCAAGCCCTTCAAAAATATCCTTGCTGTCTTTACGGATACTGAAGAAGTTCTCTATCATACTCATCATGAGCGTCTTTCCAAATCTGCGAGGTCTGGTAAAGAGCGTAACCTCGTTATCAGTATCGTTAACGAGCTCGTAGATCAGTTCCGTTTTATCAACATAGTAGTTTCCTGACTTCCTAAGTGCCGCAAAATCAGATTTTCCAACACCTACCTTAAAATCCATATGCGAACCTCCTTCCGAAGAGTAAAACTATCTGCATATTTTACAAATTCTTTGTTCCTACTCATGATTATATAAGACTTTCAGTATGAAAGCTACAGAAATTCACGGGAATTTTGTCATTTGAAAATTTCAAAAGTAAAAAAGTGGCTTGAAGTCATTGTTGAAATTATATTGCGGCAATAATATAATATGATAGAGTTGATCTAAGAAAATGTATATGTCCGATAACGGAAAATTTGGAATTTGATGACAACTGCTTGGTCGCCCCGGGAGAGTTAAAAATAAAGGTATTCAAGACGGCAGATAAAGAATTCCCATAACCGCACAGATTTTTGGTAAAGGAGGAAGTCCATGTTTCGCGAAATGCGCCGATTCAAGCAAAAGATGGAAGATGAGGAATGTATTGCACTACTTCAGAATGGAAAAAGAGGCATACTGGCTGTGCTGGGAGAAGAAGGGTATCCATATACCGTGCCATTAAATTTTGTCTATGAAGATGGTAAGTTATATTTTCACAGCGCAAAGGAAGGGCACAAGATCGATGCCATCCGGAAATGTGATAAAGCATCGTTTTGCATCTTGTCCGAGGGGGTGCCGGAACCGGATGACTGGTGGTATCATTTTGACAGTGTAGTTGTATTTGGAAGGGTAAAGCCGGTGGAGGACAGAAATCTTGTAAGGGAAAAGCTGGAAGCTTTGGGAAGAAAGTATATGCCGGCAGAAGATACAATAAAGGAAGAAATCGAAAAGTATGGAGATCGGACAGCGGTTTTGGAGCTTGTAATCGAGCATATGTCGGGCAAAAGGGTGAGAGAAAAATAACAGAAAAAACAAAAGTACGAAAAAATCTTTTGTAAAATTTGTCTATTGACGAAGTTACTTTTGGTGGATAAAATGGGAAGCATCAAAGACAAAGGCGTCTACATTTATGTAGGCGCTCTTTTTTTATGCGCAGGGGCGCATAAGGGAATATTTCGGCTGTCGCCGAATGCGCCCCGCGCACGAGTATGGGAGATACATCTCCCATACTCGATCATTTACGCAGGGGCGCGTAAGGAAATATTCCGGCTTGCGCCGGACGCACCTCGCGCACAAGGAGAACACATATGAAACCGGTAATTGGACTAATACCCTTATACGATGATGAAAAAGAAAGCTACTGGATGCTGCCGGGATACATGAAGGTGCTGGAGAAGTGCGGAGCGCTTCCCATTATGCTTCCTTTGACGGATGACCGGGATGAGTTGGAGCAATGCATGGAGCTGTGTGACGGAATTCTTCTGACCGGAGGTCATGATGTCGGCCCGGAGGTATACGGGGAGACGGCAACCAATGCCTGTGGAATTCCCTGCAGACTGCGGGATCAGATGGAAAGCTATCTGTTGCATGGCGCGCTGGAACGGGATATGCCGGTATTCGGAATCTGCCGGGGCGTGCAGTTTCTGAATGCAGCCCTGGGCGGCACCCTGTATCAGGACCTTCCCACAGAATATGAAAGTACAGTGGAGCATCACATGGCAGCGCCCTATGACCGGGAGGCCCACAAGGTTGAGATTCTGCCGGGGACAATTCTGGCAGCAATTTTGGGGGAGGGTATTCACAGTGTCAACAGCTATCATCATCAGGCGATCAGAGATCTGGCTCCGGGGGTGACTTTGATGGCAGTGTCCGAGGATGGATTGTCCGAGGCAATTGGTGTGCCGGACAAAAAATTTGTGATGGGCGTACAATGGCATCCGGAATTTTCCTACGAGTCGAATGCGGAAAGCAGAAAACTCGTTCAGGCTTTTGTGGATGCGTGTACATAAATAATGCGTGTGGAAGCGCATATGAAGGAGGAAAAATAATATGAGAAAGAAAATGATGGCATTGATTTTAGCATCTACCATGGTGGGTGTGATGGGTTGTGGAACCGCAGAAACCCAGAGTGGCGCAGACAATGACAGCGGAGAGACAAATGAAGTGGTATCCACGGAAACGGCTGCGGCAGAAAGCACTTCCGATGATGCGGATGCTGCCGGAGAAAAGACCTGGATTATTGCGACGGATACAGCGTTCAAGCCCTTTGAGTACACCGATGACAACGGGGATTTCGTAGGAATCGATATGGATATTCTTGCGGCAATTGCGGAGGATCAGGGCTTTGCTTATGAAGTGCAGGTTCTGGGCTGGGATGCTTCCATTGCGGCCTGTCAGGCCGGACAGGCAGACGGAATGATCGCAGGAGCATCTGTTACCGAAGAGAGAAAGGAATCCGGATGGATTTTCTCTGACGGATACTATGACGCAAACCAGAGTCTGGCGGTAGAGGCAAGCTCTGATATCGCAGGCTTTGAGGATCTGGACGGACTTTCGGTTGCAGTAAAGACAGGTACTATGAGTGCTTCCTATGCAGAGAGCCTGCAGTCAGATTACAACTTTGATATCACATATTTCGAGGATTCACCTACGATGTATCAGGCAGTGGTAGGCGGACAGGTCGCAGCAGTTATTGATGACACCCCGATCATGGCGTGCAACATCAAAGAGACAGGCATCGCGATGAAGATCCTGGAGGGTACCGGAAGTGAACCGGCGGAATATGGATTTGCGGTATTTTCTGATGAGAACCAGGAGCTGGTGGATCTGTTTAATGCAGGTCTTGCCAACATCAAGGCAAATGGAGTTTATGACGAGATCATTGAAAAATATCTTGGAGAATAAAAGTAAGAGAGGGACTTCATGTATAAAATAATCACGGTATACGGTAAGATGTTGCTTGCGGCATTGGGACGGACGCTCGTATTGGCATTGTTCGGTCTGTTCTTTGCCTGCATCATCGGTCTGATCTTTGGTTTGTTGAGCGTAGTAAAAAATAAAGTGTGCAATATCCTGGCGCATATTTTTGTAGACGTAATTCGCGGCGTTCCAATGATCGTATTGGCATTCTTTGTGTATTTTGGCATTCCATATTTATTTAACAATATTTTAGGCTTTACGGGAGTCTCTCTTTCGGCGCTACAGGCAGGTACCATCTGCCTGGCGCTGAATTGTGGAGCCTACATGTCGGAGATTATCCGGGCAGGTATTCAATCTGTAGATGCAGGCCAGATGGAGGCGGCCAGATCGCTGGGGCTAAGCTACTGGAAGGCCATGAGTCTGGTGGTGCTGCCGCAGGCCATCCGGACAATGATTCCAAGTATTATCAATCAGTTCATCATTACCTTGAAGGACACATCCATTCTCTCTGTAATCGGATTCCCGGAATTGGTAAACACTGCAAAAAATGTGCAGGCAAATACATTTCTTTCGTTTCAGACATGGCTGATCGTGGGCGTAATGTACCTTGTTGTGATTATGATCCTTTCGAAGACAGCAAAACTCGTAGAAAGGAGAATGAATCGTGGGCGCAGAATGCAATAATGCAATTATTCATGTATCAAATCTCAAAAAATGCTTTGGAGATCTTGAGGTATTAAAGGATATCTCCGTAGACATCGAAGAGGGAGAGGTCGTAGTTGTAATCGGGCCCTCCGGCTCAGGAAAATCTACTTTTTTGCGCTGTCTGAACAAGCTGGAGCAGGTGACAGCGGGAACGATTGTGGTAAACGGGGTTACGATTACAGACAAAAAAGTCAATATCAATAAGGTGCGGGAAAATATCGGAATGGTCTTTCAGCACTTTAACCTTTTTGAGAATCTGAATATTTTACGCAACCTTACACTTGCTCCTGTCAAATTAAAGTTAAAGGACAAGGAAACGGCAAAAAAGGAAGCACTTGAAATGCTCCACAAGGTAGGACTGGAAAGTAAGACAGAGGCCTACCCGTCACATCTTTCCGGAGGACAGAAGCAGAGGGTAGCAATCGCCAGAGCCTTGTGCATGCACCCGGATATCATGCTTTTTGATGAGCCTACCTCCGCACTGGATCCCGAGATGGTGGGAGAAGTGCTTCAGGTCATGAAACAGCTTGCCGCAGAGGGCATGACCATGGTGGTCGTCACCCATGAGATGGGATTTGCCAGAGAGGTGGCTGACCGGGTGATCTTTATGGATGATGGTTATATCGTGGAGGAAGGGACACCGGAGGAGATTTTCCGGAATCCCAAGGAACAACGCACCATTGATTTTTTGAATAAGGTTTTATAGAGTGAGCAGAAAGGTATTATATGGCAAAATATTTCATTACGATTTCCAGACAGTTTGGAAGCATGGGGCGTTCCATTGCAAAGGAATTGTCGGAGATTCTTCAGATCGATTATCTGGATCGGGACATTGTGGAGGAAACCTCGAAACGGATGGGATTGCCGGTTTCTTTTATCAGCAAGGAAGAGGAAGCGGCAAAGACGGGTTTTTTTGACAAAATCTATCCCTTGGGCGTGGGCGTGCCGAATCTGCAGGATGAGCTTTTTTCGGTGCAGGGAAATATCATTCGCGATTTTGCCGCAAAGGAGTCCGGCATCATAGTGGGACGCTGCGGGGATTATGTATTGCGAGAGCAGGAAAATCTGCTGAGTGTCTATGTCTATGCATCCTATGAGAAGCGTCTGGAAAACTGTACGCAGATTCTCGGCATGGATGAACGGACTGCAAAGCGCATGATTCGGGAAGTGGACACTGCCAGAGAAAACTATCACAAAACGTATATTCCGGGGTATATGACCCCGTTCGATCATAGGGATCTGTGCATCGACTCCGGCAGATTCGGAATCAAAAAAACCGCAGAATATCTGGCAGAGATTGCAAAAAAAGAATTTTTTTAGCAAAAAATATGCGTAGAAGAAAAGAGACAGCAGAACGATGAAAAAAAAGAAAAGATTTCCATCGCTTGGCATGCGGATCATCAAGTCAGCGGTGGGTGTTTTTTTGTGCTTTTTGGTAAATTTTTTGCGCGGCGGAGAAGGAATTGTTTTTTATTCGAATCTGGCCGTGCTTTGGTGTATGCAGGATTACATCAATGAGACGATGGCAAAGGCGAAGCAGCGGACCATCGGCACTGTGATCGGAGCCGTTTATGGACTGGCGGTTCTTTTATGCTTTCGGGCAATGCCCAAGCCGGGGATCAAAATTGCAGGAGGGATGGACGAGGAGCAGTGGATGTGGTTGTTCCGGGGACTTGTGATTTCTCTGTTTATCATATTCATTCTCTACACCACTGTAGTTCTGAAAAAGCAGCAGGCCTCCTATTTTTCCTGTGTGGTTTTTCTCAGCATTGCAGTGAATCATGTGGGGGACGCAAACCCATATCTGTTTGTATGGAATCGCTTTTTGGACACGATGATCGGGATTGTGCTGGGCGTGCTGGTCAATCGGGCATCTCTGCCCAGAAAAAAACACCGGGAGATTCTCTTTGTGTCCGGACTGGATGACACATTGCTGGCACCCAATGGAAGGGTGACGGCGTACAGCCGTGTGGAATTAAATCGGATGATCGAGGACGGGGCGCAGTTTACGATTTCTACTATGCGGACGCCTGCCTCCCTGATGGAATCGCTCAAGGACATTGAACTGAAGCTTCCGGTCATTGTTATGGATGGCGCTGCGCTCTATAACATTCAGGAGATGAGGTACGAGCACGCGTATGTTTTTTCTCCGCGGCACTGTCGGGATATCATGGCTTTTTTTGAAATGCATCAGCTTCCGTATTTTGCCAATGCAGTCGTAGATGATCTGCTGATCATTTATTATCAGGATACGGAGCATGAGGTGTATAACACGATCGTGGAGACTTTGCGAAAGTCTCCATACCGCAATTATGTAAAGCGTCCGGTATCCGCGTTGGAAAATGTGGTGTACTTCATGCTTTTGGAAACGACGGAGCGCATAGAGGAAATCTACGAGGAAATGGTGGCGCTGGACATGGATCAGCGTTTGAAAATCCGAAAGTATGATTCGAAAGACTATGCCGGCTATACCTACATCAAAATTTACAATCGAAATGCCACCAAGGAAAATATGATACATTATCTGCAGACTATAGTAGAGGCTGAGAAAACCATTACATTTGGAACGATTCCCGGCAGATACACCCATGTCGTACAGCCGGGCAGCGCTAATGAGGTCGTGAAGCTCATGAAGCAGGAGTATGAACCGGTAAAGCTTGGGCGACGGCATTTGAAATAGGGCAACTATTGACCGTTTTCCGACTCATGGAAATTTCAAAAATCTATTGTAAATAACACTTGACACAAAAGATTACATGGTGTAGTCTATACGCAAGACGACTCCAAGTAGTCTCATGAAAGGAGATTGAAAATAGTGCAAGAAATACAGTTGGGGGTTATTGAGGCAAAGTTTGCGGATATGATTTGGGAGCATCAACCCATTACCTCGTCAGAGCTTGTAAAACTTTCAGCGGTAGAATTTAACTGGAAGCGCACTACCACGCATACGGTATTACGAAGGCTATGTGATAAAGGGCTTTTCCGGAACGATAAGGGTATGGTTCACACGGTCATTTCGAGACAGGATTTTTATGCCGGTCAGAGCAGAAAATACGTGGATGAAGCTTTTCATGGGTCTCTGCCTGCTTTTATTGCTGCTTTCACGAAATACAATTCTTTGACATCGGAGGAGGCTGCTGAAATCAGAAAAATGATTGACGATGCGGAGGAAAATGGGGATGGGTGATCTTTTCTTAAAGCTCCTCAATATGAGCCTTGCGGCAAGTTGGCTGATCGTGGCGGTAATCCTTTTCAGACTGATTGCACGAAAAACACCGAGGTGGATGATTTGCCTGTTATGGGGACTTGTGGCAATTCGATTGATTTGTCCGTTTTCGATGAACAGTTCTTTTAGTATAGTGCCTTCGGACGAAGTAATAACGAAAAGTAGTTTATCCGAATCACATCGTAAATTGAATTTTACAGCAGGAGTGGAACCGGTGGATGCGATGATAGATGAGTATCTTGGAGATACTTCTCATGATGGAACCTCCGTAGCGTATGACGATGGAAACATTCTGATGTCGGGGTTAGGTGTGATCTGGATATGCGGAGTATTTGGATTATTGCTCTATGCGGTGATTATGAACCTGCGCCTGAGAAGATATTTGAAAGAGACTGTTTTGCTTCGGAAAAATATTTATTTCTGTGATTATGTGCGTGCACCTTTTGTTTATGGACTTTTACGCCCCAATATTTACTTGCCTTCCGGAATTGATGAATCCGATATGGAATATGTGATTGCACATGAAAAGGCGCATTTGCAGCGTAAAGACCATATATGGAAAGTCGTAGCATTTTTGATTTTAGCAATTTATTGGTTTCATCCGCTCAGTTGGGCAGCGTTTATATTATTCTGCAGGGATATAGAGTTGGCTTGTGATGAAAAAGTAATTAAAAATTTGACTATGACAGAAAAGAAAGCATACTCGGAGTCGTTATTGTCATGCAGTTTTAAGAAAAGAATTGCACTCGTCTATCCATTAGCATTTGGAGAAGTGGGGGTAAAACAGAGAGTGAAAGCTATATTGCGTTATAGAAAACCGGCATTTGCAGTGATACTTATTTCTTTTTTGGCGATTATTTTGATTGGAATTTGTTTTTTCACGACGAAACCACAGGGAGATCAAAATACGGGAATGCCGCCAAGAGACTTAAGCCCTGCACAGATAGAAAAAGGTAAGAAGGAAATTGAATTAAAACAAATGCTGCTGGATTACGATAAGGATCATATTGTTGAAGTATCGGTATTCTTGCAGGAGGATGATGATGCGATTACGGCTGCTGATATTTTGGTTGTAAGCAAAGAAAAAATCATGAATGCAGAGGAACAGGATAAGATACAGGCTCTTGCCTCAGAGTATCTTAAGCTTGATGTTCATAATATCAATCTGGAATGTGTAGATAGTGAAAAATTTTTTCAGGAGGATATTATCCTTAGGGATGCGGATGAGGATCTCACGATTGACAAAAACAGTTTATATTCTGATTATATTGGAGACACAATGGCCTCCAAAATCAAAGATGCGTATGGATTTTTGGACTGTAAAGTAGAGGTACATTATTCAGAGGATGAAATTGTTTCTGCCGATGTTTATGTTGTCAAAAATGATGAAAAGGATGTGGCAGAAACCGACATTCTGGATTATGTCTCTGAATCCCTGGGTATTTCTGCACAAGACGTCAGCTTGTCGCTCAACTAAAGCTCTGGGATTTAATGCATATCAATATACGCGGCCAATTTCCTGTGGTATTCATCCAGCGTGTCCGGCATCGGCTCTGATACGCGATTCAAAAGCAAATCCGGCAGATAGAGGGGATTCTTACCACCTACGGTCATCGCACGGACACAGCCGATACAGGTGACAACCACATTTTCACAGGGAAACTGATGGGCGCGCTCATGAATACGGGCTTCCACCACCTCATTCGGAACATAACCGTAAAAGTTGTCGCCGCAGCACACACTTCTGGTTCCGCTGAATTCACATTCTATGATCTCAACATTCATTTTGCGCAGGAGACTGCGGATGGCAGCATGTACCTGAGGCTTATGACGGTATCCGCAGGAATCATGCACAGAGACCTTCAGACCGCTGTGATCAGGCAGTCTCAATCCTGCGATACTGTCCAACACCTCCCAAATGGAAATGGTATTGATTCCCGAATACAAAGAGCGAAAACGCCTGTCACAGCCGGCGCAGTTGTTAATGATCGTGGAGCCCGCCGGCAAATGGGGCTCATGGCGACAGCAGATATCGTGAAATTTCACATCCCCAAAGCTGGCTTTCAGCAGCTGCCACAGCAGCGCGGGAACTTCCGGCTTGTACGCGCTCATGGCGCAGCCGGGATTAAAATAGCACTTTTCCATGTCAATCCGGTCAATGGAAATACTTTCTCTGAACGATGTCATCTTTTCATCCTCCGTTAAACAGGCTGAGGGGCGCCGAATGGACAGACATAAGAACAGGTCCCGCAGTCAATACAACGCCGGGGATCGATCTGATATTTCCCGTCGCCTTCGGTGATCGCAGCTACGGGACAGGCTGCCGTGCAGCGCCCGCACATCACACAAGCCTCAGAAATCATATAATAAAACTTGTCCTCTTTGCCGAAAACAACTGGCGAAGCAAATGTGTTTTCCGTGTTCAAATAAGCTCCCTCCCTGCTTTTATTTGTGATTTTATTTTACTCTTTTTCAATGTAAATGTCAGCCATTTTCGGACATAAATTTGTGATGATTGGAGCGAACAAAAATTATCTTGACAAAAAAACACATCTGTGCTAACATCTGAGACAAACAAAGGCGTTTTATCCATGCGGATAAAGCGCCTTTCTTTTGTGCGCAGGGGTGTGCAGGGAAGCTTTTTGCTTGCATCGGACGCATCCCGCGCTGCCCGGCTTTGGAAGGAGGAGCGCATATGGAAACAGGAGAATTATATCGATATTCGGACATGGTAAATGAACTGCTGGCCAGATATGGAGTAAAGTTTGGCATATACAAAAACAATACCTTCAAGGAGCAGTTATTTCCCTTTGACATGATCCCGAGAGTGATCGGAAAGGAAGAATTTGCATATCTGGAGCGCGGACTCAAGCAGCGGGTAGCGGCGTTGAATGAATTTATCAAGGATATATACAGCGAAAAAAAGATTATCCGCGACGGCGTTGTCCCGGAGGAGTTCGTCTATGCGGGAAGCGGATATCTGGCACAGTGCGAGGGCGTACTTCCGCCCAAGGGAGTCTATTCCCATATTTCGGGCATTGATCTGGTACAGGGAAAGGACGGCACATGGTACATTCTCGAAGACAATCTGCGCATTCCATCCGGCGCGTCGTATCCGATGATTGCAAGAGATCTGTGCCGAAAAAGCTCTCCTGCCACCTTTGAGAAAAATCATATCGAAGATAATCGCAACTATGCACAGCTTTTGCGGCAGACCTTTGACTATGTGAATACCGGCGGGCATACCGTGATTTTGACACCGGGAAGATATAACGCAGCATATTTTGAGCATTCCTATCTCGCAGAGCAGACCGGGGCGCACCTTGCGACGGGAAGCGAGCTGATCGTGGAGGATGAACACCTTTACTTTATTGATTACTCCGGAAAGAAAGAAAAGGTAGGGGCGGTCTATCGGAGAATTTCCGATGAGTATCTCGATCCGATGAATTTCCGGCCCGAGTCAGTGATCGGCATCCCTCATATCTATGATATTTACCGGAAAGGAAATGTTGCACTGCTCAATGCGCCGGGCAACGGGGTGGCAGATGACAAGGGAATCTACTATTTTGTTCCCAAGATGATCAAGTATTATCTCGGAGAGGATGCGATTTTGAATAACGCACCGACCTATCTGCCATATTACGAGGAAGACATGAACTATGTGCTGGAGCATTTTGATACGCTGGTGCTCAAGGACGTGGCGGAAGCAGGAGGCTATGGCGTGGTGTTTGGCAGCAAGATGACGAAGGAGGAAAAGGAAAAATTCCTCGCTCTTTTGAAGGCGGAGCCCAGAAGGTTCATCGCACAGGAGGTCATCGATTTTCTGGATATCGACATCTACGAGTCAGAACAGCGGGTTCCCAGAAAGGCAGATCTTCGTGCATTTGTGCTCATGGCGGATGAGCCTGTGGTCTGGAAGAGCGGACTTACCAGATTTTCACGCAACCCGGATTCCTTTATCGTAAATTCGTCTCAGGGCGGGGGCTTCAAGGATACATGGGTATTATCAGAATAAATTAGGAAAGGCGGTATTTATTATGGCAATTTTATCAGTAGAACACAGCGATCAGTTGTTTTGGCTTGGGAGATACAGTGAGCGTGTCTATACCACGATCCGGATATTCAGCAAACGTTTTGATTCCATGATCGATCTCAAACCGGAGGAGTATGAGGAGTATTGCAGACAGCAGGATATTCCGAATATTTACACTTCAAGGGACGATTTTTCAAATCGTTACTGCTTCGATGAAAACGATCCGAACTCGATTTATTCCAATCTGATGCGGGCATATGACAACGCGATCGTGCTGCGGGAGGAAATCGGCAGCGAGACGCTGGCTTATATTCAGCTTGCGGTCTATGCGATGAATAAAGCAGCGGTATCTGATGCGCCATTGATTCAGCTTCAGAGGGTGATGGATAACATTGTTGCATTCTGGGGAATTGTGGACGACAGCATTGATGATGAAAAGGTGAGAAGTATCATTAAGTTTGGGAAACGGGTGGAACGCATTGATATCTATGCACGTATACAAATGGATACCGCAGAGATCGAGCGGGAGATGCGGCGGCTGAATCTGCGGATCCCCAGAACCGGTCTTTGCTATGACAAGGTAAAGCTGGCACATCTGAATTATCTGGCGCAGGTTTCACCGCTGGATTATAAAACCATTGTAAAAGAAATCGAGGGGCTGCTTCTGCAGGATGCGCTTCCTATGGCGAGTGGTATGTAACCGGATTTCGATTGCAGGAGGATATATGAGAAACCTAAGGTTTGCATATCATATGCAATTAACGTTCGAACTGCCCGCTTTTCATCATCATTTTACCGTGCGATGTGAGCCGGCGACGGATGAGAGACAACATATTCTGACGGAAGAGATCACCATTTATCCAAAACATTTTGACAGCAGACAAGTGGATTCCTTCGGGAATCATTGCATTTATGGAATCGCAAACGACGCGCACAATTATTTTGCCGTGGATGTCAGCGGGGAGGCAAAGGTGGAAAATACTCCGCGTGTTCCGGCGCTTCCCTCTCATCGGATCGGCATGTTCCGCTATGCCTCCGAGCTCACAAAGGCGGGAAAAAAGGTGACGGAGCTGTTGGAGGCTGCGTCCTTTTCGTCTGACTGGGGCATGCTTTCCGCGGTATCAAAGGCGACGGCATGTATGAATTGCCTGTATGACAGCTACCGTTATGAACCCGGTGTGACCGGGATTGATACGACTGCAGAGAACGCATTGGAGCTTGGCGTCGGTGTGTGTCAGGACTATGCACATATTCTGCTGGCTTTATGTCGGGCAGAAAGTATTCCCTGCCGCTATATCGTGGGGATGATGATGGGCGAGGGAGCTTCGCACGCATGGATTGAGGTGTATGAGGACGGCTTTTGGACAGGACTTGATCCGACGCACAATCGCCTGATTGATGATAACTACATCAAAATTTCCTGTGGCAGGGATGCAAAAGACTGTCAGATCAATCAGGGTGTTTTTGCGGGGGGCGGAAAGCAAAAACAGGAGATCCGCGTGTCGGTACGGGAGGCATAGCAGCGCCTGTTCGTTTCGTGAGTGGTGACACATCATGACGCGGATCATCTTTGGAATCAGAAGGAGCTAATATATGATTGAAGAAACAATCACGATTGCACAGGTCAATCTTCCTGTGGACGAAGAATTAAAGATTGCAAAACACAGGATGAGACCGGACGTGGGATCGGTGAAGAAGCTGGAGGAAGCACACAAGCGGATTGGCATTGTGACCGGTATCCATGGAGATGAATTGGAGGGGCAGTATGTCTGCTATGAGCTGGCGAGAAGGATTCGGGAGACACCGGAGCGGCTCTGTGGCATCGTAGATATTTATCCGGCCATGAATCCCTTTGGAATCGACAATATTACCCGGGGAATCCCGGCCTTTGATCTGGACATGAACCGGCTTTTTCCGGGCAATCAGGATGGAGATATGAATGAATATATTGCCGCTGAGATCATCCGGGACATGGAGGGCACCTTCCTCTGTCTGGATATTCATGCCAGCAATATTTTTCTGACGGAAGTTCCGCAGATTCGCATCAATGAGCTTCACCGGGATATTCTGGTGCCCTTTGCCAAGCGGTCGAATGTGGATCTCGTATGGGTACATGGAGCGAGCACGGTTTTGGAGTCTACCTTTGCCTACAGTCTCAATGACCGGGGGATCCATACGCTGGTGGTAGAGATGGGCGTGGGAATGCGCATCACAAGAGAGTACGGGGATCAGCTGGTGGATGGAATCTTTGCGCTGATGAAGGATGCCGGAATCTGGGACGGGGAGGTGGCTCCGATGAGAGAGCCTGTGGTCAGCTATGACGAGCAGGCGGAGGATGTTTATTATCTGAATGCTCCGGTGTCCGGTGTATTTATCAAGCAAATGGAGCATGGGAGCATGGTAAAAGAAGGGGATGTGCTGGGGCAGATTGTGGATCCGATGTCCGGAAAGGTCTTGTCAGAGATTACGGCGCCGGGTGACGGATGGCTCTTTACTGTCCGGGAATATCCTGTGGTAGACGAGGGGTCTCTTATGGGCAGGATTCTAAAACCCCATACGGAAACTTGATGACATAGAGAGGAGCACTGATTGTGAGACGGGAAACAATTTATGAAATAAAGTCGTTGTACCGGGATGATTTCCGGGTGACGGGATTTCGGTTTGGGAGCGGCGAAAAGGCGGCCTGTATCATGGGAAGCATGCGCGGAAATGAGTATCAGCAGATCTATGTCTGCTCCCAGCTGGTGCGCAAGCTGAAAAAGCTGGAGGAGCAGGGGCGTATTCGTGCGGGAAAAGAGATTTTGATCATTCCATGCGGAAATCCCTATTCCGTCAATACAAAAAAGAGATTCTGGACCATTGACAACACGGATATCAACCGTATGTTTCCGGGCTATGATCTGGGAGAAACCACGCAGCGCATTGCCGACGGAATCTTTCAGGAGATTAAGGACTATGCCTGCGGGATACAATTTGCCTCTTTTTATATGCCGGGGGATTTTGTGCCGCAGGTGCGGATCATGAAGACCGGAAAGGAGAATATTGAGCTGGCAAAGAAGTTTGGACTGCCCTATGTGGTAGTACATGATCCCAGACCGTTTGATACGGCAACGCTCAACTACAACTGGCAGGTCTGGGATACGGACGCTTTTTCCGTTTATACCACCAGCACCAGTGCCATTGACACAAAGAGTGCGGCGCAGGCGGTCAACGCTGTGCTGGGATTTTTGTCAAAGCAGGAGATTCTGGACTATGCCGGCTTCGGGGAGTACGAATCCCGGGTCGTGGCAAGCCATGACTTTATCAATGTGCGGATGGACTATGCCGGATTTTTTGAGCGTATCGTGGGTGCCGGGGAGCGGGTAGAGGAGGGTGACAGTCTCGCGAGGATTGTGGATCCTTATACGGCGACCGTTCGCCAGACCATTACTTCTCCGGTGGACGGAATGGTTGCCTTTGCGCATAGTGAGGCGCTGGCCTATCAAAATACGGCAGTGTATAAATTGATACCAGAGGGATGAATGATTGGTATTGTGATTGGGATCAGGGCGGTGGCTCTGGTCCTTTTTTCAATGGTTTGTTACGATTCGCAGTCCCTCCACCGGCATTCGCAGGTACGAGATAGAATCATGCGCTGTTTCTTACATGCAAGCATGACAAAACAGAGTATGATTCTATCTCGACTGTAAATCGTAACAATGTTTTAATAAATTTTTTGAGTTGGTACTTGACTTGCCACCCATGTGACATGATATAAATGATTATAGTATGCTTATCCTTAGACGCCAAGATGGAAGCTTGAAAGAATGTGGAAGGCAACTAATCCTCAAGGGGGCATTGATTCATGCACATAGCAGTTTGCGATGATGATGCAAAGGAGCTTAAGCATCTCCATGAAATGATAGACAAGTGGGCGAAAGAGAAGAGCAGGATCGTGAAGGTGCATGAGTTTCCACGGGGCGAGGTTTTGTGTAACACCATTTTAGATGGCAAAAAATACGACCTGTTCATTCTTGACGTTCTGATGCCCGAG
>JAFUTQ010000058.1 GCA_017484135.1 Lachnospiraceae bacterium
TAGTACAGACGCTATGATAACACAACAGGGCTCCATATAAAACACTCTGTCAGAAAATGCGACAGAATATTTTATGCAGAACCCTGTTTTATTTTGCAAAATTTCCAGAATTATTTGGGAACATAAGGTGACGGATAACACCTTTTGATCCATTTGAACAGTTCGATTCCTGGTTTCTGTTTGATGTGGAAAAAGGTTACAACTCTTGTGCTTATCTTGGAAGAATTGCTAAGACTTCTGATCAATTCACAGATGAAGAGAATGAACACGAGGTCGAACGTGCTATCGATGAAATTATCAAGTATGATTTCTTGAACATCTACAAAAAGGTAAAAAAACCTAAATCTTCGGCTGCAAACGACAAAGCAAGCTGAACACAATCGGACTCAGCCCTCTGGTCCCGTATCGAACCATCGCTGTAAGGTATAGGGGGGTCTCGCCGATTTGGCACCCCCCCTCCCTTATCGCGGCGGTCTCTAAAAATTCTCCGGGGGAAGTTTTGAGGGTTGGGTCCTATATTTTCGTGGTACTTAAAAGGGTCCACGGAGTTAGAAAACTGCTAACGGGTTCTTTCCTGTTTTCTCCTTTCGGATTCAAGCAGTAAGTATGGCTTCGTGGGCTCTTTTAAGTGCTACGAAACCTGCATGAAACTATGCAGAAAGTAAAACATATTTCGTGGAGAGGAGGTAATAAGTGTGGGAAAACCTAAAGCCAGTAAGCCTTCTGATTCCCCTCGAAAGATGCGACCGGCTTTATCTCCAGAAGCAAGAGAGAATCAGTTGGTCTCTTTGGCTGTAGACCTTGCTGAGAAGCAACTATTGGAAGGAACTGCTTCTTCGCAGGTAATCACACATTACCTTAAGCTCGGTACAACCAAGGAAAGGCTCGAATATGAGAAAGCTTTTGAAATATGAGGCGGCGGGTGTCAGAGAATATTGGATCGTGGATCCGGACAAAGAGCGTGTCATGGTATATGATTTCAAGCGGGAAACTACCATGGAGTACTCCTTTGGCGAGGAGATACCGGTTGCGATCTATGAAGGATTTACGATAAAGATGGAGTAAGGCGAAAGGATATGTTTTCAGTAAAAAATATCCTTTGCCTCTTTCTTGTTATTCTTCAAAAAAACAGTTACCTGATTCGAGCTGTCACAGGTAGCCAAAAGCACATCCTCAATTTTTTTTGCCCCCTGTCCCTGAATCTGCTTTCGAAGCCATTTTTCATCATTCCCGGTGTGCTGCAGATTTTTTTTCATAATTTTTCCGTCTAAGATGACATTTGCAACCATATAGTCCTGCTGTGGGGAAAGCTGCATATCCGCAGGCGTTGCCGGGCGGTCCGAAACCTTTGGAAGAAAACTGATCTTTCCATTGCCCTCTAAAACAGCGGTTTGAATTTTTGAAATGTCAAAATACCCGTTGATCCTGCACTGGACTAACAGCTCTGTGACATCGATCTTCGCCTTTCTCAGATTGTCCCGATACATCTCCCCGTTATTTACCAGTACCAGGGGTTCGCCCTCTACAAACCTGCGCGCACGAATCGACTTTGAGGTAAGCAATGACAGAAAAAGTGTCAGGATCGCATATACGACCATGGCAGTCAGCGGCTGGACAAAGCTTTCCTCTAAGGACGTAGCCATTTCCGCCGCAATGGATCCGATGGTAATTCCATTGATATAATCAAACATGCTCATCTGTGACATCTGCCGATAGCCCATCAATTTGGCCAACAGAAAAATGACGATAAATGAACTGATGGATAAGACTGTGACGTGTAATATTTCCTGCATAGTATCTCCTTTTCGGTGTATGCACGATATGGTAACCCGGGGCAAAAGTTCCCATCGTTTTGCCCCTCATAGAGCAGACCATTTCACGCTCATCCCCTGCGCATACGAAACCATTCCTATTGCTTTCATCATGCCCAAAAAAAAAATTATTATGCAGCATATCAATCCATGCTGACCACCTGATTTCGCCCGGTCGTCTTTGCGATGTACAGCCGTTCATCTGCCTTTTTCAGAAGCTCATCTGCGGTTGCATCCTTCCATGCCTGCGTCACACCATAGCTCATGGTCACCATAACCACGCTCTCTCCGCTTTCGATTTCCATGGTACGGATTTCATCGAGCATCTCCTGAAGTGCATTTGCCGCAGCATCAAGCTCTGTCATTTCAAACACAAACAAAAATTCCTCTCCTCCCCATCTTGCCACAAACCCTTTTCCTGCCATATGCTTCTTTAACACCTGCGCGACCCCTTTCAGCACTTCATCTCCGGCATCATGTCCATAGGTGTCATTCACATTTTTGAAGAAATCAACGTCTCCGATGGCGACACAAAAATCACTGCCAGTGGCAGCCGCTTTATGCATTACTTTTTTCAGACGCGCATCCCCATAGCGCCGATTGTTCAGCTGTGTGAGCGCATCCCCCTCCACCAAAAGCTGCAGGGATTTCTGCATTGCGAGTCCGTTTCTTCCAAGCTCAGCCAGTTCGTCCTCATACCGGAAATAGTTCGCCGGAAGCACCCCGTCAAAATTTCCTTTGGACAGCTTTCCGATAAAATTCTGCAAAAGTCGGATTCTGCTCACGATTTTCTGGGAATAGCTGATACTGAGGAAGCCGATAAAGACGGTTGCCACCAGATAAACAATGACAATCGGCAGCATCGCCCGGTTGATGCTTTTCTGCACCTCATCGGCCGGACGAAACACTGCAAACATCCCGAAGCAGACGCCGTCCTCACGCAGGATCGGCTGATAATAGGCAAAATATTTCTCTCCCTGAAGCTTCACGCCATAATAAAATTTTTCCTCCTCCTGATCGAGCACTTGGGATGCAACAATGGGAGACACACTTCCCAGCAGAAAACGCTCTCCATTTTCATCCACCATCGTGGTCAGAACACTGACATCCCTGCAGAATATGGTCAGTTCATCTCCGTAAGCCTCCTTGAGATTATCCAGAACCTCTTCCGAGGACGTAATATCATAATCCCCTTTGTACAGGCGATAATGCGTTTCATCTACCACTTGAAACGAATATTCCCCCGGATAAATCCGCTCAAGCGTCTGCTCCAACAGCTGGCACTGATGTCTCATATCTGTCTTCGTCTGCTCCAATACCACTCCCCGAAAACAGTAATAGCTGACAAGAAATACGACAACTGCCAAAAACAACAAGGGCAGAACTGCCTGAAACAGCATTTTGGTTTTAAGACTTTTTCTCATTTTTTTGATTCTCCTTATAGGATAAGTTTGAAGATCCGCAGCACACGCGCAAAAATGCCAAGCATTTTTGCGCTGACGGGCTTTCGCCCCATCAAAATCATTAAGATGAGAATCCCGTCTGCAAGCAGCCGGATTATCATCTTAATGATTTTGGCGCTGCTCAATGCATATCAATTCCCCGCACTCTCATACCGTTTGGTTCCCCGATGAAATACCAGGTAAGCAATGGCAAAAAAGACAACCGCAATCAGACATTCCACCCCGATGGTGGAAACAGGATTTACCTCTTTCTTCACAAAATAACTCGCCGGCAGATAAGCCACAAATGCAAACGGTATCACATAGGTAATAATAAACCGGACAAACCTTGCATAAATCTCTGTCGGGTACTTGGCAAAGTTTGCCAGTTCGTACGCGGTCTGCAGCACCGGTCCGCTGCGCTTAATCCAGAACGACAGCGAAGCAAAAAACAATTTTACCGCCGTATAGATCAATGCACCTGCCAAAATTGAAACAAAAAAAAGTACGATACGCACTGCATCTACCAGCACAATGCCCTTCGTCAGAGAAGCCACCACCAAAATAATGCCTACGATAAGCTCTCCCAGCGCATCCGGCTGCAGCCGCTCAAAGATTACCTGTAAAAATATGTTCATCGGCCGCAGCATATATCGGTCAAACTGCCCGCTTACCACCAGCCGATATGCCACGATCCAGATGTTGTCCGTAAACAGATGGTCGATTCCTCTGGGAATCTGTGCAAATCCGTAAATAAAAATCAACTGATCGAGCGTCCACCCCTGCAGCATGGGAATCTGCCGGAACACCAGATACAAAAATGCGATTCCCGTCGCCTGCGTCAGAAAAAATCCCACCAGTCCAAGGAAAAAATCTGCCTTGGACTGTACCAAAGACTTGAAAAACTGTGCCAGAAATACGCGGTATAATCTCAAATATCTTTTTACTGTCCTCATATCATCAACCTCCCAACACGACCAGTCGTCTGGTAATCCTTCGCCAGAGCAGACTTCCTGTCACATACAGCAGGACGACCCACACAGCCTGTCGTCCGAGCACAAATGCCAGCTCTGCTCCGCTGTATTTTCCCAGATAGATCATGACCGGAGTATACACCATCGAGGAAAACGGCAAAAACTCAAACAATCTTCCAACCGCTTCGGGGAAAAAACTGATCGGAATCAGCTGTCCGCTGAGGAAGCTGATCAGCGCATCCTTGATCAGCTGCATCCCATACATATAGGTCGTGATAAAGGCAATCATTCCAAAGCAGAAATCAAACAACACATAGATCAGAAAGCTCATCAACAGGCTTAGCATATAACACAAAATATTCGAAAGCGGCGTGATTCCCATCCCAAGCACACATGCCTTGTAAATCTCCACCCCGATCCAGACAAAGACAGTCGGCGCAAAAAAACGGTACACCATCGTGCCCGCCGCCTGCGAGATCAGGCTCATGCGATAATCCATCGGTTTGATCAGATTCATGACCACCGATCCTTCCACCACATGCTCCCGGATGTATTCGGAAATTCCAACAAACACCATCTCCGTGGTCACATAGATCATGAAGACATAGATGACCATCTCGTCCCTGGTCAGTCCTCCTATGCTTCCGCTGTCTGTGCTCCCATAGATCGCCATCCACAGATAGTAATTGATGAAGGGCGAAAACAGATAACAAAGCATAAACAGATAAAAGCTGCCCTTGTACGCCAGATTGCTCTTAAATTCATTTTCCAGAAAGGGCAGATAAATTTTGATTTTTTTCCTCATCTATGCCTCCTTCGCCATGCCATGATTGTAAATCTCCTTGACAATCTCTGCAAGCTCTGTTTCCTTTATCTGGATATCCCTTACTTCCATATGCTGCATCACGCATCCGATCACCTCCGACACCTGCAGCTGGTTCTTGTCAAAGGACACTGCGATACTGCTATTTTCTTCATCTGCTTCGATATCGTAGGCATCCTCCGGTTTCCCCAGCCATTGTCCCAACGGCATTGCCGCTGCCTCCTTCGTATCCTTTACCTCCATGGTCACCCTGCGGCGGGTGCCGTAGGTTTCCTTCAATTCCGCCAGGCTCCCGTCATAGATCAGCTGGCCCTTGTCGATAATCAGAATCCGGCTGCAGAGCTCCTCAATGTCCCCAATATCGTGGGTCGTAAGAATCACGGTCGTATCATATTTTTCATTGATCTCCTTGATCGCCTCGCGGATATTGTCCTTGACCACCAGATCCAGTCCGATGGTCGGCTCATCCAGATACAGCACCGGCGGATTGTGCAAAAGCGCCGCTCCCAGATCTGCCCGCATACGCTGTCCCAGCGACAGGTTTCGCACCGGAGTGGTAAAAAAATCGTCCAGCGACAATACCCGATTCAAAAAAGCGATCCGCTCCCTGTAAGCTTCATCCGATATATCATAGATTTCTTTTAAGATGGTAAAGGACTCGCTGAGCGGCAGATCCCACCAGAGCTGTGTGCGCTGACCGAATACCACTCCGATATTTTGCGCGTTCTTCTTTCGCTGTTTATTCGGATCGATTCCATTGACCAGACATTTTCCCTTTGTCGGTGTCAAAATTCCTGTCATCATTTTGATGGTCGTGGATTTCCCTGCCCCGTTACTGCCTATGTAGCCGACGATTTCCCCTTTTTTGATATGAAAGGAAATGTCATCCACTGCCATCTTATGTACTTTTTCCCGGGAAAAAAGCCCTTTGAGTGCCCCGGATAACCCCTGATACTTCTTGGCCGATACAAACTCCTTTGACACATGCTCCACTTTGATCATGATTGAACCTCCTCGCCGCGCGGGGTACGCGCCGTCACAGGCGACATCTGCCTTTGCGCGCCCCTGCGCATAGAAAAAGAGATGGAATGAGACTATCATCTGCTTTGGACAGCATGAAAAACAGCATCGGCAAACCGATCTCGACCGTTTATTCTTCATGCAATCAAAAGCAAATTATTGTCTCATGCTTCCACCTCTCCTGTTAAGTAATGCCATTCTAGCATCTTGTATTGGTTTTGTCAATTAAAACCAGTTACTTTTTCACCATCCATCTCCCTTAAATGCACGTTTCCACGCCATATCATAACAGCGCTCATTCTCATGATAAAAATCAATATAAGCCCGCCTGTCACCGAGTTCATGAGTCTCTGAAACTGCGCATCTTTATTCCCGTAATGCGTGATCATCGTGGTCTGCAGTGAGAGGATCGACATACACGCGCCTGCAAATGACACATTCTTGGCGGCGGTCATAATCGGGTTGTTATGCTTGAACCATTTCACAATGCTGATCAGTGCCGTGATAAAATAGTAAAACGTGTAAATTGCCGATACATATATGATGTGCTCCGGATAGTCATTACTCTTATTTTGATAAATCATCTGTATCAGCAGCCCCATCATGGTCGCATCCAGAAAGAGCAGCAGGCCTCCCGTACTTCTGTAGGTCTTATATGCCTTAATTTTCTGTTCCTTCTTTAATGCGTCAACATCCGTATTTTCTGCGGAATCAGTATTTTTCAGACTTACAATATCACGCGTAATGCGTTCATATCCCCGATTACTTCTCAGCATATGGAAACGGTTGATCCCAAGTACAAGATAGTAGCCTCCGATCGCGAACATCCACAGCGAGCTATAGACCACTCCCGTTACCATCTTAAACAGCGCGTAAAACAGATTCCAGCAAAAGCCTGTGTATAAAGAGATTCCTGTCCGAAACTCTGCGTCGTACAGATATCTTCTAGTGTATTCATTTTTTTCCAGTAAATGTCTGATCTTTGCAATCCATACGATCTGATCGTCCCGGATTAACGCGTTCACATGTCGCACCAGCCGCGGAACAGCCATGCACGACACCACAAGCGTATAGGTAGAAAACGCATACACCACGTAGCACAAAATTTTGGTGTCGGTGTTTATCCCAAGAACGTAGATCAAGCTGATGATCGTAAGAAAAATGCAGGCAAAAATTATTTTTTTATGGGGATGTAACCATTTCTTCATATGCTTCCTCAAAAAGTATCTGATTTTGTATAAGATGCTCTCTCAAAATCTGAATACCCGGTTTTCCCTTCTGGGAATCACAGTCTCATTTTCATATGCGGCATAACCTATTACACAGTTTCCGATGCCCTCATACCCCTCTGTCAGCCCCGCCTGTTTCAATAACGCTTTTCCCTCTGCATCCTCAAACACCTCTTTTGCGCGGTGAATCCAGCAGCTGCCGATTCCCAGAGAATGTGCCGCCAGCATCATATTTCCCATGACAAGACTTCCATCATACACAGCGGTGGGAATACTTTTTGGTGCCAGAACGGCCAACACGACCGGCGCACCGTAGAATGGATCCTGCCTTTTTCGCGGATCATATTTTGCGTTCAGCCGGGACAACTCATCCCGGATTGCTTTGTCTTTGACCGCCAAAATAATCGGAGACTGCTTTCCCATCCCGCTGGCGGCATACAGCCCGACTTCGATAATCTGATCGATGATCTCATCCGGAACCGGATCGCCTTTATACTGTTTGCAGCTCCTTCTCGTAATCATATTCTGAATCACATCATTCATCTGCGCTCGCCTCCCTTGCACTCTGTTCTTTCTGCTGTAAATAAAACATCGCTTTCTGCGTTTCAATTTCTGCCCGGAGTTCTTCTTCCGTCGGCAAATACAATTTATATTTGCTCGCAAACAACTGCTCATTCCCATGTAATATTGAATATTTCGCTATGTCCTCATCTGTTTCGGAACACAGGACAATCCCAAGTGTAGGATTATCATCGGATGCCTTCTTTCGATCGTCGTACATACGAATATACATATCCATCTGTCCTACATCCTGATGTGTAATTTTATCTGTTTTCAAATCGATTAACACAAAGCATTTCAAAATATAATTGTAAAATACCAGGTCAATGTAATAGTCCTGTTTTTCTGTGTGAATATGCTGCTGTCTGGCAACAAACGCATAACCTTTTCCCATTTCCATAAGAAACTTTTGCAGATTAGAAATAATACTCGTTTCTAACTTGGTTTCGTTAAAAGAAGTGTCGGGTGTTAAGCCTAAAAACTCTACCACCATAGGGCTTTTTATAAATTCCAACTTATCCTGTTGATACACACTGGTAAGTTCTTTCATTTCCTCTCGTACAGGCTCTTTGACCTGCGACTGCAAGATTCTATAATAATATTGCGAATCGACATTTCTTTGCAAAGTACGCACACTCCATGTCTCCCGTATTGCTTCACTTTCATACCAATTTCTTGCATTGATATCAAAAATTTTTGATAAAATTGCATAATGTGACCATGATAAATTGATATCAGATTTTCCAGACAGCGTCTGGAAAATCTGTGGATATGCCTTGTAGAATGCATAAAAACTGTACAAATTGTATTTTGTAAAGCCTTTTCCATACACTGCAGTGAGTTCTTTCGAAAGCTTTTTTATAATATTCGCACCATATTCTGCGCGATTTTCGCCTCCCATTTCCTCCTCGGCAATTCTATAACCTATCAGCCAATTTCGCTGAACCAAGGACATATTAACTGCACGATAGGCCTCTTTCTGTGAAGCATCTATTATATTTTGAATGTCACTAAGTATATTTTCTGATTTCTGATATTTTCCCATAATATCATTATTCTCAATTGGCTGGACATCATTCATCTGCGCGCGCCTCCTTTGCGGTAAAGATGCGGATAATCATCACTACCGATACTGCACCGATCACATATAACGAAAGCGGCGGATAAAAGAATGCCAGCACCATGCAAAGCACATAGCCGCCATACATAAATATCCGGTCAAACAGTCTTGTGGAGCTGTCCTTCGTTGCCTCCGGATTGTCACGCAAAATCTGTCGGTCAAGCAGATGGAATGCCCCGCTCCAAAGCAGGAGATTGAGCGGATACAAAAACTCCGGCAGGCTTGCATCTGCCGCTGAACCGACCCATGCAGTCAGAAACGGAACCAGCGTCAGAAAGAAAATCCAAAGCCCGTTGAGCAAATACGTCCTTGATGTAATGACCTCCGCCTTTTTGAACAGGTTGTGATGGGAATACCAGACTACATAAATCATCACAAAACTGATGATATAGGCAAGAAAGGTCGGCCACTCCTCCACAAAGCCCTGCCAGTTGTTTGTGATTGGCGTGTGCAGCTCCAATACCATAATGGTCGCCGCGATTGCCACAATTGCATCTGTAAATGCTTCGAGTCTTCCTTTGTTCATTCTTTTTCATCCTCCTCATATTTTTTGCAGATTTACTGCTCAAAGCTGTCATTTTACCGATATTATAGTTTACTTTCATGTTTTTCTCAATAGTAGTTTATTGCATCAACCTCCATTTCAATGCACTTCCATTGCTCCCCTAATATATCAAAGTATTCTTCCTGCTCCATTGCTGCTTCCCGAAACCCTGCCGCTTTATAACAGTGATATGCCGCCTCATTATTCTCAAAAACTCCAAGTGTCACTTTGGCAGCCTTTAATATTTCAAAAGCGTATTTCAGCGCGAGTAACAGCATTTGTTTTCCGTAGCCTTTGCCGCGTTTCGTATCATCTACTATGACAAAGCCAAATCGCAAAATCTGCTTTTTTTCGTCCGTAAATCTCAAGATCAGATGCCCTGCCACTCCGCTTTCATCAAATGCTGTCATGGGATAAAAATTATCCTCGTCCATGCAGTCACCATTGCAGTCCATATATTTATGGTTTATATCTGCTTCTGTAACAGGAAAAGTCCCAAATCTGTCAGAGCTCCATTTTCTGAGACTGATTTCATCCTTGATCCAGCCCGCTATCGTTTTCGCATCGCAGGCTTTATAGGGACGTAGTCTCAGCTTTACTTCTTCGTGTCTCGTCAATCTGTACTCCATAATGTTTTCCTCCTTAATCATGCAATCGTGCGAAGCGCATAAAAAAACCACCAAACAACCTTTCCATTGTTTGATGGTGTTACCTATACGCTGCAGTATTCAATACCTTTCAATGCTTAATCTCATATGTAATCATTCGTATGAGGTGATTTGGATTTCGCAATACGGTATGATTTCCATCAAACAAAAGCCCCTGATTCCAATGATACACGGGCACGACTGAATATCTATTCTGCTTGGGAAATTTGTTCCTATTCTGCATTGCTGAAATTCCTTTCTTTTGTTTCTTAATATCAATATAATGTCTGATAATACTATCGCTAAGCGCAGATGTCAAGTATCTTTTCATCGTTGTATCAGACAATCGTTTTTCACCTGTCGAAAATGTGACAAGCAACATACCACCACGCAGAGGCTTCGCCTCTGTTACCTTTACACAGTTCCATCTTCTATACCAGACTTGTTTTCCTGAGTATCGCATTGCTGATAACGCCGATCCCTGCTGCAAAGATCACGCCGCCCGCAAGACACAGAAAGACATTCATCACACCGGAATCCAGCGGGGTCATCATCGGAATCATCAGAAACAGCAGCATTCCGGCAAACAAAGAGAGAAAGATGGAAAGCCATGTTCTCTGTTTTGCAACGACACTCATCACAAGAAAGATGGATGCAAAAACCGCCATCAGAAAGATCTTTGCCAGCATACACATTACCAGACCGTCGATGCCGGCTGTCCCAAGATCAAAGGAAAGTCCCGCAAAAGAGCCTCCCAGAATGGAACCAATAAAAAAAGCAAGTAAAAACAGCGCACCGGCAAAAAAGCCGGTCAGGGTTTTGGATACCACATAATCGTTTTTCCCGGCTCGAACGGTAAAAAGATTTTTGGCATATCCGCTTCTGAAATCCTCCGACACAAAAATGCAGACAAAAACTCCTGCCATAAAATACATCAGATTGATGTTGCACATTGCAGTCATGTCCATACTCATCATTGAGTCTGCTCCGCTTGTCTGCCTGATGATCTGCCATGTGTTTGTAAAGGCCTCCATCGTCTGTGCTGCGCCGGTATTTGGATCAGTCACTTCTATGCCGCCCACCATAGAAGTCATAACCAGAATGAGGATCGGAATCGCGAGCGCGATCCCCAGCATAACATAAAAAAGCGGTGTTGTGAACATCCTCCTGGCATCCACCTTGACCATACTGGTCAGTCTTTTTTCAAAGCTGCGGGACGGAAATTCGATTTTCTGTGTCTGTCTCATAGTGATCTGCCCTCCTTTTCATGCATCAGGTCAATGTAGTATTCTTCCAGAGCGATCTTGTCACGCCAGATCTCGCTGACTGTGATCCCGTTTTGATACAGGAAGGTCACAACTTCCTCTGATTCTGCCGCATCATAAACACGGATACAGCCGCTTTCATCTTCTTCCACACGGGAATATCGACTGCCAAGCAGCAGCTTGGTTTTGTTTTTATCCCCTGTTTGCAGGGCGATATAAGTACGGCAGCTTGCCGCAAGTTCTTCGGCAGTCATTTCGCAGAGCATTCTGCCCTTGCGGATAATGCCGTAGTGAGTAGCGATTTTCTCCAGCTCTCCGAGGATATGCGAGGAAATCAAAACGGTACTGCCATAGTTCTTCGTAATATCTACAAGAACCTCCCGCATGATCCGCATCCCGTCCGCATCCAATCCGTTGATCGGTTCGTCGAGTATCAGCAGCGCCGGATTGCCGAGGAGTGCCATTGCAATGCCGATACGCTGTTTCATGCCCAAAGAACAGTTTTTGAACTTATTGGAAGCAGCACCTTCCATCCGCACCGTCTTCAAAACCTTTACGATTTCCTGCCTGGAATGTTTGATTCCAAGATTGTCAGCCTGCAGCATCAGATTGCTCCATACACTCATATTCGGAAAGCAGCCCGGGGCTTCGATCAGCACGCCAACCTTCGCCCGCACATCCGGATCGGTATAGTCCCTTCCGTACAGCTTCATGCTTCCGCCGTTGGGATGAAGCAGTCCACAGATCATTTTTTCTGTGGTGGATTTTCCGCTTCCGTTCTCGCCGATAAATCCGTAGATCGCACCGGCGGGGACAGTCATGCTGAGATTATTCACTGCTGTTTTGCTGCCGAATTTTTTTGATAAATTTCTTATTTCGATTGCATTCATGTCCGACAACCTCCTTTAATACACGTCGCTGTTTGCAAGGACAGCCGTTCCAAGCACATTATAGATGATTGCCCATACCACAGAGACGGCAAGGCAGGTTCCAAGTGTCACAATATTGCTTGAAAGGCAGGCGTTGACCGATGAGCCGTACAGGAACAGATTCAACGCAGAGCGATTTCCGATGAGCGCCGCCGCACCGATAATCGGGATGCCGGTACCGATCAAAAAGCTGGATGCAATGGATATGCCAAAATATCTTCTGAAAATGACATTCAAAAAGGTGTAAAGGCTCGCCCAGCCCAGACTCATGACCATTTTCCCAAAGATTGCAATCAAAAGCGACCCGATATTTACTTTCATGGACGCACCGGTAAGCACCCCCGCAAATGCTCCGCCAATCAGATAGGTCACGCACATGCAGGCCATAGCAAAGGCACAGACCACCGACTTGGAGATCATGTAATCTTTCTTTTTTGCATGCGTGGTAAAGAGCTGCTTCACATAGCCGCTCCGATAGTCGTGCCCGATAAAGACGGACACCATAATCCCGCCAAAAATAAACACCATATTCATGTTGGAATAATCCGCTATGCTGTTTACGATGTACAAAGGAGTGTCCGCCGCAATGATGTTCCAGGTATTTTCATAGAGAGGCGCACCGCCTTCCATCCCACCCATAGAGAGCACCATCGCCGGGATAATGGCAGCGACAGCAAGAAAAATGTAAAACATCGGTGTGTGAAACAGTCGGTAAAAATCTACCCCCAGCATCCCCTTCAGCCTTTTATACAGGCTTGGAGATTCAAATTTCGGCGTAAGTTGTGCTTGCATTTTATTTCCCCTCCTTTGCCGACATCAGCCCGATATAATATTCCTCAAGTCCGATTCTGTTCTTTTTGATCTCACTGACAGAGATACCGTTTTCCATCAGAACAGCCACAAGCTGTTCTGTATCGTTTACATCATATATGCGAATGTAACCGTCCTCGGCCTTCACATTGCCATACTTCTGCCGCAGCACGCCCCACGCACGCTGCATATCAGCGGCTTTGAGAGAGGCGAACATGCGACAGCGGCTCTCCATTTCAGCGGCAGAGAGCTCCTGAATCATCTTTCCCTGACGGATAATGCCGTAGTGGGTGGCAATCTTTTCCAGCTCTCCGAGGATATGCGAGGAAATCAGCACGGTGCAGCCATAGTTCTTCGTAATATCCACAAGAATTTCCCGCATGATCCGCATCCCGTCGGTATCCAGACCATTGATGGGCTCGTCGAGAATGAGCAGCGCCGGATCGCCGAGGAGCGCCATTGCAATGCCGATTCTCTGTTTCATGCCGAGGGAGCATTTTTTGAATTTGAGTCTCCCCTCTTCCTCCATGCGGACGATTTTCAGAACCCGTCTGATTTCCTCATCCGGGCTCTCCAGATTCAGGTTGATTGCCTGCATCATCAGGTTTTGATAAATACTGGCATTGGGAAAACATCCGGTGTTTTCGATCAAGGCTCCGACCCGCGCTCTTACTCCTGCGTTCTTGTAGCTTTTGTCAAACATCCTGATCTTGCCGCTGTCCGGTACAAGGTGTCCGCAGATCAGCTTTTCGGTGGTGGACTTGCCGCTTCCGTTTTCCCCGATGAAGCCGTAGATTGCCCCGACAGGTACAGTCATATTCAGCCCGTCTAAGGCATACAGCCCGCGAAAGGACTTTTTCAGACCTCTTATTTCTATTGCATTCATGTTTTGTCTCCTCCTATAATGTATTTGTGGTGGTTAGATACCTTTCAGCCAGAAAGGACTAACCATTCCGTTGCTTAAGCTGTATAATGAGTGGGCATTGGTGTGACGGTGTTCTCCTTGGACCCATTGGCGTCCGTAGTAAAGCCA
>JAFUTQ010000005.1 GCA_017484135.1 Lachnospiraceae bacterium
TTGAAATATTTGAGAATATCACGCAGAGAGGTTGACGGATCAGAATACATCTCATAAGCAAGTTTCAAAGCCTCCGCTTGCTCCGAGGGAACAAGCACAGAACCCATTTTGCCGTTTACTGTCATACGCTCTACTGAGTAAAAGTTCAAGAGATTGTCCCTCATCATGCGCCCTTCTTTTGTGGCGGTATTAAATGGCTCGGACAGAGAATAAACAGTCACTCCCAGCTTGTCAAGTTCCTCACTCACATTCAGATAATCACGAAGATTTCTGCTGAAACGGTCATACTTTTTCACAACAATTCTGCTGATAAGACCGTCACGAGCGTCACTCATCATCTGCTGAAATGCACGACGATGTTCCGTATCCTTTCCAGAGAAACCATTGTCACAGTAAATGCGATAAACGCAGTCCTCACCTATATAGCGAATACAATCCTCCTTTTGTGCCTCGATAGACAGCGAATTATTATCCCTGTCCGCTACTGAACGGCGAACATAAATTGCAGTTATGCCGTTCTCGTTTGTTTTCTTTTTTCTCATAGTTGACCTCCGAATTTTGCAATCGTCGGTCAAGTTTGCGTATGTATCTATTGTAGCGCACCTGACCGAAAATTGCAAGTCCTTTTTCAGATTTTTCGCTCTACGTCATTCCGATTTTTCTCTTGTGAGAATGTCATAGATGTGGTTGATTTTCTGCTGTCTGATTGTTTCGGGTACGTTGTCGGGAATATGCACCACGACCTTGATACCCTCATCGGAAGTCAGCTCATCTGCCTTGTCTTTCTCTTTTACGGCAGCCGTTATCTCCAATCCTTGTCCTCTTTTCCGACAGCAAGTTTTCTATCTCTGTCTGCTGTCTGCTATGGGGAAATCCCATATTATTATTCCGGCAATTAAATATCGATAAATCACAAGCCATCAAATCTCATCATAATCGCCAAGCTTTGGATGGTCAAAATAAGACTTGACATGATCAGAATCAGAAGAAAGACCATCCATGAATTCATCAGCACGAGAGCGTAACTCTTCCTTATCTTTTACCATTTCTCTATGGCCGATAGACTGCTTCAAATCGTGATTCAGATATTCATCCGGATTATACTCAGGAGAATATGGAGGAAGATAAAATAAGGCAATCTGCTCCTTGTGTTCTTCAACCCATGTAGTAGTCACCTTACTGTGATGGGCGCGAAGATTGTCCAGTATCAGATAGATCTTATGTCCTGCATCTTTGATGAGTCTTCCCATAAATTCGATCAGTTTTTCAGAATCGATGGATTCCTGACTGAACATAAAATAGACTTTACCTCTGTTGCTGATGGCACTGATCATGTTGATATGCATTTTCACAGTCTGAACTTTCAGAACGGGGGGTTTGCCCTTTGGAGCGTAACCGCGTGCATAATTGCTTTCATTCTGAATTGCAGTTTCATCACCCCAAAATATTTCTGCACCTTCCTCTTTTGCTGCTTTATGAATCAGAGGATAGGCCTCTTTCAGCCATGTCTGCACCTGCTCGGGTTTCTGGTTCATCGCCTGTTTCATAGGTCTCTGAACTGTAAATCCCCAGCGCTTGAGATATTCGCCAACGGTACGAATGGGCATAGTAATCCCGTAATGTATTTTGATTAGTTCCTGCACAGCACTGCGTGTCCATAGGCAGCATTTCAAGCGAAGCTGATCCAGATTCTTTTCGGTGATCATTTTGATGATTTCCCGTTCCTGCAAAGAGGTCAGCGTTCTGTTTTCGCCTACTTTGATGCCAGCTTTTGAGGCTTCAGGGCTTTCATACCATCTGCTTTATACTTGCGGATCGTAATATAGACTGTATTCGTGGAGAATCCCGTTACCTCTGCTATTTCCTTTACGGGATGACCTTTTTTCCACATCTTTATTACGATCTTTCTTGCTTCGTATAACACTTCCGGTGTACTTGTTTTATAGTCGGTGCGTTTCTCGTCATTCATGCTTCTATTATATCATTTTCTTCCTCGTTTGTAAATAGAAATTATCGATGTTTTATTGCCGAGTTAATAAAATCATAACTCATTATCCCGAAAAAGTCCATAGATTTTGCAAAACGTGGCTACGGAATCCGTCAAGAAATTTTCGACAATTTTTGCAAGCGTTAATCCCTTGCAAAATTTTTACAATCACACTGGAGAGAAAGTGCCGAGCCTTGAGGAATTGGAAACAAAAAAGACCGCCCTCTTGCAAGAACGGTCAGTGAAAAATGCGGAGTATCAGGAGCAGAAGAAGTTTATCAAAGACGTGGAGTATGCCCGTACCACGCTGTTACAGTTTTTGGAGAATGAGAAATCTGTGGAGCAACAGAAAAAACGCAAGCGTAATGATTTGGAGTAGTCAGCTTTTCAATGCCCGTCAGACGAACGGAAACGGCTTTTACAGGCTTTATAAAACGTTCATAGTGAGTATTACCCCTAAAAGCAAACAGGCTCTCACAGCGTTTTGAGAGCCTGTTTGAACAGTACGATTTTATTGATCTGAAATTTCTAAAACAACCGAAAATACGCTTCCCTTACCCGGCACACTTTCGACCTCAATACTACCCTCACACAGCTCCACAATACGCTTAACGATAGAAAGCCCGATACCGTTTCCCTTAACGATACTCGCAGTATCATTCTGATAATATTTCTCGAAAATGTGGCTTATCGTATCCTCGTCCATTCCTGCTCCGCTGTCTTTTATGGAAACGATCAGCTTACTCCCCATCTGCTTTGAGAATATAAAAATCTCTCCGCCTTCGGGGGTAAACTTGACAGCGTTATTCAGCAGATTTATCCATATCTGTTCCATTAGCTCCTCATTGCCGTAATAACTGAAATCAAGATCCTCGGCAATATCAAGCGTGATATGTTTTTTCTCCATTTGCGGCAGGAGCATTATCGCACACCGTTTTATCTGTTCGCTTAATGAAAAAGTTTCTTTCTCTGTTATGATCTGTGTAGCCTCGACCTTTGAAAGCAGCAGCGTATTCTGTGCAAGATTGGACAATCTGTGCGACTGCTCGGATATGACTTTCAGAAACTCCATTCTTTCCTCGTTCTCGATACCCTCGCCTGTCTGATACAGCACATCGGCAAA
>JAFUTQ010000006.1 GCA_017484135.1 Lachnospiraceae bacterium
AAAAATGCGCCAAAGGATGAATAATCCTCTGGCGCGTTTTTGTGTGCTGAACCGTTTGAAGTTCCGGAGCAGCTGCCTTTCGGCTTCTTATTCTATGATTCTGTGATTTCTGTCCAAACCACAGAGCTATAAAGAAAAAGGGGAGGGTAATCATAAGGGACACAATGGACGTTTGTGACTATCCTTCATGCCCCAATCCTCTTTGGGGAGGCAATATAGTTATGCAGCTTTCTCTTATGCAGCCATATGCTCGAAGTAGTCCATCATGGTCATCTCATCTTCATAGGAAGTTGTGAAGATTCCGAGCTGATCGTCATGACCCTCGGCCAGTCTGAGCATGCCTTCGATGTACTCGTCTGCATTCTTCATGTTGTAGCACTCATCATTGGGGCCCATGAGCCATACGATACCTGTGCAATTGTTAAGTGCTGCGTTGAACTCTTTGATGTCGTTTCCTGTTCTGATATTCATAATATTTTTAACCTCCTGCCGATGAGACGGCTCATCATCCGTTTCCTTTCATTTTGATTTTTTCTTGTTTTTCGGATGATTTTGAATGGTAATTATTGTTTTTGTCGATCAGGTTGTTTTCCCTTGATCTGTGTACATAGTACCATCCGATACCTGTCCGGAAAATATTATTCGGGACAGCTTTCATGAATATTTGGACAATTAAAAAGAACCTGTTTTAGGTCTTTTTTGTCATTTCATGGTTAAAAGCCGATATTTGTAAAAGTATCGGGAAACAGGATATTAAAATCGGGACTATAGAAGAAAAGGTGTGAATTGGGCTGAATTGGCTGCTGAACCGGAAATCAGTATCCATCAGCTGTCCCGGTTCATGCGGTATGATTATCAAAATAAAGTTTTTGCCAGAACGGGGATCTTTCTTTTTCTTAATACAGGGATCGTTCTTTTTTTAAATAGTTGTTGACATATCAACATACCGGTAGTATTGTCATGCTCGTTGATAAATCAACATTTGCCAAAAACAAGTTTGGAGGTTTCTATACAATGGCAGTTCGTATTATCACAGATTCTACAGTTGATGTGGCAAAGCAATATAAAGATCAGTTCGTCGTTGTCCCGCTCACCGTCACGTTCGGAGAGACCGAGTATATTGACGGCGTGACGCTGGACAAAATGGAGTTCTATAGTAAGCTGGAAGAGAGCCCGGTTCTTCCCAGAACCAGCCAGGCAACGCCGGATGCCTTCGCAAAAGCCTTCCGGGAGCTGCAGGAAAAGGGGGAAGAAGGCGTTGTCATCACCGTCACCTCCAGACTGTCCGGCACCTATCAGAGCGCCCGGATCGCGGCGGAGGACTTTCCCAATATCCGCGTGGTCGACAGCCGCAATGTCTCCATAGGCTCCGGTGTCCTGGCAGAGTATGCCCTGCAGTGTGCAGAAAAAGGAATGGAGCTGGAGGAACTCACAGACCACCTGATCCGCAGGCGTGACGACATCTGCCTGCTTGCCCGGCTGGAGACCCTGGAATACCTGAAGAAAGGCGGCAGGATTTCCAAAACGGCGGCCTTTGCCGGCGGCGTGCTCAATATCAAACCGGTCGTAACCACAAAAGACGGTGAACTGGCCATGCTGGGCAAGGCCAGGGGCTCCAAAAAAGCTAACAACCTGCTGATCGAAGCGGTTCAAAAAAACGGAATCGATTTTTCCAGGCCTCTTCTTCTGGGATACACCGGTCTGTCCGATCAGCTGCTGCAGGATTATATTGCAGACAGCCGCGCCATCTGGGAAGGAAATGTCGAGCATCTGGACCAGACCCAGCTCTGCAGCGTGATCGGCACCCACGCCGGCCCTGGCGCCGTGGCAGTTGCTTTCTTCCGGAAAGAAACCCTATAATGAAAAAAACAAAAAAGCGCAGCAGAGGTAATTATGATCGAACGGTTTGAACACTTTACTATGTCCATTTTCAGCATCTCCAGATCCTGGAACCGGCTGGCAACGGAAGAAATGAAAAAATATGGATTCCGGGGCGCCTATGCCCTCTATCTGGTCATGATCGCCACCAGCGACGG
>JAFUTQ010000059.1 GCA_017484135.1 Lachnospiraceae bacterium
AAATCTGCTCCGCAGATGGTCCGAATCGCCGAAACGCATATGTATTGGCTCGTAACCGCGCAGCAAGTGCGCGGTTCGAGGGCAAAGATCGGTTTACCGCGTGATCAGTGCTGCGATTCGGACATGAAAATCTGCTCCGCAGATGGTCCGAATCGCCGAAACGCATATGTATCGGATCAGCGCTCCAGCCTTGCTTCAATCGCTTCTACAACGGTTTTGAGCACCTTGATGCGGGCATAGTATTTGCTGTCTGCCTCCACGATGACCCACGGCGCATAGGTGGTAGAGGTGCGCAAAAGCATCTCATCCACTGCGGTAACGTATTCGTCCCATTTTGCGCGGTTGCGCCAGTCCTCATCGGTAATCTTCCACTGTTTTTCCGGATTTTCCTGACGTTCCTTGAATCTGCGCTCCTGCTCGTCCTTGTCAATGTGCATCCAGAATTTGATCACGATGGTGCCGTGCATCGCCAGCTGCTCTTCCATCTCATTGATCTCATGGTAAGCCCTTTTCCACTCTTCTGTCGTGCAGAATCCCTCAATCCGTTCTACCATCACGCGGCCATACCAGCTGCGGTCAAAAATTGCCACATGGCCGTCTTTGGGGAAATTTTTCCAGAATCTCCACAAATACTGATGCATCTTCTCCTCCTCCGTAGGAGACGACACCGGATGTACCGCATAGCCTCTGGGATCTAAGGCCTGTGTCAGACGCTTGATTGCGCCGCCCTTTCCTCCCGCGTCCCACCCTTCAAACGCGAGAACCACCGGTATCCGGTATTTGTACAGCTCATTGTGCAGCTCTCCCAAACGCTTTTGCAGATGCGCAAGCTCCTTCCGGTACGTCTCCTTGTCCATGGTTTTGGATAGATCCACGCCTGCTAAGACAGATGTCGCCAGCTCCTGCCGTTCAGCCTTCTCCTCTCCGTTTTCTTCCGCAGGTATGTGTTCTCTTTCTGCAAGCGCCTGTTCCAGTGCAGAAACCACAATCTCCGTCATTTTTGCAATGGCATACTGGCGGTCAGTACACTCCAGAATATGCCAGGGTGCATACTCAAAATCCGTTTTTTCGAGCATTTCCTCATTCATATGTAAATATTTGTCGTATTGTTTGTTGCGCTCCAGATCCGCCTTGGTCACACGCCATGCCGTCTTTTTTTCACTGCGCAGCTTTTCAAAGCGTTTGTGCTGTTCGTGCTTGGAAATATGTCCGAAAAACTTGATGATGACCGCCCCATCGTCGGTCAGCTGCTTCTCAAAGGATGCAATTTCTCCAAACGCATAGTCGAGCTGTTCCGGCGAAGTAAGCCCGTCAAAGCGATCCACCAGTACTCTCCGATACCAGCTCCGGTCAAAGATGGCAATCCTTCCCGCAGAGGGAATCCGCGTCCAGAACCGCCACAAAAATGGCTTCATCTTTTCTTCCTTTGTCTCCACGGCGGTGGTGTAGACCTGAAACCCTCTGGGGTCCAGCGGTTCGATCAGACCGTTAATCAGGGTGCCTTTTCCGGCCGCTCCAAGCCCCTCGAATACAATCAGGATCGGGATTTTTTTCTCCTTGCAGTCGCGCTGCAGACGGGAAAGCTTCGGCTGCAGCTCATCCATCCGCTTTTTGTACTCTTTCTTTTCCATTTTTCGATTCAAATCCACTTTTTCCAGCATAGGCATTCTCCTTTCTTTATTACGTCACAATACGGTGCGTTACCTAAAGTATAGTATTTTTCTTGCGAAATATCCAGCGATAACTCACACAAAAAACCTTTACTTTTTGCAGACCCCCACTTATAATAAAAACCAAACACAACAGAATGAACGAAAGGATGGTGAAAAATATGCCAACAACCGATATGCAGTACAAGGATGATTTAAGAAAGCAGCGTGACGACTGGGATGAAATCATAACAGCGCTGAATGATGCGGAGTTATTAAAGAATCCAAACGTCAAAAAGGCTTATGATAAAGCAACGAAAGTCAGGAATCGGATTCTTGAAAGTTTGCAGGATTAACAGAGGAAACCAATTATGAAGCTGATATCATGGAATGTGAACGGGCTGCGCGCCTGTGTGAATAAAGGATTTTTGGAGATTTTCAAAGAATTGGATGCCGATGTCTTCTGCCTGCAGGAAACCAAGCTGCAGGAGGGTCAGATTGACCTTGAGCTTCCGGGCTACTACCAGTACTGGAATTATGCCGAAAAAAAGGGCTATTCGGGAACCGCTGTTTTTACCAGAGAAGAACCTGTCTCTGTCAGCTACGGCATCGGTGCAGCAGAACACGACCGGGAAGGACGTGTCATTACATTAGAATATGATACCTTTTACCTTGTGACCTGCTATACGCCGAACTCCCAGAACGAACTGGCGCGACTGGATTACCGCATGCAGTGGGAGGATGCTTTCCTTGCATATATCAAACAACTGGATACCAAAAAACCGGTCATTTTCTGTGGCGATCTGAATGTGGCACATCAGGAAATCGATCTGAAAAACCCAAAAACCAACCGTCACAATGCCGGTTTTACCGATGAGGAGCGCGGTAAATTTTCCACGATTCTGGAAAATCATTTTGTGGACAGCTTCCGTCATTTTTATCCGGAGCAAACGGAAATCTATTCCTGGTGGTCCTACCGTTTTCGTGCCAGAGAGAAAAATGCCGGATGGCGTATTGACTACTTCATCACCTCGGAACGCCTGACCGACCGGCTGATTGATGCCAAAATCCACACCGATATTTTGGGCTCCGATCACTGTCCTGTGGAATTGGATATTGATTTGTAAATAGATAGATGGGAACGTAAGGGGGGAGCAAAAGGTCATGCCGACATAGTCGGCATAGATGGGCAAAAGCTCGTATCAGCAAAGCTGATACGAGCTTTTCGTATGAGAAATCGCATCGGCAAACTTGTTTGTCCGATCGATTTTTTATACGAAAAGGGATGCAGGATGAAATCCTGTGTCCCTTTTGCCTCTCCCCCGCCCGAGCCCAAATTCACCCAAGCAGTTCACTCCAAGCCGTGATATAACGGTCTGCCGTCTGCATAATATCCGCTTTTTCATATGCGGAATGAACATCCTCCACTCCGACCACATAAAATTTGTCCATCTTGGCACCCTGCACGCCCTTTAGAATATCCTCATAAACCACGCATTCTGCCGGCATGAGGGAAAGCCTGCGGGCAGCCTCCTGATAGACATCCGGATATCCCTTTCCTCGCGCCACATCTTCTGTATGGGTAAATACCTCAAAGAAATCGTAAATTCCCCAATGCTTCAGGCAGGGAGCGTAAAGTCTCTGATCCGAGGACGTGGCGACTGCCATTCGGATTCCCTGCTTTTTCAATGTCTGCAAATAGCGCCTGACACCGGGCTTTAACCCGACCTGCGTAGCATACATTTTCTCTGCCATGGAAAACCACTCCGCAATAATTTCCTGTACGGTCTCCGGAAGCTGAAATCTCTCTTTTGTATAAACCGCTGCGCTTTCAAAGTGTTTGGAGGTGATGGCTACCAGATAGTCCTCCGGCACCTCAAATCCCCGTTTTCCGAGAAACTCCTCATCGATTCTGCGCCATACACCCATGGAATCGAGCAGTGTCCCGTCCAGATCAAAGATTGCGCCCTTTCTATTTCGAAACATAAACGTCACATCCTGTCCGGAGCGGAAAATCCCAGCACATCAATGCAAAGCTCCAATGTGTGTTTGGTCAGCTCCAGCAGCCGGATATAGGAAGCCTGCACGGTCTCATCTTCCTCGGTCATAATTTTCGTCTCGTGATAAAAATGGTTCAATGCGTTGGCGAGATCATAAATATAGGCGCAAAGCTTGTGGGGTGCCGTCTCTTCACAGGCATTCTCCATGACCTCATTCAAACGCACAAGTTCCAGCATCAATGCCTTTTCACTGTCGGAATGAGCCGGAAGAATGTGCGCTGTCCCGGCGTTTTTTCCGGATTCCGCATATTTTCTTAAAATCGATTTGATCCGCACGATGGTATACAAAATGTATGGTCCTGTATTTCCTTCAAAGGAAGTAAAACGATCGATGTCAAATACATAATCCTTCGATGCCTGATTGGACAAGTCTCCGTATTTTACCGCGGAAAGCGCTACGATCTTCGCCGTTTCCCTCGCTTCAGCCTCCGGCATGGTGCGGTTGTCCTGTATTTTCCGGTACATCTCCTCATTTACATTGGAAATCAGCGTCTCTAAGCGCATGACTCCGCCTTCTCTGGTCTTAAATGGTCTGCCGTCCTTTCCGTTCATGGTACCGAAGCCCAAAAACTGCAGTTCGGTGTCCTTCTCCACCAGCCCCGTTTTTCTCGCACACCGGAACACCTGCGTAAAGTAGAGCTCCTGCCGCTTGTCCACCACATAGATCAGTTTGTCCGGGTGATAGTCCTTCATACGCCATACAATGGTTGCAAGATCTGTGGTATTGTACAGGGATGCCCCGTCTGATTTCAAAATCATGCACGGAGGAATTTCCTTCGTATCGGTCTCCTCCTTGACATCCACCACCAACGCTCCCTCACTGAGATACGCATACCCGTCCTGCTTCATTTTCTCCACCATCCCTGGGATATAGGGCTGTGCATCGGATTCCCCTTTCCACAGTTCAAAGGATACATTCAGATTCTCGTAGTTGCGTTTCAGGTCGGACACGGAAACATCCAGGATATGTTTCAGCAGTGCCTGATAGCCCTTCCTGCCATGCTGAAGCTCATAGGTTGCCTGCATCGCCGCTTCCTTATAAGCGGCATCCTCCTTGGATTTTCCGCTGGCTGTGGGATAAATCTCCTCCAGCTCGGAAATCGTAAACGGCGCTTCCGCGGGATATTCGCCTGTATAATTTTCGTCAAAATATACAAGCTCAGGCTGCCGCTGTTTTAACTCCGTAAGAATCAGTCCCATCTGCAGACCCCAGTCTCCCAGATGCACATCACCGATCATGTCGTGCCCCATAAATTTTCCGATACGCTTAATGCTTTCTCCGATAATCGCAGAGCGCAGATGTCCCACATGCAGCGGCTTTGCCACGTTCGGTCCGCCGTAATCAATCAGAATTCTTTTCGGTGCATCTGTTTTTTCACAGCCAAGCCTTTCCTCGTCCTGTGCCATCTGCTCCACATAATCTGCCAGATACCCCCTGTCCAGCTTCAAATTCAGAAAGCCGGGCGCTGCGGCCTCGACCTCCTCAAACATTTCATTGCCGCGCAGCTTTTCCAGCACCTGATCTGCCAGCATAATCGGCGCCTTTTTATATTGCTTTGCCGCAGCCATTGCCCCGTTACATTGATATTCGCACAGATCCGGTCGGTTCGACAGAGACACCCTGCCATATTCGGCATCCAGTCCTGCGGCAGCAAACGCCGCCTTCACCTCATCGGTAATCTGATCTAATATTTTTTTCATGTTTCGAATCCCTTTCGTACTTCCTTTTTGATCGTTTGAAGGGCGCAGACTGCCGCCCCTCAAATCTTATTGATGCTTCTCTATCGTCTGCTCCAGATGTTCCGTAAATGCCTTTGTTTTCTCTCCCAGAATCTGATTAATCTGTTCCTTTGTCACCTCATCCGTAACCGCCTTTTTCCCATAGGCTCCCGAGTATGATTTGGTTGCCGCATTATAGTCGCTGTCGGCAGCCGCCTGCATCGCCGCCTCGATTTCCTTTTGCTTTGCCGCTTCATCTGCTGCCGCCTCTGCATTCAGCCGGTCCATTACCTCCTGCGCCTTTTGCAATTCCTCCTGATGCTTCTTTTCCTCCAGCTCTGCACTGGTAAGATAATGCACATTCCAATGCTTTATGATGCTGTGCGCAACTCTTTCCTGTTGATTTCGCTTATCAATCGAATCCTGCATATTTTTCCTACCTATCCTCACTCGGGAACTATTCGAAAATAACCATTCCCGAAACATTCTGCCGCTGTTCAAAATGAACTATTTTATTTATTATACACTTCTTTGATGGAAAACACCACCGTTTTCACAAATTTATGGAAGAAGGTTTCCCTGTATAATCCCAATCCAAAATGGACAGGCTAGAAATATACCACAGCATATACGAAATGCTGAGGCTCCGCCATAATAGAAACGGCACGCATTGCGCATAAAAAATGCACCGGAAACCGGCTGGAGCAAGACTTGATTCCGGAGGTATGTACATCATGTCCGTCTACAAGGTAGAAATCTGCGGCGTCAACACCGCCAAACTCCCCATACTTACCGAGGAAGAAAAAGAAGAACTGTTTCAACGGATAAAAGCGGGCGATTCTGCCGCCCGGGAAACCTATATCAAGGGGAATCTCCGTCTGGTCTTAAGCGTCATCCGCCGCTTTGCCGGAAATCAGGAGAACGTAGACGATCTCTTTCAGATCGGCTGCATCGGACTGATCAAATCCATCGATAATTTTGACCCGACCATGGGGGTAAAATTTTCCACCTATGCGGTCCCCATGATCGTCGGTGAAATCCGCCGATATCTGCGGGACAACAACAGCATCCGGGTAAGCCGCTCTCTGCGGGACACCGCCTATAAAGCAATCCATGCAAAGGAAATGCTCTTAAAGACCTCCATGCAGGAGCCGACGCTGAAGGAGATTGCCGCTGCGGCGGGTGTTTCCGAGGAGGAAATTGTATGCGCCATGGATGCCATCCAAAGCCCTGTCAGTCTCTACGACCCCATTTATACGGATGGCGGCGATACACTTTACGTCATGGATCAGATCAGTGACAAAAAGAACAAGGAAGAACGTTGGGTGGAGGAGCTTGCGCTCACCGATGCCATGGATCGGCTGAACGAGCGTGAAAATCATATTATTCAGCTGCGCTTTTTTGAGGGAAAAACCCAGATGGAGGTAGCCGAGGAAATCCATATCTCCCAGGCACAGGTCAGCCGACTGGAGAAATCGGCTTTAAAGAGTATGAAAAATTATTTGGGGGAAGGGAATTGAAAAAATGTCTTGACAATATGGAAAAAAAATTGTAACATTTGCGTAAGAAAAGGCACTACCGTAAAGCAAACGGTTTACCTTGGTTTATAGTTGCAAATCAAAAAGCAACCACTACTTTGGCGATGGGCGGTTGCTTTTTTGATGTCTTTCTTTCTTAGCGGTCTGCATGATACGGCAGCGCCTTTTATTATTTTATCAAAATATTTTGTAAATTGTCAACTTACGCCAGGTGTGCCTCCTGAAAACAGCGGATCATCATATCCGTCCCGGCTATGATCAGCAGAAGCGCTCCTGCCAGATAGGCTTTTCCTTTGGTCTGATATCCGTAGTGATATCCGATATACATTCCCAGAATCACCATCACAGCGGTAAAGGCAACGACCATGATCAGCATCAGCGGCAGGTTGCAGCCTAAGAATCCGCATGCCACACCGGTGAGAAAGGAATAGATGCTCGCAACTGCCGACATTTTTACATATTCTTTTACCTTGAGCTTCTCGATCCGTCTCTCCAGAATGCTCTCATTCTTCCACACCTTGATGCAGAGACGAATTCCCATTCCAAAAAAGATCAACGCCGCAACGAAGTGCTCTGATCTGTCCCTCAGCTCATAGACGTGTATCACAATGGCACAGAGGTTGCCCAGAAAGAGGGCAACCATCTGCCACAGAGACAGAAGAACACTGACTATGATCAACTGCTTTTTTGAAATCTTTGCCACAAGCGCTCCCTGACATTCCACTGCTGCAAAAATATCCAGCGATATCCCAAGGGTTACCAATAATACCTCGATCCAGTTCATCCTCAGCCTCCATCATTGTAACGATTCCTATTCATCCTTTTCTTTGACGGCATCTGTCTTTAAGATAAATTTCACGCTTCCCTTCACATCATCCGATACAAGAGTAAAGGTGGTATAATCCTCTCCGGCTTTTGTAACCGCATCCAGACGGTCTACCAGAGATTTGATATCGCCATTATAGGTATCTGCCAGCTTTTGGATGGCTTTTTCATTAAACTCTGCCATTCCGCTCCGCAGCTCCTCTGAGCCGTCCAAAAGCTCTGCAGCTCCATTGTTTAATTTCTGGTTGTTTGCCACCAGTGTATTCGCGCCGCTGCTCAGCTTTGCAGCGCCCTCTGCCAGAGAGGATACCCCTGCGGTAAGCTTCGGCGTGCTGCTTTTCATCGTGCCAAGGCCGCTGTCAAGCTGTGACAATCCATCCGCCAGACTGGTAAGTCCTTCCGCCAATCCGGTCTGATGGGTGCCGTCCGCCTTGTCATATCCCTGCAGTCCGTAATACAGGCTGTTGGTTCCCTGCGCAAGTCCCTGCTCTACCTTCGTACCGTTGGAAAGTGTCCCGCCGTTGATGGCAACATCAATATCGTTTGCTCCGCCCTGTAACTGCTGCAATGCGGATGCGTTCAGTCCGGCCTTTGCCAGGGAATCATTGATCGTCGTCAAAGCGGTCGCCGCACCGCTCGTTCCATAGTAGGTGCATACCTTCATGATTGTTCCCGGATTGCTTTCATCCGTGGACGCAAGCTTCGCATAGGCTGTATCCCTTGCGTTTTTTGCAGCGTTAAATTGCGCGGTCAATGTTTCCAGCTGCGCCGCGTATCCCTCGGCTCCATCCAGACTGTCGGCGGATGACCTGAGACTGTCAGCCATCGCCTGCTCAGCTCCCGCCACTTCAAGAAGTCCTGCCGCGCTTTCAGCATCAACCATCAGCAAGCCTTTCGCCGTAGACTCCGTCGTTGTCTTTTTCGTATCAATTGCCGCTGCTGCACTGCGGGCTCCCGTTCCCAATGCCTTCACATTAGCTGCCAGACCATCCTGCAGGGTATATTCACCGGTTGTCTCGTCAAAGCTCATATAATTCGGAAGGGAAAAGGCCGACGGATCAATCTCGGTAATTCTGAAAGCCGCTGCGCTGTCCGGAATCTTTGCATTCATACTTGTAATGCTTCCGCCCACAGAGGCCAGTGAGGTCTGAATACTCGTCTGCATATCCAGAATGCCTCTGCCCAGATTCTGATAGGTTACCTGTGCCGTTACATAGGCGGTCAGATCCTGAGTAAGTGCCGCATTGGCTGCGTCATCCGACGCATACAGACTCTTTGCCTGTGTGCTGTAGGTCGATGCGCCGCCGCTAACCTGTGTCAGCAGACTGTTTAATCCGGTGCAGAGCTGCGACACCCCTGCATCCAGGCTCTTTGCTCCATTGGCTACACCGCTGTCCCCTGCGTAGGCATCATTCAGCTGCTTGGCACCTGCTGTGGCAGTCTTTGCCCCTTCGCTCAACTGCTGTGCTCCGCTCAGAGCGCTTGCGGTTCCGTCCTTCAGATCATCCACGCCCTTGACCAGTGTCGGAACCTGTTCATTTAAGCTGGTGGTTCCGTCAGCCAGTGTCTTTAGATTTTGTGCAATCGTAGATGCCCCGTCTGTATAGGTAACCAGACCATCCTTTAAGGTGCCGATTCCCTCTTTCAAATCGCCGCTGCCCTCTTCGAGCTGCGTCCCTGCGTCTGTCATCTCGTCAAGCATATCATCTACAGAAGACAGATCCAGTGTACCATCCAGATTCATCGCGCTCAACAGTTCATTCGTAACCACGGTGATCGTCATATCCAGCGAAAAGTCCTCCACGTCCGCGGTTACCTCTACATATTCCGGAAACTCTACCTCCTCATCAAAGTCCTCTTTCTCAAGCTGCAAACTGTCTGCCAGACCCGGCATTGCAAGCCCGACCACGATATTGTTTTTTCCCTCGGATATCACACGTCCGTTGTTGACCTCCACATTGGTAAAATTATCATTCAAGATCATTCCGGTCACAACCGTAAACGGAACGCTTACCTCATAGTTCTTTCCGTTTACGACCTCCTGTACCTTCTCGTGATTGGTATAATCAAAACGGATGGTCACCTTTCCGCTTTTTCCTGCCAGCTCATCCGGCTCGATTTCTTTTCCGTCCAGATAATAGGTAACCTTTTCGGTAACCGGTGCCTGCTTTTCGGTCGTTCCCTGATAATAGATATCATTGCCGCCGGCCTGCCAGGTCACATTGTCACCGCTTTGGGTAAAGCTTTCCTCTCCCTTTACATTGGTAATATCCTTCAGGTCGGATTTATCGGAAAGCTCCTCTGCCCCTGTCGGATTTTTCAGCCAGTCGCTGACAATGGTCTGGCTGACTTCGCCCTTGGCATTGGCAATCAGATAAACCGTCTCATCCTTTCCGATTTCTACAGCTTCAGAGGAATGATTGATCATTTTAGAAATCGCGGACTCAATTTCCTCCTCTGTCTCTGTATCTTCTGCCTCCTCCACACTCTCTGCATTTTCTTTGGCGGCATACGCCGAATACACGCCTACGCTTCCTCCGATCAATGCGATGGACAGCACCCCTGCGATGACCTTGATTGCGTATTTGTTTTTGAACTTATCTTTTAACTCCAGATTCTTCATTGATATCCCTCCTGTTTTAATTCTTATTTTTGGGACGAAAGCCCACACTGCTTACACAAATCGCTTTGTCAAATACCATAAACATGGACGGCAATACAAAAATTACCACAAACATACTGATCACTGCACCTCTTGCCATCAAGGTACACAGGGAACTGATCATGTCTATATCAGAATACAGTCCCACTCCAAAGGTTGCCGCAAAAAAGCTCAGCGCACTGACGATAATCGATTGAATCGAGCTGGACAGTGCTGCAATGATCGCCTCTTTTTTGCCCGCTCCCTGACTGCGTTTCTTCTTGTATTTATTTGTCATCAGAATTGCATAATCCACTGTCGCGCCAAGCTGTATCGTTCCGATCACGATGGATGCGATAAATGGCAGTGTGGTGTGCGTGTATGCCGGAATTCCCATATTGATAAAGATCGCAAACTCAATGACGGATACCAATATTACCGGCAGTGATATGGATTTGAACACCAACGCGATAATCAAAAAGATCACGCCGATGGATACCGCACTGACCACCTTGAAATCACGGTCCGTGATCTTAATCATATCCTTCGTGCAGGGAGCCTCTCCGATGAGCATCCCATTCACATCGTATTTCTTGATGATCTGCTCCAGTTCGTCACACTGAACATTTACCTCGTCTGTGGCCACCGCATACTCTGTCGTAATCAGAATCAACTGGTAGTCCTCCGACATCAGCGTATCCTTGATTTCCTCCGGCAGAAAGTCCTTCGGAATCCCCGGTCCTACCACGGAGTCCATTCCCAATGCTGCCTTTACGCCGTCTACCTCACTGCATTCCGCAAGCAGCGCGGAGGCATCCTTCGAGGACAGATGGCTGTCAACCAGCGCCATATGAGTCGCTCCCATGCTGAAATCCTCATCCAGCACTGCGTTCGCTTTAATCCCCGGCAGATCCTCCGGCAGCGTTCCCGCCAGATCATAATACACGTCTGTATGGGTGTAACCGTAAATTGCCGGCACAAGGATGATCACAAACGCAATCAGGAAAATATAAAAATGATTGACCACCCAGTTTGCGATGATTCCCAAATCCGGAAGAATCGCGCGATGTCTGGTCTTTTCAATCGCCCTGTCAAAGATCAGGATCATCGACGGCAGCACCGTCACACAGCAGATCACTCCGAAAATGACACCCTTTGCCATCACGATCCCCAGATCCAGTCCTAAGGTAAAGGTCATGAAGCAAAGTGCAATAAATCCTGCAACCGTGGTAATCGAGCTTCCGATTACGGATGTAACGGTATTGGAGATCGCATGTGCCATCGCCCGTTTCTTGTCATCCGGGAAGCGCTCCTTGTTCTCCTCATAGCTGTGCCACAGGAAGATGGAGTAATCCATGGTCACACCCAGCTGCAGCACTGCGGCCAGAGCCTGTGTCACATAAGAGATCTCGCCCATGAATATATTCGTGCCGAGATTATAGATGATCGCCATTCCGATACTGAGCAGGAAAAAGATCGGTGCCAGCACCGAATCCATAGTCAGCATCAGAACCAGAATACAAAGCCCCACGGCGATCAGCACATAGATGGGCACTTCCTTGTCTGACAAATTTTTGGTGTCTGTGACTACCGCGGACATACCGCTGACAAAGCACTGCTCTGCCGTCACGCTCCGAAGCTCCTCAATGGCATCCATCGTCTCATCTGCCGACATGGAAGTGTCAAAGAGGACTGCCAACATCGTGGCATCTTTCTCATCATTGATAAAAACGTCATACAATTCGTCCGGCAGAAGCTCCATCGGAATGGACAAATCCGCAAAGGAATCATACCAGATCACGGTCTTTACATGATCGACCTGCTCCATTTTCTCTTTCAGCGTGGCCACATCCTTGTTGTCCATGCCTTCCACAACGCACATGGAAAAAGCTCCGGTTCCAAACTCATCCAAAAGGATTTCCTGCCCCTTCATGGTGTCGATATCATCCGGCAAATACGTCAGGATATCATAATTGACTCTTGTATGAAAATATCCCAAAGCGGCCGGAATCAACAACAGCAGAGCAGCAATAAAGATCACAAACCGAGACTTTACCACTCCTTTTCCAAATTTAATCATATTTCACACTCGCTTTCTTTCTTTTTTCCGTGCCTTAGTATAAACAAAAAGATTGAATTTTTTAATATTCAATCTTTTTGTTTTGTCTAAATAAAATATACATTTTCGATATTTTGTATATTTGAGCAAACAGATATAGCGGTTTGTAATCGTGATTTCATGCTGGCTCGAATCAAAAGGTTCACATCGTGTAACGATGTGAACTCTTTGCGCAGAAACACCCAAAGGAAAGCTAGCTTTCCTTTGGGCGTTCCTGTGCAAAAAAGTCAATGCCGACTACGTCGGCATGACCTTTGATTCCTTATGTATCCAACTCATTTACTTCCTCAACACATCCGAAAGCGACATATGCAGCATATCATCATACACCTCTGCCATCGTCTCCGGAGCGAGCTCCATTCCGGACTGGATCCATTTGATCATCACAAAGCTGGCAGACTGTGCATAGTATTCCGCCAACAGCTCATTGCTTACCCATGCGGGCAGCTTTTCAATATGTCCCCTCTTCTCCAGTACCTCCTGCACCACCGTTGTAATGCTGGATTTCACGATGCTCTCAAAGGAATTCTGTCCCTCCAGATGGCTGGCCTTCATATAGAAAGCCTTCTCATTTATCATGCTGGTAAACAACAGAACCATCGCCTGCTGGAACATGCCGTTTTCCAGGAGGATCTGCATCGGATCGATCAGCTGTGTCCGGATGATCCACTCCAGCAGCTCATATTTGTCCTGAAAATGATTGTAAAATGTGGGACGTATCACACCCGCTTTGTCGGTAATCTCTTTGATTGTGATCTTTTCGATTGGCTGCTGCTGCACCAATTCCTTAAAGCTTTCCGCAAGCAGTATATCCACTGACGCTTTGCCCTGACCTGTCATAGTACACGACCTTTCTACGCCCTCACATTATAACAAACCGCGGAAATCAGAACAAGACAAAATTTATGTAAAAAAAATTGTGTTCATGAGACGCTGGCAGCACGATGCGGTACTCTTCGGGGCACGCTTTCGCTACACGAAAAACGCAACGGTACTAGGCTTGCATAGGAGGAAGCCCAATGAGCGGAAGCTCATTTTAGGATGGCTTCCGACGACTTGGCAGGTGACGCGTAGCGGCGCGTGCCGTTTCCGAATACGCAAGCCAAGAACCGGCGTTTTTTAAGTGCCCCTAAGAGTACCACATCGTGCTGCCAGCTGTTTCTTGACCAATCACAAAGTGCTACCGTATTCCGGCCTTAGTCAACGCCTTTCGAATCTGGGGACCGATCAGCATCGCGAGGATCATCTTTCCCAGATCTCCCGGGATAAACGGCAGGACGCCTGCTGCCAGAGCCGCCTTTGCCGTCATGTGGGCCTCATACGCCAGCCATGCCGTCCCGAATGCATAGCACACTGCGGTTCCAAGAATCATGCCCAGCATACACAAAAACATATTCTGAGAAAATTTATCAATCATGATTCCGGCAATCACAGTCATAAAGATAAATCCGATCAGATAACCGCCGGTGGGTCCTAACAGTTTTGCCGGGCCGGCCGTCCCACCGGAAAACACCGGCAGTCCCACCAGTCCGATCAGCAGATAAATGATATAACTGACCGTCTCCCTCTTCCAGCCTAAAACGTAAAGTCCAAAATAAATGACCAGATTGGTAAGGGAGATCGGCACCGGACTGATCGGTATCGTGATCGCCAGCGGAGCCAGCACACAGGTAAGCGCTGTGAGCACTGCGATTGCCGCCATGGTCTGAATTGTCAGGAATTTCTCGTTGCTCTTTGTTGCTTCTTTCATGATCAATATAACTCCTCGCTGCCTATATTTGACAATGACGCTTTGTCTTTGTCACCTTGTCTTCTACTGGAGCTATTATATAATCATACTTTTTAATTGTCAACCATTTAATTATTTTTAGTTGACATTTAGTTTGACGCTTTTACCAGCGCCTCCACCGTCGCATAGGCTTTTCCACTGTCAATGGTTTCCGCTGCAAGCTTGATTCCATCCTCAATGCTTTCTGTCAAACCACCGACATAGAGCGCTGCTCCTGCATTCAACAGCACGATGTCCCGCTTTGCCCCCTTTTCCTCTCCCTTTAAGATGCGCTTCGTGATCTCGGCATTTTCTGCGCCGTCTCCGCCTTTCAGGTCTTCAAGTGTGGCGCGCTGGAATCCAAACTGCTCGGGTGTGATCTGGAAGGTGGTCACCTTTCCGTCCTTGATTTCTGATACGACGGTGGCATTCGTAAGGGTGATCTCATCCATATTGTCCAGCCCGCTGACCACAAAGGCACGCTCCACGCCAAGGGATGCCATTACCTTTGCAATATTCTCTGTCAACAGCGGATCATAGACACCCACCAGCATATATTTTGCACGGGACGGATTGGAAAGGGGGCCTAAGATATTAAATACCGTGCGGATTCCCAGCTCCTTTCTCGCCTGCCCTACATATTTCATGGATTTATTAAAGAGCTGTGCAAACATGAAGCCGATTCCGACCTCCTCCACACATTTCTGAACCTGCTCCGGCTCTGCCTGAATATTCACGCCTAGAGACTCCAACACATCTCCGGCTCCGCTCTTGGATGAGATGGAGCGGTTTCCGTGCTTTGCCACCGGAAGGCCTGCTGCCGCCACGACAAAAGAAGCAGTCGTCGAAATATTGAAGGAATAGGTGCAATCTCCACCGGTCCCCACAAAATCGATGTACCTCTCCACCTGCGGTGCGATCGTATCCGCTTTGTCCCGAAGAATTGCCGCAAATCCGGTCAGCTCCTCCACTGTCTCCCCCTTCATGCGAAGCGCGGTAAGAAACGAACCGATCTGTGCCTGTGTCGCCTCGCCACCCAGCATAATACTCATGGCACGCTCTGCTTCTTCTCTGGATAAATCTTTTCCTGCCACTACCTGTTCAATCGCCTTTTTCATCTTTGAAATCCTCTCTTTCCTTAAACTGTTTTTGAAAAGGGCTGACTTTATTGATTCAGCTCCCTTTTGAATGTCTCACAATAATCTCTCACCGCATCCAGATCATAATTATGCTCTTCCATCAGCCGGATAAAGTGGGATCCTACAATCGCGCCGTCAATGGTATGCTTCATGGGTTCTAAATCAGCCGCTGTGCAGATTCCAAAGCCCATCATAACCGGAATCTTTGACGCTTCCTTGACACTTTCCAGATATTCCACGATGGTTCTGTGAAAGCTCGATGCCTGCCCCGTCACGCCCATAGAGGATACGCAATAGATAAAACCTCTGGCATCCTTTACAATTTCCGGGATGCGCTCCTTGGATACCGGGGACACCAGCTGAATCAGAATCGGAGCCTGCTCCTGTGTGTCTAAATATTTCCGAATCTCGTCCTGCTCCTCCTTTGGCAGATCCGGAATGATCAGTCCGTCTACGCCCGCTGTGATACAGGCATTCACAAATTTTTCCACCCCGTAATGCAGCACAGTATTGTAGTACATCATAAATACGATCGGAATATTGACTCCCTCACTTCGAAGCTCTCCCATCATATCCAGCACGCCCTGCAGGGTCACGCCCTGACAAATTGCCCGATAAGAAGCGTTCTGGATAACCGGTCCATCCGCCACGGGATCGGAAAACGGAACTCCCAGCTCTATGATATCTGTTCCGGCGCTTTCCTGCGTCCGGATGATGGCCTTTGTCTGCTCAAAGTCCGGCAGTCCCGCAGTCATGTAGGTAATAAATGCTTTTTTCTGCTCACTCTTAAGCTTCTGTAATCTCTCTTCTATTCTATTCATTCTGTACCTCCTAATTCAGATATCCTTTGCCTGCCAGATAATCCGAGATGGTGTTCACATCCTTGTCCCCGCGCCCGGACAGGCAGAGGATCATCGACTGCTCCATATTCATCTTTTTTGCCTGCTTTTTGGCATAGGCCAATGCATGGGCGCTTTCAATCGCCGGGATAATTCCCTCCAGCTTACAAAGCTCCATGAGTGCATCCATCGCCTCATCATCCTCGATCGCCACATATTCCACCCTGCCGCTGTCCTTTAAATAGGCATGCTCCGGCCCCACGCCCGGATAATCCAGCCCTGCGGAGATGGAATGTGCCAGCTGCACATTTCCTGCCTCATCCTGCAGCAGATAAGAACGCATCCCATGCAGAACGCCCGGCTGTCCCAATGCCATGGCAGAGGCATGCTCTCCGGTCTCGATACCCTTGCCTGCTGCCTCCACACCGATCAGCTTTACTTCCTTGTCTTCAATAAAATCCGCAAACATCCCGATGGAGTTTGAGCCGCCCCCGACACAGGCCATCACCACATCCGGAAGTTTCCCCTCCGTCTCTAAAATCTGCCGCTTTGCCTCCTTGCTGATGACGCTCTGAAAATATTTGACCATCTTCGGGTATGGGTAAGGTCCCACTGCGGAGCCTATAATATAGAAGGTATCCTCCGCAGTCTTTGCCCAGGTACGGATGGCTTCGTTTGTGGCATCCTTTAAGGTGTTGCTGCCGGAGGTAACGCTCTCCACCTTTGCACCCAGCATCTCCATACGCATCACATTGAGTGCCTGTCGCTTAATATCCTCCGCGCCCATATATACCGTACATTCCATGTTAAACAGCGCTGCTCCCGTAGCAGTCGCCACGCCATGCTGTCCTGCTCCTGTCTCGGCAATGACCTTCGTCTTTCCCATGCGCTTTGCCAGAAGAATCTGCCCGATCACGTTGTTAATCTTGTGGGCACCGGTGTGATTTAAGTCCTCTCTCTTTAAATAAATTCTGGTTCCGTATGCCTCACTCAGACGCTTTGCATAGTAGAGCGGCGTCTCCCTGCCCACATATTGTTTCAGATAATAGTCCACCTCGTGCAAAAATTCCGGATCCTTTGTATATTTTTCAAAGGCCTCATCCACCTCCTGCAGGGTGTTCATCAACGACTCTGCCACATACTGACCACCGAATGCTCCATAATATGCTTTGTTATTCATATTCTCTCACCTTTCTTACAAATTTCCGGATTTTTTCCGGATCCTTTCCCTGCTCTCCCTCCACCGAGGAGCTGACATCCACGATTGCCGGATGAAACAGTTTCATCCCCCGACCTACATTGTCTGCATTTAACCCGCCTGCAAGCACCAGTTCCCTGTCCTGCCACTGCCTTCTTACGTCCAAGGGGAAATGCTCCCAGTCAAAGGTTTTTCCGCTGCCGTATTCCGGCGCATCCAATAAAATTGCCCGGATATTGTCACTCAGCGCAGGAAGCGTAAGTGTTTCCTCCGTGATCTGAAGAGCCAGCCAGACCGGAATGGGAATTTTTTCTATCTTTTTCATGTCCAGATCCTTATGAATCTGAATGATATTAAAGTCCGCCTCCACGATCTGATCGATCAGTTTCCGATCCGGTGCCACCGTAACCGCCACGGTGCGAATTTTGGGATTCAACTGTTTTTTTAATTCGACCGCCCGCTCCACAGATACATAGCGCTTGCTGGGCGAAAAAATCACAAAGCCCGCATAGTCCACTTTATTTTGTTCCAGCATCGGAAGCTCCGATTCCTGCGTGATCCCGCATATCTTAATCCGCATCCCTTGCACGCCCCTTTTCAAATACCGCTTTCCAATGACCGGACAATGCCTTGGGATTCTCATGCTCCATAAATGCCCTTCCGATCAGAAAGCCATCCACGCGGCAGGCACCAAGATATGCAACATCCTCATCCGAGACAATCCCGCTCTCTGCGATAAACACCTTATCCTTTGGCACCAGCCGGGATAAGGTACGGGTGCGCTCCAAAGAAATCGTAAAGTCCTTGAGATTGCGGTTGTTCACCCCGATAATTCTCGGCTCGACCCGAAGTGCCCGCTCCAACTCCTCCTCGTCATGAACCTCCACGAGCACATCCAGCTGCAATTCCCGGGAAAGCTGATAAAAATCATGCAGCTGCACGTCGTCTAAAATGGCTGCGATGAGCAGCACCGCATCTGCCTGTATCGCCCGAGCCTCATAAAACTGGTACTCGTCGATCATAAAATCCTTGCGTATCATGGGAAGCTTCGTAATCCTTCGTATCGTTTCAAAATATCCGACATTTCCCTTAAAATGCGCCTCCTCGGTCAGACAGGAAATTGCCTCCACGGAAGCATTATACTCCTTGATGCGCTCTTCCAAAGAAATCTGACTGCTGATGTCGCCAAGGCTTGGAGAGGCATTCTTAAATTCCCCGATGATGGACAGGTCCTCCTTTGCCAGATTGTCATAAAAGCTGATATCTGCAACAGCACCTTCTTTTTTCTTTTCTTCGGCCTCCCTGCGAACCACTTCCAACGTTTTGTTTTTCTTATCCCGGATGAGCTGCGTTCGCTTGTCTGCCACGATCTCATCTAAAATCATATCCGCCTCCTACATCACACCATTGATAAAGTTCTCAATCATGCGCTTTCCATGCTGGGTATAGATGGATTCCGGATGGAACTGCAGACCCACCACCGGATATTCCTTGTGGCGCACTGCCATGATCTCTCCATCCTCCGTCCGGGCGATCACCGTAAGGCAGTCCGGAAGTTCTTCCCGCCGCACCGCCAGCGAATGATACCGCGCCACCTGAATCGGACTATCGATACCGGAAAAAATCCCGTCCTCACTGTGGGTAATCCAGGACTGCTTCCCATGGCAGAGCTGTTTAGCGTATGATACCACACCGCCAAATGCCTCTCCAATACACTGGTGTCCCAGACAAATGCCCAAAATGGGAATCTTTCCCGCAAATTCCTTTACCACATCCATACAGATGCCCGCATCCTTGGGTGCCTTCGGGCCGGGGGATAAGATGATCCGGTCGGGCTTTAACTCGCGGATTTCTTGGATTGTAATCTTGTCATTTCTCACCACCCGGATTTCCTTGGTAAAGATTCCAATGTATTGATAAAGGTTGTAGGTAAAGGAATCATAATTGTCAATCAGTAAAATCATAAGCTTTCCTCCTCCACAAGTGTTTTTGCCAGTGCCATTACCTTATTGCAGCATTCATGATATTCACATTCCGGTTTTGAATCTGCCACGATTCCGGCTCCCGCCTGCAGATATACAAAATCGCCTTTTTTTATCATGGTCCGGATTGTGATACAAAAGTCCATGTCTCCGCCAAAATCAATATACCCGGTTGCGCCGCCGTATAAACCTCTCCGCACGCTCTCCAGCTCATCAATGATCTCCATCGCGCGGATCTTCGGCGCTCCGCTCAAGGTTCCCGCCGGAAGGAAGGATGCCAAAAGATCCAGCGGATGGGATTCCCCCTTTTTTCTGCCCTCCACCATGGACACAATGTGCATCACATGGGAATAATTCTGCACGGACATAAACTGTGTGACCTTGACGGTGCCGAATTCACTGATTCTTCCCATGTCGTTTCTTGCAAGATCCACTAACATCACATGCTCCGCCCGCTCCTTCTCATCAGCCAGAAGCTCCTCCCGCAATCTGCGATCCTCCTCTGCGTCCTTTCCTCTCTTCCGGGTTCCGGCAATGGGACAGGTAAATACCCGGTCTCCCTGTTTTTTTACAATCATCTCCGGGGAGCTTCCGATCACCTCAAAGGTTCCGTAATTGAAATAGTACAGATAGGGGGACGGATTCAGCTCGCGAAGCTCCTTGTAGAGCTCAAAGCCGGTCTGCTTTGTCTCGATCGTCCAGCGCTGGGACAGCACTGTCTGGAATACATGCCCCTCCCGGATATAATGCTTGATCTTCTCGACCTTCTCACTGTACTCTTCCAGACTGTCGGATTTTTTCACAATCCTTCCGTCGTGTTTGAAGCTCTTTCCGGCGGGCTCAGCCTGCATGGCGACGGATATCATCTGCTCTGCTTTTTCTATCGCTCTTGTCTTTCCCGCCTCGTCATCCTCCTCCAGCACGATGGCCGTCAACGTCTCCGCCACATGATCCACCATCAGAAAGGAGGTCATCAGCATCAGCTGGATCGTCTCGATTCCAATCTCGTCGGGATCATCGTCCGGCAGCACCTCGCTGTAGCGCACAAAGTCATAGCCGATATTTCCCACCAGCCCTCCGGTAAAGGAGAGCTCCCGATCCTCATTTACAATATGGAACTCGCTGTAATATTCCTTCAGAAGCTCCAACGGATTGCCCTCTCTGACCGCGCGGCTTCCGTCGTTTTTTGTAATTACCAGGGCATTTCCCTCTGAGGTAATGATTTCCTCCGGCTCAGCGCCAAAAAATGTATACCGGTCATAATTTTTGTCGTAGCTTTCCAGTAGGAAACCCTTTTTCGTTCCTACCATGCTTTCGTACATGTCCGTCGCCTTTTCGTTCACGATGCTGACGGTTTTTTTGTAAACTCTGCGGGTTCTCATTGTTGTTTTCCTCCTACACTAATAAAAAATCTATATATTGGCAATGCGCTTAATAAATATCGAAAAAAGCGTCCTCTGCAGTCAGTTCAAGATCTGCAGGGACGCTTTTTACTGCGTGGTGCCACCCGGCTTCGTCATGTGTCAAATACATAGTCCTGCGATCGGGTAGGGAAGATTTATCTGACCTACCCGCCGCGCGGGGCGCATTCGGCGACAGCCGAAACATTTCCCTATGCGCCCCTGCGCAAAAAGGCGGATATTTGATTAGAAATATCCGCCACTAATTCAACACACAACCTCAGATACGGAACATAAAATGTTCGATATCCAGTTCCCTGTAACGTGGGAAAACGGCTCCGCTACTGTCCGCCGGGAAATTTCCCTCCACGGTTTCACTTCGCATCTAACAAATCCATTCCATCTGAACTATCCTGCCGGACTCCCACCAACGCCGGCTCTCTGTAAGGAATCACCCAGTGTACTACTTTTGCTCACAGATTTTCTCTTTCTTTAACTATTTCCTAGTCTAGCACGATCACATATTGATGTCAACAATTTTCTTTCCTCATTTATCCCCGGTCAATCGGTACCATCCTCTAACATAGCTTGAAAAATAACCAACAATTCCTTCAATTTCTCATTATCCGGTGTAAGCTCCAGCGCTTCCTTTATCTGTGCAATGGTAAGCCGCACAAAGCCCTGAAACTGTCTGTTTGTCATCCCCATATAATCACCCTCCTTCTCTACCATATATGATACTGGAAGGTGCCATTTTTTTCAAGTCACAATCTCCACATAATCCTCGATCATAGAAACCGCGCCGTCTACCCCGGCATAGCTTTTGGACAAAATAATCCGATCTGTCACGGGATAGGAAATGGAAAGGAACGGGATTCCGAGAAGATCGGCCACAGGCTTTTCCAATGAGCTGGCCAAAAGCACCTCTATCCCATTGCTTTCTATGGTACGCCGGATCTCTCCTGTGTCACTTGTCTCATACACCTCCTCCGCAAGCTCCCGCAGGCCACTCTCTGGTATGTCTACATCATCTCTTGCCACAGCATCCGTTACGATTGCCGCCTTGATATTCGCCCCCATGTACTGCCTTAAAAACGATCCGACCGCAAGCACCGTACTCTCTACGCCCACAACCGCCACATCCCGGAACACAAATTCCGAAATCAGTGTCTGCCGGATTCCTTTGTAATAATATGCGAATCTCTGCCTTTGCTCCGCTATCAAAGCCTGCAGGCGATCCTGATCAAGCCCCAGCAGCTCATCCAGCTCCGTAAGCAGCCGCTCAACCTGTTCTGCCCCGACGGGCACCGCAGGATAATACAAAAAGGGAATTCCATATTGGTCCTCTAATTTTTTTGCAGGAACGTATCCCCATTTGGAAAATACCAGTGTAGCATCCGCCCTCGTAATATTCTGCAATTGCGCCACTCCATCCGGAGTTCCGAAAAAACGGTTTACCTTTAACCCTGCATTATTCAAAAGTGTAGTCAGCGTATCCAGCGTGCCTCTGAAATACGGATCCGTCCCCGGCAGAATCCCCAGGATATTTACTGTTTTTTCGTGCTCCTCCTGTCCGGCACTGTCCGCATCCGGCTTGGAGGCAAGCTGCGAGATGACTGCCGTAAATACCTGCTCATAACCGGCATAAGCAATTCCCTTAAAACCGGAGGTATTTTCCAAATGTACTGCCTGAAAGCCCTGATCCGAAAGCTCATTCGTCATGCCGATGATATCATCGCCCACCATTGCCGACTCGCAGCTGTTCAACACGACAAAAAGTTCTCCCTTGTAGACCTTGGTTGCATTTTTCAGCTCTTCTCTCAGTCTGGAACCGCCGCCGAATATCACCTGCTTTTCAAATACATTCGTGCCTGCAACTGCCATGCCGTTGATCCGTCCGGTGTCAACCTTTCCTGTTCTGTGTGCAATGGCATTGCTGACCCCGCAGCCTGCAATGGAATGAATCACCGGAACGACCTGATCAATTTCGATCAGTGTATCCAATGCTCCCTGCAGTGCACAGCCGAATCTTGGTCCATAGATACTCTTTTTCATCTCTAGCGCACCTCCTGTTTCACATACCAGTTTGATGAGCGCTTGAGCCAGGTTTCCTTATAGATTGTCGGCTCACTGCCATAGCCTGCCGCCCGTTCCAATCCTTTTAACAGCTTTTCTATGCGGTTTGCAAGCGCTGCAACTCCATCATACCCGACCGTACTGATACCGGAAAGCGGTAGCGGGATCACATCCGTTCCGTCCAGAAAGGCAAACTCGCCCCGGTCGCTCAGATAAAAGTACGGCTCCACTCTTCGGACTATGTTTGCCAGCTCATAGGGCTGACCTCCCGCTACAACGATCGGAAGCTCCGGCTGCTCCTTTGCAAGCGCTGCCAGCTTCTCCTTGATCTCAGGATCAATGTAGGGCACTGCGATTCCCGCCACCTCACCGCCAAGCTCCACGATCAGTCTGGCGTAGACCTTCGCGCGTGAAACCGTTGTATGTAAAAAGACCCGTCTGCCGTCTAACCGCTTGCGGCCTGTATAGCGTTTGAGTTTTTCCTGTTCCCTGTCAAAATAATCACCGATCCGTTCCGTAAGTGCCTCATCCTTTAATCCTCCGGCAAGCTTCTCCAGAAAATGTCTGGTTCCCCGTATTCCGATCGGTGCATCTGTCTGAATATATTCCACACCATATCCTTCTTCCAAAAGCTCCGCAAAATATCCGCCCTCATCACTGTCAAGTACTACACTCGCCTTTGCTGCCCCTGCTGCCTGAATATCCGCAATCCCGGAAAATCTTCCGACCACATTTGCCCGGACTCCGACGGTGGTCAAAAGCTCCTTTGCAGCCTCGACATCCGCCTTTTTTTCTGTCATTGAAATAAGGTTCACGAAATCCTCTTTCTCAGGAGCCTTTTTTACCACATACTTTGCCAAAGCATGGGCGACAACATCGCAGCCATTGATCCCTGCCTTTGTTTTGAAACCGTCTACATTGATAAAAATACATGGAACGGGAATCTCATCCTCGAGCTCTAACAAAATCGAACTCACATCATCATTATTGATCGCAATCACGGGCGTTCCCACTACAAATACCGCCTTCGCACCGGTTTCCTCCTGCGCACGAAGCACCGCCTCTCTCAGCTGGTTGTCTCCTCCGAGTATCGTGTCGCGCTCCTTCAAGTTGGTGCTGTACCAATATGCTCCGTCATCTTTCACATTATAATAAATCCCGGAAGCTGCACAGCCGATTGCGCCGTGCACCACGATGGCGGTATCACGGATGCTCCCCAACAGATGCAGCGCATACTGTATCTCGCTGTAGGAATCCTGTGTAAAGGTGCGCACACGCTGTCTGATCTCCTGTCCTGTCAGTTCGTCCCAAAGTCCGCCCAGCGTTCCGTCATAATGGCTGATCGTTGTCAGCCGTTTCTCACGCGAAAGCACATATCTGTCCTTTATCGACATTACTTTTCCTCCTTACCCTGGCAAAATGCCCATTTCAGATTGCTTCCGCAGGCTCGCCCACTACACCGCTCTCGATCTGGTAGATCTTGTCTCCCCACTCTCTCGCCCAGTCTCTCAGCTCCGCTGCACCCAAGGGATTCGGAACAACCAGATCCTCGTTCTCTGCAATGTATTTCGCAAGGCTCCGGTATATATTTGCATGCTCAGACTCCGGATTGGCTTCAATCACGGTCTTTCCGTAGAGTTCGCTCTGGGACACCACAAGGGAACGCGGAACATAGCCTACCGCCTTTGTCCCTGTTTTTTTGGTAAAATCATCAATAATTGCCTGCGAATAGACAGCCGTCAGTCCATTTCCAATGACGCCGCCCAGCTTTGCGCCACCGGACGGTTCGTACTTCTGGATCGCCTTAAACAGATTATTGGCAGCATAGATCGCCATAAAATCAGAGGAACTTACCACATAAGCCCGGTCTGTGATTCCGTCACGAATCGGCACTGCAAAACCACCGCACACAACATCCCCCAAGACATCATAGAGCACATAGTCCGGCTTAAATTCCTCAAACAAATTCAGCTCCTGAAGAAGGTTGACTGCCGCATTGATCCCCCTTCCCGCACATCCAACTCCAGGGACAGGCCCTCCGGACTCAATGCAGAGCACCCCGGAAAAGCCCTTCACGGATATATCGTCCAGATGTATCTTCTTTCCATCCCGCAGGGAGTCCAGCACGGTCGGCAGATAGGTATTTCCTCTCAGTGTGTTGGTCGAATCACTTTTGGGATCACAGCCAATCTGGATTACCTTGTATCCCGCCTCTGCCAGTGCCGCACTGATATTTGATGTCGTGGTAGACTTCCCGATTCCTCCTTTCCCGTATATTGCGATATGCTTTCCTATCTTTTCACTCATAATCTATCCTTTCTGTTTTATATCAGTGCTTTTTTGATTTCATCAATCTTATTTAACTGCTCCCATGGCAGATCAATATCGGTTCTGCCAAAATGTCCATAGGCCGCTGTCTGTTTATAGATCGGTCTTCTCAGATCAAGCGCATCGATAATTGCGGTAGGTCTTAAATCAAATACCTTTTCTATCGCCGCTACAATTTCCTCATCTTTGTATTTTCCTGTTCCAAATGTATCAACCGCAATGGATACCGGCTGTGCCACGCCGATGGCATAGGCCAGCTCAATCTCAACCTTATCCGCAGCGCCTGCGGCAACCAGATTCTTTGCCACCCATCTCGCCGCATAAGCTGCCGACCGGTCAACCTTTGTCGGATCCTTGCCCGAAAAAGCTCCGCCTCCGTGACGCCCGGTTCCCCCATATGTATCCACGATGATCTTTCGTCCGGTCAGTCCGGCATCCCCCTGGGGCCCGCCGATTACAAAACGTCCGGTCGGGTTGATAAAATATTTCGTGTTTTCATCCAAAAGCTCTGCCGGAAGCACTGCATCAATCACATATTCTTTTATATCTTTCTTGATCTGCTCCAGCGTCACATCTTCGCTATGCTGTGTGGAGATCACGACGGTGTCAATGCGGGCAACCTTGTCATTCTCGTCAAATTCGACCGTCACCTGAGACTTTCCGTCCGGTCTCAGATAGGTGAGTGTCCCATCCTTTCTGACCTTTGCGAGCTGTCTGGTAAGTCTGTGCGCAAAGGAGATCGCCGGCGGCAGATACTCCGGGGTTTCGTTTGTCGCATATCCGAATATGATTCCCTGATCTCCTGCACCGGTTCCATAATCCTTTTGATCTTCATTTTCCTTTGTCTCATATGCTTTGTCCACACCGAGCGCAATGTCCGCGGACTGCTCGTCGATAGATGTCAGCACCGCAATGGAGTCCGCATCAAAGCCTCCCGCCGATTTGTCATAGCCAATCTCCCGGATCGTATTTTTTGCCACCTTTGAGATGTCCACATAGGCATTGGTTGAAATCTCTCCCACAATCAATGCCAGCCCGGTAGCAACGGTTGTCTCCGCTGCAACCCTCGCATTTGGATCCTGCGCAATCAATGCATCAAGAATTGCATCTGAAATCTGGTCTGCAATTTTGTCCGGATGTCCCTCCGTGACGGATTCTGAAGTAAATAATCTTCCCATATTAATCGTTTCTCCTTTCAACATCTTGTTAATCTGCCTTAAAATAGGCTTCCAGTTCTTCACTGAGTGTCGCCTCATGACCTGCAACATAAATCGCGACCCGCCTGATCCTGCCTTCAAACACAAACGGCGACTCGTAATCTTCATACGCGACAGGCGTCTGCTTGTCGGCGCCTATCGTCGTCACAAAATCCACAAATCCATTGATCTCCGGCACGACGATCTCACCAACCCTTTCTCCCTCTAAATAAAGTTCAATATGTGCAGAGCCGTCCTCCCGAATCTTCTGTCTATACTCGACATGCAGCGTACCATCCCGCAATTCCCCGGAGGTAATGGTAAAAAACTGCTCGGCGCCATAATTGTATGTAAACTTCAGTCTGTTCTGAAGAATGTACAGGCTGTGTCCACCAAATCGATTGCCCGATGAGAAGATCGTACCCTTTTCCTCAATTGAAGTTCTTTCAATCTCTGCCCGGAATACATGGCTGTGACTGGTCAGATCTGACTGCAGCGCCCTTATAAGATCCACCGGTTCGATAAGATTTTCATAAGTATCGAAGCGCTCCCTCCTTCGCATGCTTGTATACATTTTCACGGCGGATTCCTTTGAGCCATACATGGTTCCGTTAAACATCGGAAACACCCCTGCTTTTGCTGCTTCAATCAGCCATGCCCGTTCCAACTCCTGTACCTTATCCGGGTACTGCTCTGCCACATTCTCCGATTCAGAATAATCCTCCGCCACATGGTAGAGTTCCCACACGTCATCGGCAAACTCTCCGCCGGATGCATTGCGTGAGTGATTGACAATCGCTTTCCAACCATCCTTATAGATCGCTCTGTTGCCAAGCATTTCATAATATTGCACATGCTTTTGATCCCCGGCATCGCCCTGCTCCAGCGTATACTTAAATGAAGTGCCCTGAAACGGCCGCTGGTGTACCCCCTTAATATGCTCCGGCTTTTGTACGCCGATGATATCCAGCACCGTAGGTGTGATATCAGACACATGATGGTACTGCGTCCGGATTGCCCCCGGATCCTTTACCAGTTTGGGATATCTCACGATCATCGGATCCTTTACCCCACCTGAATAGGTCCATATCTTATACCACGGAAACGGGGTATTCCCCAGATTTGCCCAGCCGATCGGATAATGGTTAAAGGCATTTGGTCCTCCGATCTCATCCAATCGTTCCAGCACATAATCCGCCTCCAGATCGGGATCTACCTTGCCCGCATCTCCTCTTGAGGCACTGAGTTTCCGAAAATTGTTAAACGTTCCTTCGGTCCCCCCCTCCGCAGAGGCGCCATTGTCCGAAATCAGAACCACGATCGTATTGTCCAACTCTCCCCGATCTCTTAAAAAGTCAAGCAGTCGTCCGATCTGCTCATCTGTGTGGGTAAGCATACCAGCAAATGCCTCCATATACCTTGCGGCCGTTTTTTTCTGCTTTTCCGTGAGTTCATCCCATGGCTTTACAAATTCATTTCTGGGAGTAAGTCTGGCATCCTCCGGAATGATCCCCAGAGTCTTTTGCCTTTCAAACCACTGCTGTCTCAGCACGTCCCAGCCCTCATCGAACTTGCCCTTATAGCGGTCAATATATTCCTTCGGCGCATGATGGGGGGTGTGCATTGCGCCAAATGCAACATACAGGAAAAAGGGCTTTTCGGGATATACCGCTTTCTGATGATATACATAATTGATCGCCTTATCCACGATATCCTCTGAAAAATGATACCCCTCTTCCACCGACTTCGGCTGTTCGACAGGCTGATTATCCTGAAACAATCTCGGATGAAACTGATCCATCTGTGCATGCAAAAACCCATAATATTTATCAAAGCCTTTGCCGAGCGGCCAGTTATCGAAAGGGCCTGCCTCTGTAGTCTCCGAAACATCCGTTAGATGCCATTTGCCCACTGCATAACTGCTGTAATCATACTCATGTAAAATCTCTGCAAGCGTCGCGCAATCCCTGTGCAGATGTCCGATTCCGTTGTCGCAGCCTGTCATGTGCTCCACCACTGCGCAGATACCTGCTGTATGGTGATTCATACCGGTAAGCAGTGAGGCTCTTGTGGCGGAACATATCGCCGTCGTATGGAAGTTATTATAGCGAAGTCCTTCGCCTGCCAGTCTGTCAATATTCGGCGTGCTTATGCTTGATCCATAGCAGCCAAGCTGTGCAAAGCCCAAATCGTCCAACACGATATACACCACATTCGGCGCGGCCTTTGGTGTTTTGTCGGTATATTGATATGCATACCTTGTGTCGTCAATGGTATATCCCACATCACCTGTAAATGTTGCCCTTTTCACTTTACACCTCCGTTTTATCTCGTCTTTGTCAGATTGCTCTTATCCACCGGCTCTCTGCCATGTGCATAGATCGCCTTGTCCAACGCCTCATGTACCCCTCGGGTAAACTCCGAAACCGCCTCATTATCCAGCTCTCTCGGATAATCATAGGGCACCTCTACCTGCTTGACGATCTGTGCATCCGGTGCCGCCGAAAAGATACTGATCTTTTCGCCGAGATATACCGCTTCCTGAATATCATGCGTTACAAACAGGATTGTCTTCCCTGTAGCTTTCCATATACGGATCAGCTCATCCTGCAGCACTCTTCTGGTCTGTGCATCCAGCGCGCCAAACGGCTCATCCATGATCAGGATCTCCGGGTCGGAGGCAATGCTGCGCGCGATCTGCACCCTCTGCTTCATCCCTCCCGAAAGCTCGATCGGATGCTTTTTCTCATTGCCGGACAGCCCGACCAGATCAATGCACTCCTGTGCGATTTTGCTGCGTTCTGCCTTCGCCACATGCTTTACCTTGAGACCATACTCCACATTCTTTTTGACCGAAAGCCACGGAAACAAACTGGAGTCCGCATTTTGAAACACAACCCCTCTCTCCGGTCCCGGTTTGGTGACAGGCACTCCGTCCAAAAATACTGCGCCGTCCGTGGTCTCTAAAAATCCGGCGATGATATTGAGCAGAGTAGATTTGCCGCATCCGCTTGCCCCAAGAAATATGTGAAACTCGCCTTCCCTGATTTCCAGATTTACATCCCTGAGTACATAGGCGCTTTTGTCTCCCCCGATAACCGCATCGGGATTAATATTATCGGAAAACAGCAGATCCTTTTTTTCTTCTTCAAACTGCTTGCTGATATTTTTTACCCTGATCTTGGTATTTTCCGTTGCCGCGGCATTTTTCTCATAGCATTTGCAGACGTGATCTACCTTGATCTTGACGACTGTGTCCTCTTTTGCCTTTTCTTTTTCCAATGCCATACTCCGCCTCCTTATTTATCTACCACACCGTAGTATCTGAATGCGCCTGCTGCAACCTTCCGAAGCAGTTTGTCTGCAAAAAATCCAATCAGGCCAAGCACCACGATGCCCACAAAAATCCAATCTGTCCGATAATACATTCTCGATGTATAGATCAGATATCCCAGACCCTCGCTTGCCGCAAGCATCTCTGCCCCCACAATTGATATGATGGCACTGCTTAAGCCGAGTCTTAATCCGGTAAAGATATTGGGCACTGCTCCCGGAATCGTGACGGTCAGAAAGGACTGCAGCCTCGATGCCCCCAGTGACTCCGCCGCCTGATATTTGACCGGATCGATTCCGGCAACCCCCGCAATTGTATTGACGGTAACCGGAAATATGACTGCATAGGTAATCAGGGCAAGCTTACTCTCCTCTCCGATGCCAAACCACATCAAAAACAGGGACAGAAAGCCGATTGCCGGCACAAACCTGAAAAAACTGATAAAGGGCTCAAACAGCCACTTAAAAACCTTAAATCTTCCTATCAAAAGCCCCAATGGCACCGCAATGAGCGCTCCCCTTAAGAACCCCAGCAGAACTCTTTGAATACTGATCTTGATATCTGCCCACAGCACACCTTTTTTCAGAACCTCCAGAAACCCATCCCATGTAACCTTCGGGTTCGGCAGAAAGTCCGGTGTGTTATACTTTGCTGCGAGTGTCCATATCAGGAGCAAAAGAATCCATGTGACGATGCTGCTTTTTAATATGTATGTTCCAATCTTTGTAAAATTTTTTTTCAATGCCTGTGCCTCCTTCTAAGAAATGAAGCTTATGCAACAATTCCCTCATCGATCGCATAAAGCTCATGCATATACCAATGGCCATTGCTCGCATTGCTGAGCTGTTCATAGCTGATTCCGTTCTTCTTGAGTATCTCCACGATCCTGTTCTGTACCTCCCAGTGCCAGTCGGCGTTCGGGGTCTGATGTCCCTCAAATGCCGAGCCCACCGCAGGTGCCCATGTGGTAGCCGTTGTAACCACGCCCCAGGAAGACAAGGTCTCAATGCCATCCAGAAGGTATTCCTTCGGTTCCAGTCCTCCCACAAAATTAGAGCGGACATTGCCTTTGCCAAACACTTCGACTGCATACTTGATCGCTTCCAGCCAATGGCTGTAGCCGCCGCACTCCTGTACCTTGCCCGGGCATATCGCATTGTAGAAGTTTTCATTCCAAACCTCCATATTCATTGCGATGGTCGTCCAGCCTGCCTCCTTGTACTTTTCAATAATGGAAATATCCTTCGGAGCGCCTATGCATGCTGTTCCGTTGATGTATTCCCTTCCAAGCTCTTCCTGCACCGCCTCGGCAACATCCAGATAGTAATCCACCTCACGCCGCTCCGGTATAAATCCGCCGGTTACCGTAAAATGGGTATAGCCCTCGTCATAGGCTGCCTTTACCACCTCTGCGATCTGTTTCGGCTGCTTCCACTGAATATTTTCTTTTTCTGCAAATCGCGCTTTTGTCGAATTGATATTGCAGAACAGGCAGTCCAGTCCCTTATCCTTCAGCGAGCATTCATTACTGTATGCGGTAAATAAATTTTTTCGTCCGTGGCGGGTATTGCCTGTGTCATTGCAAATAATTTTCATATCGATTCCGTCACTGGTCTTTTTTTCATAGAAATCCGGATGATCCCAAAGTTCCAGTTCCAGAACCACCTCATGCCCTTTCTTGATATAAGCTTTGTCTGCATCTGCCTCAAAATGATAGATGCCATGGCGGTTGAGCAATGGAGATACCTGAAAGTTGTTTTTTGTATAAAACCGATCCGGCAGATAAAAGCCGGAGCTGTCATCCCTTGAGCCATCCTGGCACAGGTGAACCGCCGAGTTGATCGGATGTTTCTGCACAAGCTCCTTAAAGGTCTGAGGTCCAAAGCTGCAGCCCCCTACACCGATTTCAAGGATTAACCTTAATTCCTCTTTCAATTCTTCTTTTGATGCCATGATTACAACACTCCTTCTCTGTTTTTTGCTCATAACTGTGCAGAACCGTAGGGACTGAACCGTTACGTTGGCTCGATTATAAGTTCGATCCCCCAATATAGCAAAGGCAAAATATGAAATCGTATTCACGAGTGCTATGTAAGCAGATGGCTTGAGGGGAAATGCCAGCAGTCTCCCTCAAGCCATCTGATAAATCCTTTTTCTCATCACAAAATACATTACCGACGCATTAATCACCGTAATCACATCCGTAATCGTTTCCGCCAGATAGACCCCTGTTGTTCCCAATCCGCTGATTCCGGGCAGAATCAACACCAGCGGTATCAGGAGTATCCCTTTTCTGAAGAACGATACATAAATCGCTGTTTTTGCAAATCCAATGGACTGAAACATGCCCTGTATGCCCATATGTATCCCGAATATCAGCATTCCGATCATATATATCCGGATGGCCGGTACTCCCATTGCTATAATCTGTTCGTCTTTCGTGAAAATTCTGAAAAGGTTTTCAGGAAATAATTCTATGAGTAACACTCCGAGAATGATGCTGACCTCAATCCATGTAATTACCAATTTCAGGGTCTGCCTGATGCGTCCTCCGTTTTTTGCGCCATAGTTATAGCTGAATATCGGCTGGGATCCTTGTCCCAGTCCATTGACAGGCAGCATCAGGAATTGATTGATGGTAAATATGATCGTTAGAACCGTCACATCCATACTGCTGCCATACCTAAGCAGCATGAGAAAGCAAACAACATGCGATATCCCCTGTGTGATCGCAAAGAAAAAAGTCACCACTCCCAGAGACAGTATCTCTTTCATAATCCACAGCTCGGGCTTATAAAATCTCAGCCGGATCTTTGTTTTCTCTCCAAACAGAAACCGGATCATCAGAACTGCACTGACAAGCTGACTGATCAGCGTTGCGATTGCCGCACCCCGGATGCCGAGTCCAAATCCATATATAAAGATCGGATCGAGAATGATGTTTAATCCGGCACCGATACTTGTGTATTTCATGCTGATTTTATTAAATCCCTGTGTCGTCAGAAACGGATTCAGCCCAAGTACTGCCAGTGTAAACACGTTGCCAATAGCATAGATTCTCATATAATCCTGTGCATACGGCAGGGTGTCCGCATCCGCTCCAAACAGCCGCAAAACCGGTTCACAAAATAAAATCAAAAGCAGTGTCAATACGATCGAAACAACAGCCAAAAGCAGCACACTGTTTGCCAACACCTTGTGTGCCTTCTCTGTATCTTCTCTTCCCATGCTGATTGCGACCAGCGGACCGCCCCCTGAGCCGATCAGCAGTCCAAACGCATTGATCATCGTGATAACAGGTCCTGTTATACCAAGACCGGCCAGCACTGCCACACCGGTTCCCGGTATTCTCCCAAGATAAATCCTGTCGACCGTGCTATACAGTAGCACGACCAATTCTGCACAGATACTGGGCACGGAAAGCCGAAACAGTAAATGGCCCACAGGCTCATTTGCCAGGGGCTCATCACTCCTTCTGTTTGTATCACCGAGGTCCCCGGGATCTGTATGTATCGCATTTTTTTCCTGTTGCATCTTATTGTAACTCAATTTCCGCCTCCTCTATGCCAAGGCCTGCGCGGTCAATACCGCAAGGGCTACCGGCCTTTGCTCAATCGGAATGCGTGCGCCCTCCGGCTCCTTAAAATGCTCCAGCGCATGTTCATCCGCAAAATCAGAAATGGTTCTTATAGAGATAAATGCAACATTTTTTTCGGTTGCCACCTGTGCGATCGCAGCGCTCTCCATGTCAAATGCAACCGCCCCAAACTCTGTTTTGATCTGTGCCTTTTTTCCGCTGTCATTCAAAAAGAAATCTCCGGTTGCAATGGTTCCGGTCTGTGTCCTGATATTCTCTGAGCGGGCAATGTGCTCCACTGTGCTTACAACATCTTGCGGACTTCCCGCGATCACCGGCCTGTTTGCCTCAAGAAGCGGAAGAAAGTCAGCCTGTACATAGGTGGTGCCGATGGCCACATCTCCTTTCACTGCTCGATCTGCCAGCCCACCGGCATATCCCACATTGATGATCAGGTCCGGACTGTAGTCATGGATCAGGTCGGCTGTGCGGAAGGCCGCATTGACCTTCCCCACTCCCAGCACCTTTGTCACAAGCTGTATTCTTTGCCCGTAATGAATAAACACCTGTTCCTTATCTTTTTCCTCTCTGTCAAAGGTCATCCAGCCCGAAAGTGACTTCAAATATTCCGAAACATACTCCACTTCCTGCTCCATCGCTCCGACAATCGCAAAAATTTTTGTTTTTTCCCTTGTCAATGATTTTCCTCTCTCAAAACCGCTTCCTTATTCCTGATATGTTACCCGGTCAGGAAATGCCTCTTTTAATGCGTCGATATTAATGAAATCCTTAAAATCGTACTCCGTGGTATAATTTCCGTTTTCTAAGCAATACGCATTGACTGCCTGCAGGGCATCGTAGCAACCCTGTTCAAACTGGAGCTTATCCACGTTTGCCGCAATACTTGCCTTTACAAGCGCTTCGTCCTCGCCGGTCTCCTCACTTACCCAGCCGGCAACCTCATCCTGATTATCATTCAGATACTGCAGTGCCTCATCGGAAGCCTCCAAAAATTTAACCAGTGTATCGTGATTGGCTGTAGCCCAGGTATTGTTCGCGATCCATATGGTGTATGTCTTGATATTGAAGCTGTCATCATTGATCTGATGCCACCCATAATCATCCTGCAGCTTCTTGGCCGTGTCACCAGATGCCCACTGTGCATAGCTTGTCCCCGCTTTTGCGATCGCAAGTCCCTCTGCCGCCGCCGTAACACCGTCAAGCGTCACGGTAGAGGCATCAACTTCATAGGTCTCAAAAAACTTGGCATACCAGTAATCGAAGATAGTCGCAGAAATGGTTGTGACATGCTTCCCCTCCAGATCCTTGGGATTCTCAATCTCAGCCGGCGCGTAAATATTCGATGTCGTGCTGTTGCTGCTCTGGGCGATGATCCTGAAATCGGTATTGACCGCTGTATTGCCAAAACGATTTGCCGCCGCATAATCCGCAAGGATTCCGATATCAATCTCTCCGGTTACCAATGCATCCGCCGTGTTGATTCCCATCGAATACTCGGATGTCTGAAGATCGATTCCATACTTTTCAAAAATCTTTGTGTGGTCATTGATCACCTTGATCCACAGCTGCGAGCCTGTGGAAAGAATCGACATCCGAACCGTAGTCAGCTCGCCATCCTGCGCCACTGCATCGTCGCTGTCTTCCGCATCAGAGGCTTCGCTGCTTTCCGCTGCGGTGCTGTCTTCTGATGCCCCTCCACTATTATCTGCTGCAGAATTGCTTGTGCTTTCTGTCTCCTTTCCGCAAGCCGTAGCACTCGCTGCCAGCACAAAGATCAAAAGCCATGACAATAATTTTTTTGCAACTCTCAGTTCCCCTCGTCTCTTTCTCATATTTTGTTCCTCTCTTTCATGGAATGATGTGATTTGAGAGGCAAAAGGTCATGCCGACGCAGTCGGCATTGACTCTTTGCACAAGAAATGTCAGGGAAATGCCAGCATTCCCCTGACATTTCTTGTGCAAAGTGTTCACATCGTTTCACGATGTGAACCTTTTGCCCCTCAAATCACGATATGTGTACAGCTCCTTCATAGTCCGTTTTTTCGTTCCTGTGAAGGTTGCACCCATTCTACATTCCCGAAAGCATTTTTTTCAATTCCAAATTATGAAAACGTGATCTTTTCATCTGCTGAAAAATCCAGTTTTTTGATCGTATGGGGCTCTACCTTTATGATTGCAGTTCCGGGACGGCTAAAATCCAACTGAGGCCTGCGCTCCTTTATGAGTGCCTCCGCTGTACGATATTCCTCTCCACTTAACAGGCTTGCCCTCCCATAAAAAGTAAAGTTTACAAAATCAGGGATGATCTGTCCCTCATTTTCTGCAAATACAAGAACTTTATCGTTCTCCCTGATCTGGGCCACCTTATTCGTATTTTCATTTGTAAGAATATAGATCGCCTGATCATCGGCACTGTAGCCTCCGACCGTCCGTATATCCGGCGCACCTTCACTGTTTGCTGTTACAAGCTTGGCATTTTTTGCATTTTTCAGATACTGAAATGCTTCTGTTTTCAGACTCATTTTTTATCCTCCTTTTCTCTGATGATTTTCTGCACGGTTACAATTTAGCATGAACAGAAAGAATATAGAAAGAACAATATTTGAAAACGTTTACGCATATGATTTGAGGGGCAAAAGGTTCACATCGTGAAACGATGTGAACACTTTGCAGAAAAATCGTTTTGAAAAGTCAGCTTTCCAAAACGGTTTTTTTGCAAAAAGTCTATGCCGACTATGTCGGCATGACCTTTTGCCCCACAAATCATATGCTCACATCATACCAAAAAAAATCCAATTGCGAAGTTATGTCGAATATGGTAGCATTGATGATATAAACAAAAAGGAGAACAAATGCCATGTCCTACAACTTAAACGGAAAAGAGTATGATGACAATGCATACAATGCACCGAATCAGGATGAACTTTCCTCTTCCGGCAGCTACCGGCAAAATTCCTACGGCAGCGATTCATATAACCAGAATTCTTACGGTCAGTCAAATGATCCGAACAACGGTGGTGCAAATTCTTACACGAACAACAATTCCAACGACAGTTATAATAATGGCAGCTATGATAACTACGGCGGCTATAACAGCAATGGCAGCTATAACAGCAACGGCGGCTATAACAGCAACGGCGGCTATAACAGCAATGGCAGTTACAACAGCGGCAGCTACAACAGTGGCAGCTACAACAGCGGTAACTACAACAGCGGCAATTACAACAGCTCCTACTACTCGGGACAGCAGCCGGAAAAGCAAAACAATGTCTGCGGAATCATCGGATTTACTCTTGCCATATTCGGTATCCTGCTTGCATGCTGCTTCCCTATAGCAGGTCTCGTATTGGGCGGCTCCGGTCTGATTCTTTCCATTATCGGCTGCAACAAAAAATTCAATGTTCGCGGGCTGGCGATTGCCGGCATTGTCCTTGCATGCTTCAGCTTCCTCTGCTCAGCATTCGGATTTTTGCTGCAATCCGATGATTTTATGGACGCAATCGACCAGGTATTGGAGGAAGAAGGCATCTCCTTAGACGATGACGATGATGGGGATTATGATTATGATTACACCGAAAACGATTATGACGACGATGCCATGAACAGCTACCGGAGCACCGAAATTCCTGACATTGTTCTTTTGGACAGTGACGGGATCACCGCAACCGCAAAAAAAGTCGTATATTATGAATCGGAAGATTATGACGACTTTACCTTTCCCTATGTTGCGGTAGAGGTAAAAAACGATTCCTCTCACGATGTGGAATTTGATGTAGACGACGCATCCGTCAATGGATTACTGTTCTTTTACCACTGCTATGATACCGTAAAATCCGGAAAAACGGCAACGATTTATCTGAAGACCAACTTTTATGATTTAACCTATATCGGTCAGTCTGATGTAGAAAATCTCCAGCTGCGGCTTGAGGCATACGATGCAGATAGCTACGATGATATCTGCACCGGAGAATTATGTGAAATTCAGTTGACAGACGATTATACCCCCTTTGAGATCAGCCGTTTCCCCCATGCGGTTCCGCTGGTAAGTGTAGACGGCGCTACCGTATACTTTATTGAAGCACTGGATCTGGAGGGCGATGACGAGCTGGATTTTATGTTTTATATGGAAAACAAAACAGCTCATGAGCTGTACTTTGATCTGGATCACCTGACCATAAACGGCACGTCTCAGGACAGCAACTACTATGCCTATGTGCCTTCCGGTTTGGGCATCATCGTAAATCTCTATTGTGATGATGAAAGCATCACGGAATCCGATGTCACCTCCGGTATTGTCACAATCACAATTGATGATACAGACGATTACACCACTCTGGCAGATGCCGAGGAGATTCCTTTTATTCAACTGCAGTAATGCCCAAAACAAAACCCGTTCGGAAAGGAGCCGCCATGATTCAAAATGAAAAACCGCCCCGATATCGTATCCTTTGGTTTTTTGCATTAGGAATCGCAGTGCTTGCTTCCGGGGCTGTCGTTCTGATTCATTTACGGAATATGCCGCAGGGAAATCCGGTGACGGACTCCCCCGCGCCTTCCTATGACTATCCGTTGCAGACAGGCGAAGAGGTCATCGACCGTGTGATTTTGTTTTCCGATTCGGGTGTAACCATTACGGCACTCGCACTCGGCTTTTCCTCTGATCATATGCCCTATATTGCGACCGCAGTCGAAAACACCTGCGAGGTAGAAATCATCCCGCAGGTGTCTTATTGTGCCATAAACGGAGTGGCTATGCGTGCGCATATGGATATGAATCCGACGGTTCCTGCCGGAGAAACCGTCTTCTGCCGCCTTCAGGTGGACGATCCGTTTTTTGCCTATGCCGGCTTTGTACGGATCGAAAATCTTCAGATTGAGCTCAGCTTTTCGGATGCCGAAACGGATGCGCTGCTTTCCACGGACACCCATATGCACGAAATCACCTTTTCCGATGCCTATGAGCCCTTTCGCGCAGAAAATCTGTCCGATGCGCTGCCCCTTGATACGGAAAATGATTACAAAATCTATTACGCCGGTTCTTCCGATCTGAATTCTGATCATATTCTGGATTTTATTTTTTATATTGAATGCTTCGACACTGCTCCGATTTATTTCGAATCAGGTGAGCTCTTTGTGAATGGCATCATGCAGTCCGACTATGCATTCGGCGTCATCGCCCCCGGAAACGGCTCCTTCGTGGCCATTGCCTGTGATGATGATTCCATCCATGAACACGGCATTTCGGATGCCACCATCCGTTTTACCTTCTTTGATGAAAATTATAATCTGATCTATGAATCCGAGGAATTATCCTTTATCGGAGATTCCCTCCTTTAAGCCCATTGCAAGCTTTACTGCCTTGTAGGCTCCGTCATAGGTGCCAATGCACTTATTGGTAACAATATTCCGGCACATTCCCGCGAGCAGTTCTTCATCCTGCAAAAACAAATCCAGCATCTGAATGGTATGCGGAATATCCCTGCATTCCAGCGTGCCGTCTCCGATTTCCGCCGAGTGAACCGCTCCCCACATTTCATGTCTTCCCACACGTCTGATAAACAGTTTGGGAACCGGATAGTACGCAAGCTCTCCCGGTTTGGTGATCAAAACATCCGTACTGTGCATCAGCAGATTTGTGCAGTAAACTGCCTCAAGAATATCCCCATGATAAAATCCATGAATCCCCGTTACCGACATTTCCATGGCCTTGTCTGCAAATTCCACCGTATGCTGCCAGTCATCAAAATGCGTCGTGGTAAACGCTTTCATATCCGGCAGCTCCCGGGTCAGATCATCCCAGACATTTTTGTAATCGCCTACATTGACATAGAGTGCCGCTTTTTTTTCCCGAATCGAAGGAAGCAAGTGCCGGATTACCGCAAGGAAAATCTCTTTCTGTGCTCCCGCACCTCCGATGGTAAGTAAAAAACGCATCGGCTCTCCGTCCCTTCTTCGCCGGGTTCTGGCCTCACAATCCGTCTCAATATTGCGCACCAGTTCATGATCCACATAATGCCCGGTGTAGACCAGCGAATCCGCCGACATCGGATGGCAAACCTTATTCCCATTCATTCCGCTTAAAATCCGGTATCCCATATATGAATTATGACACTGCACCGTATGAAGACTGCCCTCAGACAAATGCGCGGCCATGGGCCAGCTGTCCGGTATTGCATTGACTACATACTGCATGCCTGCGTGTACCGCAGCCTGCGCCGGCCATGCATGAGTTCCGATGACCGGAATGTATTTCGGAATATTCCGATAGATCGGAACCATAAGCTCCGCATTCTTCTGATCCAACGCATTACAGGATAATGCCCGCAGCGCATCATAGTCCACGGTCTCCCATACCAGCCTGTCAAAAATTGGGTTCCCCGACATTCTCGAACCCATGGAGTACCGTTCATTCTGCGCATTGATCAGCCCGGTAGCGGTGGTCTCCGGAAACGAATTGAAATCCAGCCAATACGGGGTGTATCCCATGGAACTTGCCGCGGAGGCCATCGCCATGGAAATACGGTAATGCCCGTAGCCCATTCGAATACTACTCACAATCAAGCCTTTTTCCATATCGAAGGTCTCTCCGGGTGTATGGTCGATCCGAATGTCGGATACCCCCAGAAGCGCTCCCAGCTGTTCGTTTTTTTGAATGTGAATCGGATAATTCCGGTTGGAATCATCGCCGAATTTCCGGATATTTTTTGCTTTTTCCCGCAATGCTTTGCGGTATATCCGCTCGCTGATTTTATTGCCAAAGATTGTCTTCGAACGTTCCATGAAAAAATAAAACTCTCCTGCCGTAATCATATTGTGGGCTGCAAGTGGTTGCAGCGTTCCTGATACTTATTGTTTTATTTTTTTATGAAACTTATTCATTTAAGGACGCTGTCAGCACGATATGATCCCCTTCAAGGCACGCTTCCGCTACGCGAAAAACGCAACGGTACTAGGCTTGCATAGGCGGAAGCCCAATGAGCAAAGCTCATTTTAGAATGGCTTCCGACGACTGGGCAGGTGACGCGAAGCGGCGCGTGCCGATTCTGCATACGCAAGCCAAGGACCGGCGTTTTTCAAGTGCCCTGAAGGGGATCATATCGTGCTGACAGCTGTTTATTGAAAAAAAATGAACAAAGTTACATTTTTTATTTTAGAAGCTGCGGATTTTCTCGCCGTCTTCTTTGGTGTTTTCTATTTTTCGGATGATCACGTCGTAGCTGTAGGAATCATTTACATGAACGGATACCCGATCTCCCACCTTATGGCCGAGGACAGCTTTTCCCATGGGCGATTCGATACTGATCAGTCCCTTTAGGGAATTGCCCCGCATGGTGGTTACCAGCTTAAAGGTCTCCTCGGCATCGTCCTCTTCGATATAAACGGTCACTGTGTTGTTGATTCCGACCTCGTCCTCAGCGGATTCATCCGACACCACCACAGCGGTTTTGATCATGCGCTCCAGATAACGGATCCGGCTTTCATTTTTGTTCTTGTCCCGCTTTGCGGCATAGTACTCAAAATTCTCGCTCAGATCGCCCTGCGCCCGCGCTTCCTTGACTGCCTCAAGGGCTTCCTTTCGGACGACCAGTTTGCGATATTCGATTTCCTCTTCCATCTTCTGAATATCGCTTTGTGTTAATTCATTGTGCATAATGCCCTCTCTTTACGCAAGCGCCGCGGTAATGATTGCCATAGAATATACCTCCAGGGCATTGCAGCCGCGGGACAGATCGTTGATGGGGGCATTCAGCCCCAGCAGGATCGGCCCGTAGGCATCAAAATTTCCCAGACGCTGTGCAATCTTGTAGCCGATATTTCCCGCATTGATATCCGGGAAAATAAATACATTTGCATGTCCTGCCACCGGAGAATCCGGGCACTTGGTACGGGCAACCCGGGGTGAAACGGCCGCATCAAACTGCAGCTCTCCCTCCACCGGCAGACCGGGATATTTCAACCGGGTCTTTTGTGCGGCATTGCGCATCTTTTCCACATCCTCGCCCTTTCCGGAGCCCAGTGTGGAATAGCTCAGAAATGCAAGCTTCGGATCGATCCCGAAAATTTTGGCACATTCACTGGTTACTCCTGCAATTTCCACCAGTTCATCCTCTGTGGGACGGATATTAATCGCGCAGTCTGCCATGGCAAGCACCTCATTCTCGCCGGTAGCAGCCGGGCGAACCAGAATAAAGCAGGAGGAAACAATGTTATAGCCGGGCTTGGTTTTGATCAGCTGCAGAGCCGGACGCACCGTATCTGCAGTGGAATAGGTTGCTCCGCCAAGCAGGGCATCCGCTACGCCCATCTTTACCAGCATGGTTCCGAAATAATTTGCCTGCGATAAGATTCCCCTGGCCTGCTCCTCAGTCACACCCTTGGACTTTCTCAGCTCGCAGAACAGCTCCACCATCTCGTCAATTCTATCATAATGCAACGGATCGATAATCTGTGCGCCCCGGATATTATAACCGCTCTCCTCTGCGGCTTTCTCTACCTGCTCCACACTTCCCACCAGAATCGGCGTCAGGAAATTGCTTGCCAGCAAACGGGAGGCTGCCTCCAGAATACGGGCGTCACTGCCCTCCGTGAAAACAATCCGCTTCGGGTTCTTCTTCAAGATCTCGATCATGTCACCAAATCCAAACATTTTTTCTCTCCTTTTTCATAAGATGTCTTTCTATTTTATTTTACCCTCATTTCCAAAAAATGCAAGTTTTCGTTTTCGTACAATGCGACAAGTGATTTTCGTCATTTCGTGGTATACTGTGCATATGTATAGCACCAAAGGAGGTAAACGCTTTATGAAAGAAAATATTGCAACCATACCACTCACCGACGCTTTTCGCGCAGCGGATGAATGTCCGTTTTGTTATTTGGAGCGGGAGGCGGAGCAGCATGCCATTTCGTTTATCTTAGGCTCCGCCTACATGGAGGATGATATTCGCGAAAAAACAGATGCCATTGGCTTTTGCCGCGCACATTTTAAGAAAATGTATGATTACGGAAATCGTCTGGGAAATGCGCTGATTCTTTCCACACACATGGAAAAGCTCAGCCAGGAGCTGTCAAAAGAAATGAAAAATTTCAAGCCCGGAAAATCAAAGCTGACCACCAAGATGAAGCGCACCGACGCCGGAATCAAGGAACCGAAAACCTCTCTTGGCACATGGATCGCCGAAAAGGAGCAATCCTGTTATGTATGCGACCATTTCAAGAGCATCTATAACCGCTATCTGGACAGCTTTTTTGACCTATATAAAAAGAATGCTGAATTTGCCGCCCTGTTTGAGCACAGCAAGGGCTTTTGTCTGCCCCACTTTGCAGATCTGGTGGAAGCGGCCGAAGACAAGCTTACGGACGATGAGAAAAAAAACTTTTATCCCAAAGCGTTTTCCATTATGACAGAAAACATGAAGCGGGTACAAAAGGATGTGGAATGGTTTGTGGCAAAAAATGACTATCTGAACAAGGATAAGGACTGGGGCAACGCCGCAGACAGCATTCAGCGCGGCATGCAAAAATGCACCGGCGGCTATCCCGCAGACCCGGTATTTAAAGCCAAACTATGAGACAAACACTGCCGTCTGATACGGCTGCAAAACACCATCAAAGCTCTGTCCCGTGAGCAGATCCTGTCTGCCGACATATGCGCCGGCCTCCGCCGTCCCGTCCGCACCGTGGAACAAAACAGTCACAGACACATTGTCCTTCTCTGCGACCATTGTGATCAGTGCGGTTTCATCATCGGCGGCAAGCGTCGTAATCTCGCCATGGGTTAATGCCGGATATTGATGACGCACAGAAATCAGGGTGCGATACCATTCATACATCTTTTGATCCTGATACGCTTCATCCCACACCATCCCGCGTCTGCAATCGGGATCGTCGGCTCCGGTCATGGCATACTCATCTCCGTAATAGATCATGGGCATACCCGGAAGCAAAAGCTGCAGGGCTGCCGCAAAGTGCTGCTTCTCCTTCCTTTCACCGCAGGCGTGCAAAAAGCGCTCCGTATCATGACTGTCTATGAGATTCCAGAAAATCGGAAATACCTTTTTGTGAATATTTCCTCTCAGGAAACCTATGGTTTCTACAAACCGGGAGGCCGTCGTCTTTTCCTCGGCTACAAAATCCCTGACTGCCAGATAGAAATCATAGTTCATGATGGTATCCCACTCGTCTCCCTCCAGAAAGTCATCCGCGTAGTACCAGGTCTCGCCGATCAGCAATGCCTCGGGATTGATGCTTCGCACCGCCTCCCGGAATTTTTTCCAGAACCGATGGCTCACCTCATCCCCCACATCCAGCCGCCAGCCGTCGATCCCGCATGTCCGAAGCCAATAGCAGGCCACATCCATGATATATTTTTCCACCTCCGGATTGATCTGGTTGAGCTTTGGCATCCCTCCGAAATACGCGAAACACTTGTAACTCGGTTTTTCTCCCCACTCCGCCCGCAGCGGAAACTGCTCTATGTGATACCAATCCTTGTAGTCAGAATTTTCTCCGTTCTTTCTCACGTCCTCGAAGGCAAAAAATTCAGGAGCCGTATGATTAAACACCCCGTCCAGAATCACACGCAGCCCCAGCTCATGTGCCCGGTCTACCAATTCCTTCAAATCTTCCTGCGTTCCGAAATCAGGATCAATCTGAAAATAATCAATGGTATCATACTTATGCTGGGAAGCAGAACGGAAAATCGGGGTCAGATAAACAACGTCCGCTCCCAGATTTTTGATGTATTCTAACCGGGCGGTAATCCCCCGCAGATTCCCCTTCAGCTCATCCCACGCCTCAATGGGTGTCTTGTACCAGAGCTCCTTTGACACCTCTGCAGTTGTGGAAAAACGAGACGGAAAGATCTGATAGACCACCTTTCCCTGCGCCCAATGAGGAATTTCAAACTGTTCCTCCTCGCGCAGCGTCTGGGGACAGTCAAACATATGCTGCAGATTCTCTATGACTTCCGGATAGAACTGATAATTGCCATAGTAGGAAACGGCTCCGTCCATTCCTTCCAGTTCAAAAAAATACCTCAGGCACACCACATCCATGGGAATCTGTACCTCGAAATAATCATGATAGCGGTCAAAGGAGGCCCGTTTCATCTCCCAGGTCCCGGCCTTGTCCAACTGCTTCATCGACAGATATTTGTCATGCGTATGTAACACCACCCGCCGGATATCGTCCCTTTTGGTTTTGAGCCGTATAATAAACTGATTTTTCTCTACTGCGTAGCAGTATCTTTTATTCGCACCATGCTCGATTGCCGCGTACTCCATCACAGTCCCCCTTTATTTTTCCGGTACTTTTTTCCCTAAGGGAATCAAAACTCCGCCCACTGCATTTCCCAGTGTGATGAGCACGATACACAATACCGTTTTGGCCGACCACATCTGTGCAATGGAAAAATAGAACATATCCGCAATACAGTGCTCAAATCCACACAGAATAAAGGTGGCGACACCCAGAAACAGGATGACGGGATTGCCTTTTGTCTTTGCATATCCATCCACCGCAATGAACATCAGCATCCCGCAGAAAATTCCAAGACAAAACAGGCTGAGATAGCTGTCATTTAATTTTGTCTCACACATGGTCTTTGCCGTCTCTGCAATTCCCGCTGCCCTGGTCTGTAAAACACCAAACGCTGTGAGCATGGTTCCCAGCAGATTTCCCAGCCAGATAATCAGCAGATCGATCAGATAGACCGGTTTGTTGTCAAACAGATACCCCACCTTCCCCGTAAACAGATTCAAGCCCTGAATACAGATTGTATACAGTCCTACGGTAAACATCAGCGCTCCCACAACCTTGCTCTCCGTGGACAGATACACAACGCCGCCTACCCCGATCGTGATGCCGGACAAAACAGCCAGAAGCAGCGTTCTCACATACTTTATGATTGGTGATTTCATCGTTCGATAACCCCTTTTCGTTTTTCGTTTATTATAACCCAAAGGGCGGGAGGATTTCAAGCTACGAAATCCGCTGCGCCTTCATCGCTTTTTTTCTTTCATACATGCTTTCATCCGCTTTTTTCAACAAGGTCTCCATGTCAAAGGGACGTGAAGCATAAACGCTTCCGGTTGCGAGTGAGCAATGAACCGGATCCTCCCTGCGGTTTAACGGCTTCAAATTTGTCTCCCACTTTGTTATCATACTGCGTGCAGCCTCTTCGGAGTAATTGCAGAATATCAATGCAAACTCGTCTCCGCCAAGCCGGTATCCGTGAATGTCATCCGCTATGAGCTTTCTCATTTCCTCCGCGACGCGCTTTAAGACAAAATCTCCGGCCTCGTGTCCGCAGGTATCATTCATTTTCTTCAGAAAATTCACATCGAGATAAACTATGTAAATCGCATCTAATTTGGGGTATTCCCGACTCACTCTCTGGTTGTATTTCGCCCGGTTCTCCAGACCGGTAAGACCGTCACATTCCGCCTGCATCCGGATCCTGTTCTGCCGGACATATTGCAATTTCGCAACCTTAAGAATGTAAGAGAGACTTAAGGAAATAACCGAAAAGATTACCATTCTCGGCAATGCAAAATACAAAAGCAGCTGCGTCATATAATCCTGATTCATAACGGCGGCACGATTCGCGAAAGAATCCTTTTCCAGGCTGATTCCGTATGTGGTCGCATAAATCATATTGCCATCCCAGCAGCCGAAATAGTAACCGAGAATCACTGCGATGAGCACGCCAAATAAATTAACCCAGAGGGCGAGCCGAAATACACGCAGATCCGTATACTGTGCAGCCAGCAAAACCGGAAATACACACAGCATTACCCCGTGGAAAGTCAAAAATGTCTGTATCGAGATTGACATAAGGGAGACACAGATAATCAGCACATATTTGAACCACTTATTTGTCCCCTTGGTCCACAAAAAGATTCCCACCGGAATCAAAAGACAGATGCAGCCGATAATCATGCCAAGTCTCATGTAGGCACGATTCACAACAAAGATTCCGACCTCATTGGCTGCCCAAATTAACAGACAGATCCCGCACATGATGGATAAAAACATCGTACTGAATTTATTTGCTTTTAATTCATCCTGATACTGTACTTTTTCAATTTCTTCCATAAGCCTGTTCCGTTCGTTTCTACTGCTTCGCTCGTTACTTTTTCATTATACTAAAATGAACAAAAATACGCAACATAACAATAAAACTCTGTCATCACACATCATGCAATGACAGAGTTTTGGTTTTTCAGACAATTTAATCCGCGAACAGCTGAACCCAATAGGGTGTTCCGTTGCCATTTTGCGTATAGGAAACTCCGATTCTGGTATAATTTGCACTCAGTATGTTGGCTCTGTGTCCCTCACTGTTCATCCATGCATTTACGACTTCCTCCGGAGTCTTTTGTCCCCATGCAATATTCTCTCCGCAATGTCTGTAGCTTACGTTTCCCTGAAGCAATGCCGTATAGAAGCGGCTTCCATCTGGTCTGGTATGGGAAAAGGAACGCTGAATCTCACTTCCCCGCACATCTGCTACCGCGGCAATGCTCTCATCAAATTTCAGACCCTTAAGTCCGCGTTTTGTCCGTTCCTCGTTGACCAGACCTGCCACCTGTCTTACGTAACTTACGTTGGCCACTTCCTGCACGGTTTCTGTCTCCGGTTCCGCTTCCTTTACGACATCGGTCTGCCCGGTCTGCGGAGCAGTATCAATTTTCTGTGTAGTCTCGTCCGAAGTCCTTGAGGTACCGCTGTTTTCTGATACAGTATTGTTGTCATTTTTTGTACTACTCTGTGACGGGGTGCAGCTGCCGTTCCGGGTCGTACAGCTGTCATTTTTCGTGGTGCTCTGCGGTGTCGTGCAGTCTCCGCTTGTACTGCAGCTGTTGTCCGACGCTGTGCAGCTTCCATTCTGGGTCGTGCAGCCGCTCTTTGACGGGGTGCAGCTTCCGTTCTGAGTCGTACAGCTGTCGTTTTTCGTAGTGCTCTGCGGTGTCGTGCAGTCTCCACTTGTGCTGCAGCTGTTGTCCAGCGCTGTGCAGCTTCCATTCTGGGTCGTGCAGCCGCTCTTTGACGGGGTGCAGCTTCCATTCTGAGTCGTACAGCTGTCATTTTCTGTGCTGCTCTGTGGTGCGCTGCTGTTCCCATTCGATGTACCGCAGCTGCCACTCGGCGCTACCGTGCTGCCATTCTGGGTCGTGCAGCTGCCCTGCGGCAGACTGACATTTCCCTGCAGGATGTCAGCGAGATCCTGAATCGACCGGATCTGCGGGCTGCAGGTGCTGCCGTTTCCCTGAACGTATGCGCCCTGTACGCAGCTGCTACCCGGTAGGTTCCCACACTGTTCCTGCAGCTGTTTGCACAAATCCTCATAGCTGCTGCACTGAATTTTCTGTACACTTCCCAAACCGCAATTCGCTGCCTGAGCAGTGGTTGGCATTGCTAACGCCAGCGTCAGCGCAGTCATTCCCATTAATGTAAATTTTCTCATGTAATACCTCCTCAAGTTGTTACAAATTTGTTACAAACTAAGGATAGCACGCATAAGGCTTATTTCCTAGTGGGGATGGCTGGCAGCGTAGGAAAACAGTGGATATGGGTGATTCAAGACCGGGGGCGGGGGAGAAATAAGCGGTCATGCCGACGTAGTCGGCATAGACTTTTTTGCACAGGAACGCCCAAAGGACAGCAAGCTTTCCTTTGGGTGTCTCGGCGCAAAATGGTCACATCGTTTCACGATGTGAACCGCTTATTTCTCCCCCGCCCCCGATCTTGAATGCTCCCTACAAACAGCAATCACTGGTACACGGATCTACCATCACGCTTGTGATCTTTTTCCCGTTTCCGTAACCACACGCCTTTAAGCCCTCTGAAATTACCCGGTACCAGCTTTGTGCATTCAGCTGGCAAACAGTATCATCCTCAAATTCGATCCGACAGGCATTTTCCTTCTCACAATCCATGGGGCAGGATATTTTGTACATGTTTTTTCTGCTGAACGCACCGATATCCTCCAGCAGATTTACCATTCGATAGACCGTAGCCGCTCCGATCGCGGCATCCTGCATATTCGCCTTATAATAGATTTCCTTGCAGCTGGTGCAATCCTCCTCCAATATGACGTCCAGAAGCGTCTGCCGCTGTTTTGTAATCCGGCATCCCCGCTCCCGAAGCCGCTGAAGCACGATTTCCTTTCTGATATCCGTTCTGTAGCTTGTTTGTTCCATTGTCAAATCCTGCATGAAGCCTGTCTCCTCTTGAATGAATTGGTGTCACCTGCAAACCGTCATTTGCGAAAGTTTCCTGCCCGCACGAAACACACGCATATAAACTTCGGTACATTTTGTAAACTTGGCAAAAAGCTTTTCTTTTTCCGTCTCGTTGCAGTACACCTTCCACAATCCGCAGCTTTTACAATTTTTTCCCTTGTTCTCGATAAACCCCTTCACATCCTCGAGGGGATAGCCGAGAAACAACCCAATCTCATGGGGAAAGCATGATTCGCTGTGCAGGCGCTGCTTTAAGTGCCGGATACAATGCCCGATATCACAATCCCGGTATCCGTACCCGGAAAGCAGCTCCAAAACGCCTGCCCGATTCAGTTCCATCTGCAAATGCTTTGGCCGGTATGTATAAACCAGTACCGAATCCTCACGCCAGAGCAATGCTTCCACGCACACGCCCCGTTCATTCAACAGCACATTTGCACGTTTCAGCTCCCGCGAAGCATTCTCACGATCCTGATAAAAATAGCTGAACAGACTCGCGCTCTTGATTCCGGCAAGCGTCGGTGCGCAATACTCGATTAATCTGTTTTCTAACATACACTTCTATAAAGCCGCCAATTGTTTGCCAAGTGCTTCGCAGTCTGCAAGCCCATCCGTATCCGGTGTCTCATGACAAATCAGTCCCTCACCGTTTAACACCGTTGCTCCGGCTGCTTCCATTCTCTCTACCCAGTCGCGCATCCACTGACCGTCGCCCCAGCCATAGGACCCAAAAAGCGCAATCGTCTTTCCTGACGCAAAGCCTTCGACATCAGCCACAAACGGATCCATTTCTGTCTCCTCCAGCACCTCTGCCCCCATAGCCGGGCAGCCCAGCGCAAACCCCTTTGCCGCCTTCAGTTCATCCAGAGAAGCCTCTCCTACCGAAATGACCGCAGCCTCTTTTCCGCTCGCGGAAACTCCGGCTCCGATTGCCTCCGCCATTGCCTGCGTATTTCCAGATTGTGACCAATAAACAACATAAACTTTATCCATGATATCGAATCCTCCTTGTGGTTGATTTTGGTTAGTTGCAACTAATTCGATATCATACTAACACAACTGATTTCGTTTCGCAACATTTTTATTGAAAGAAATTCTCGTTTCTTTGTATGATCTTAAGCAGTATGTTTCGTTGTATCCGCTTTGTGTCTGTCCAAAATGTTATGTACTCTTTCAACTTCGTCGAGAACTAAACCACATTCTTTTTGTATCTCTTCTTTTAAGTTCCCTTCGGTTTTTCTTAAATCATCTCTTAATTGTGATTGTTCTGCTTTTAAGGTCTGAACATCTTCTTTTAAGATCTCAACATCTTCTTTTAATTGTGATTGTCCTTCTTTTAAGGTCTGAACATCTTCTTTTAAGATCTCAACATCTTCTCTTAATTGTGATTGTCCTTCTTTTAAGGTCTGAACATCTTCTTTTAAGGTTTGAACATCTTCTTTTATAGGATTTAACTTGCTGTCAAGTAATTGACCGATTGCCTGTATATCTTCGTTTGTCAATGCCATACGCTCACGCCCCTTCGAGTTATATTGATATCATAGCACAAATTGGATGCAAAGTCTATTAGTTTCCGGTTGTTCGGCACAAGCAAAAAACACCGCAAACCTTTCTCAAAGTCTGCGGTGTCTCTCTTGATCTTTCTTTTTGTTCCCTTTACTTCGTCCGCTTGCGCATGAATACCACGACACCTCCGGTCAATGCCGCAATCAGTGCAATTGCCAGAATGTAGATGCGGATTCCTCGCTGCTGACTCTTATCCGTCTTGGAGACTGCGTAACCATTGTCTCCCGAGGATTTGGTCAGATCAGACACACCAACTCTCTCATTCTCCGAGATATACCGATCATTTGTCAGATAATCCGTCACGCTCACGATCTCGTACATGCCGGTCTCACTGTTAAATACGACCATGAAGTTGCTGCTGTCCTTTCCGGTCTGATCTGCTTCCGTCGATTCTTCCTCAATCAGCAGACCGCCTCCGGTCATCACATCCCCGGGCAGATCCTCGTCGGCGCTGTCTGCTGCATCCTCCTCAGCCTCTGCTTCGGATTCATCCTCTGCGTCAGCTTCCTCGTCTGCATCCTGATCTCCGGTGTCAACCTCGCGACCCTCGTCCGTACCGATCTCTCCGGCTTTCTCACCTGCTCCGATCGCAACCTCTGCATCGTCCGCTTCGTTCTCGCCGTCCGCATCACGCTGTCCGTCGTCCGCGTCAGTCTCGCCGTCTACGTCCTTCTGTCCATCGTCTGTGCTGCTCTCGCCGTCCGCATCATGCTGTCCGTCGTCTGTGCTGCTCTCGCCGTCCGCATCATGCTGTCCGTCGTCTGCATCGGTCTCGCCGTCCGCGTCACGCTGGCCATCGGTTGCGTCGTTCTCGCCGTCTGCATCCGATGTACCGTCTGCATCACTGCTTCCGTCTACAACCGCATCGTCCGTGATCTCGCCCTTGCCGCGTTCGCCCTGTGCCGGATCAACCACATCTCCGGTCTTTTCGCCAATCCGATCCGCATCGGTAGCGGCAGTATCGGCTCCTGTCAAAGCCTGATGCTCGGTGTCTGTCTGCGAACCGTCTCCGGTATCGTCTCCCGCATTGCCATAACTGTTATACGCAATCCGGTCAACATCCGCCTGAGACTGCAGCTTCCTTGTAAGCTCCTCATTCGGACTGTAGCCGCTGCTGATTCCGTGATAAATCGACCGCGTGCTGTCCGTGATATAATTCTTCACAAAATCCACCAGGGAGATGTTCGGCGCAATCCGCTTGTCGAAGAGAATCTCTCCCGTCGCGTAATTGTAACCCAGCATTCCGCCGTTGCTGTACTCGATAATCGCGTACGGCACGCTGGCATGAATCGTATTGGTCAGCCTTACAATCGCCTTGTTCTTCACATCCTCCGGAAGCGTGACCTCATCCTGAAGCATATCCACCAGAATGCCGTCGTCTCCCAGAATCGTCAGATACGGCTTGCTGTTCAGCTGATACAAGAGCAGTCCGTCCTTCTGATTCGCCAGAGCTCCGTCCACACTGTAAAGCTTATTGCCGCTGACAAACAGCTGTGCCTCACGGAAGATATCGGTGCTCTCCGATACCACCTCACTGCACCTTGCAAAGGTGTAAATCCTGTTTCCGTTGTACTGGAAGGTAAACAGGGGCTTCACGGTATCCAAAAGTGCCAGACCCGAAACGGTTCCCTCCTGACTCTGCTTCTTCACATCCCGTATCTTACCGGACGCATCCAAAGCCTTGCCGTTCATCAGATGTACATAGCTTCCCTCCAGCGTAGCCGCCCCGGAAACCACATCGCCATCATCAATGTAATAGTAATCGTCTCCGTATACCATGATGTGACGCTGCAGCGTATCCGCAGGAATCACACGCTCCTCTGCCTGCGTCAGGTTCTCCTCCGCAAGAAGCGCCTCATCCACGAGCGTCGTATCGTTTAAAGTGCCGTAACGGAAGATCAGCTTCGTCTGATAGTCATAGGTAAAGCTGTAAACCCGCTTCGTAATCGGCTGACGGATAACGGTATCTCCTGCCTGCAGCTCAAAGTATCCGACACTAACCAGCGGCTGTGCAAACTCTACGTTGATCCGGTCCACATCTGACGCGTAAACGGCTGCGTATGCGCTTTCCAGACTGTCGGTTCCGGGGACTCCGTCGCCGATGCTGAAATTTGCTGCAGGCATAAAATGCTTTTTCGTTTCTCCGATGTATGCCGCGTTAGCAGCCGTTGACGGAATTACCAGTCTTCCGGTAGTCACGTTACTTCCCGTCGTATCCGCTCCTTTAATCATGTTCTGCCATTTGGTAATCAGACTGTCATTCCTATAATAACTGCTTGTAGTGGTTCCGGCGTTCGCCGAAGCAGAATTGCGCACCTGCGGCAGATAGTTTCCAACGTTCTCTCTTCTGTTATTACGAGCTGAATTGCCCTCGTCGGAGCCATCCCGCAAGGAGTCGATTGACAGACGATAGTTTGTGTTTCTCTGTGCATAGGAATTTACATAAACTGCAGTAGTCCCTCCCGTCGTCGTTCTGCGGCCACCTGCGCTATCCAAAAGCATCCACTTATTCGTATTCGGACTGTCCGCATCGTATTCCGTCACGGATCGAACCCCGTTATAGGTGGCATTCCACCCCCAGTAGTTACAGCCAAAGCCCAGATTATAGTAAAACAGCGCTTCTCTGTAATATACTTCGCCGTAAGGGTTATTGCCGCTCTTTCCAACATACCTTCTCGAATAATAATCCTGATCCTCTGTATACTTATTATTAGCGATATCATACTCACTTGTCGTATTCTGACCGTATCCCAGCTGAGCAGCAGTTCCAAAGCTGGTTGTATTGCTGGTATGCACCAAATCCTCTCTGGTAAACAGCCGGGCCTTGCAGTCTTCATTGGATACCTTGTTTAAATCCGTAACCAATCCCTTAACGGCAATCTGATGATAATCATAGCGATAACTCCCATCCGTATTTTTCAGCTTCTCGGCGATCGTACCGTTTACCACGGTGCCTTCCCAGCCGACCGCAGCCTGTGCCTTAAAGTCATCATCCTCTGCCGCAATCAGTCCTGCCTGACCTCCTGTGATGCTGGTGGCTATAATCATGAGTCCTCTGGTGTAGCCCGCCTCATCGGAAGCACCGGTCACACCCCTGACACGGGAGGATGCGTCCTTCGTACCTTGAACCGTAACATAGCCGTCACCGGTAACCGAACTGTGATGCAACAGTGCCAGCCGACCGATTGCACCGCCCGCCAGACCGCCATCAGTACTTGCCGTCACGCTACCCGCAAAATAGCTGGTGCTTAGAATTGCCACACTGTAGCTCTTTTTCTTGGTGGTGGTGTTGTAGCTATATTCATTGTTGAAATACCCGACCAGACCGCCGGCTGCGCCGCCCTGTCCAGACCAGTTTGTATTGCCCTTCGTCGCCGTCGCTTCCACATTCATATTTGAGTAGCAGCGGAAGAGACGGTCTCCATTCTGCCTGCCTACCATACCGCCGACGTTGTCGAAGCCGACAATCCTGTACTGACTGCCTGCCACCGCCTCACTCTCCGGATTAGACGGCTGTCCCAGGCTGAAGCATTCCTCCATGGTAGCTCCGGAGGTAAACGCACTCGCAATCATCCCGGCCACACCGCCGACGTTCTTCATGGTCGGGGCGTAAACGATGGTATTGATGGCGCCGGAGTAGTAGATCTGTCCGCTGTCTCCCCAGTAGCCGATGACACCGCCGACTGCCGCCCGTTTGTCGGCCCAGGCCTCCTGCTCCGTTTCCGCTTCCACCTTGGAATTGGTACACATCAGATAGTACTCAGGGTTGTTTCCGGTAATCTGTCCGAACACACCGCCCACGTTGGAGTAATTCTTTCCGTATACATAAACATTATCCGCCTGTATCGTGTTGTGCTGATAAGCTCCAGCTCCGATCACACCGCCGACACCCTGTTTTTGTGCATTCTTCGTGGTCACACCCTTGATCCTAGAGCCGGTTACCGTGATATCAAACACCGTATTGTAGGTATAGCCGAAGGCTCCGCCGCAGTAGTTTCCGTTGGAGACGACATCACAGTCTGTCACGGTACACTTCCCATAACGTCCTCTTCCCCCCGTCTTTCGATCATAGTCTACTGTACTGAAGCAATAGCCCACAACTCCACCCAAATAATCCGAGCCGCTGGTGGTCTCTACTACTGTAGTCGAGCTCCAGTCCGCATCAGTGGGCTTCTTGTCAGCCGCTGCATGCCCGATCAGCTTGACATTGATCAGCGAGGTGGCGGTTGCATTCGTATCCGAACCCATCCGTCCGATCACACCGCCGACCTGCACGCCCTTTCCGGTAATATGGCTGTCCTCGACGGTAAGATTTTCCAGATTTCCCTGCACGATCCAGCCGAAGAGTCCCCCGGTATAATTCCTTCCCGTGACATTCAGCCCGTTGGCTGTGATGTTGGTAAATTCAGCAACCTCGGTTGTATATCCGACCAGACCACCGGAATAATTCACAGCCTGCGAGTTCAGCGTCACATTGTTCATCGTGATATTGTTAATCTCATTACAGTTCTGGTGGGCGATGATTCCCACCTCCGAGGAACTGGTATTGGTCGCGGCAACCGTCACGCCGTTAAAGGTACAGTTTTCAATCTTCGCGTAGCTGGTTCCGATCAGTCCCGTGCCGTTCGTATTGCCGTTTACCGTGACATTCTCCCAGGTCAGGTTCTCCATACAGCTGTTCAGACGGTCGATCACATTGCCCTGATTGGTAATCGTGAAGTTTTTGATCGTATTTCCCGTATCACTCTTGAGCCGTCCCAGCTTCAGGTTCACGGCACCGATGCCCCCCGACGAAAAGTCCAGATCCTGAGACACGTTATAGTTCTCATAGGGATGACCGTCTATCTGCCGCAGCTGCATCACGTTCCAGCCCGTGTCAGCACTTGATGTGCTGGAAATGTTGTAATACATCGTGACATCCACTCTGGCGGAAACGTCGAGCGTCCGAAGACTCGGATCGTCCGAAGCGTACGTCTGCATATTCGCATCCAGCCCGGAATCCGCCATCGGACAATACTGAATCTTGTTCAGCTCATAACTGTCCAGATAATACGCCGTCTTGTCATTGTTGTTTAACTGGAACTTCATCAAAAGGATCGTCACATCCCCGATGGTCTCCTGCGCCTCGACGATGTTTGTCGTCTCTGCAGCGATATCCGTCTTTTTGCGGTACGTCGTTTTCAGCTTATCTACCTCTACCCCGGTAATCTGATAGTGATTCGGATTGTTCAGCTGTACCGTAATGTACTGGTTCAGCGCAACCGTCGAGATGTTCTTGACACTGATTCCGCTCTCAATGGAGTCATTGATGTATTCCATGTCCTCCTGATCGGGCAGAACTCCCCTCGTACGATCCGTATAGTACATGCGCGGCAGATGTCCCTCCTGCACGGAAGCATCCAGCTGATAAGAGCCGGTCTCGATTTTCACGGTATTGTTGTAGGTTTTCAGCATATCCTGCGTGAGCGCTTCATAGGACAAGAGTCCCAGCACCACGTCCTTCTCGCTTGAGAGCACCGGAGAGTCCACCTGTCCGTTCATGGTCTGGAAGTCGGTGCCGTAATATGCCATCGCGGCATTCGACGAGCCCACATACTGCCCCACCGTGTGGGATACATGTGTGGAATCCGGGTTTACCGCATACACATTTCCAAAGGCGATTCCGGTAATGTTGATCGTTCGCCCGATGGAGTTCTGCGTAATATTAGCAAAGCCGATCATCTCTCCGATCATGTCCGTATAGCCCGTAATGCTCACCTTCGCGTACAGGTTCTTCGCACAGATCGTGCTGGCAGCCGTGTTATAATACTGCCCGGCAATTCCACCCACCTTATTGGTACGGGCCGTCACCGAACCGGTCGCATAGACCGTATCCAGTACCGAATTGCTGTAGTAGCCTACCACGCCACCTACGCCATAGCAGGAGCGCACCTCCTCCACCTTCAGATCCAGCTTGCGCACGAAGCAGTGCTCGATGCGGGCAGCGCTGCCGAAGGCAACCAATCCGCCGACTGCCACGTCATTGCTGATCACCGTGGTCGAGGGCTCCGTGTATATCAGCGTCTCATTGTAGACGCTGCAATCGGTCAGCATTCCGCAGGAATTGACCGTCGATACCAGACCGCCGCATCGATACCAGGATTCAATCTCCTCATTTCTCACATGGACATTGTCCAGCGTTCCCTCCAGCGTGGTAAATACCGCCCCGCTCTTTGCCACATAGGTCACATTGTTCTTGGAGCAGACACCGCCCGCCTTGTAGCCGTCAATCGTCAGGTTACTGATCGTGGCTTTCCCGGACACGGTCGCCGTAAAGAGGTTTCGCACCGTATTATTGTCCGGCTTGGAGGAACTCATAAATTCATCCTGCAAGTTTATGTTCGATAAGGTCTTTCCGTTTCCTTCCAGCTTCGCGTTGAAGGTGGAGTTATTTTTGCTGGCCACAATGATCCGGTCAGAGGAGACTCCGGTAAAATCAATGTCCGCGATCAGGCGCACATTCTCCGTCTTGTTTGCCGCCACATTTTTGACCACATACTCATACCAGTCGTCCGCTGTTGCCACCGGTCGGTAAAAATCAACCGTCAGGCAGAACTCCGGATTCAGATCCTTCGTACTGCTCCGTCCGCTCCGCGCATTGTAGATGATCTTGCTGATATAATACTCCGAGCCGTAGGACTGCGGGTCATACACCACACCGTCCATGGTGGTATAGCCGTCCTCGCGCATCGCGCTGTCCGGGTCAAGCGTCACGGAGAGATCTCCGATCTCCAGCCCCGTAATGTCATAGTTATCCTCATTCCAGAAGACAAACTTCACATTTGCCGTATTGTTGTCGAGATCCACGCTCTCCACTGAAGCCTGGGAAATCATCAGGGTTTCCGACTTCGTCCGCTCCGGAAGCGGCAGATAGGGCTGCTCCGGCAGGGAGGAGGAAAGCTCCACATGGGGATAATAGCCCACCTCCACCGGCGTCATGTCAAAGGCATCGGTCAAAAGCATCCGCTGCCAGGTGGTATCGTAGAGATTGTCGATCTGCAGCTGGCTGCAGAACGCATGGTTCTTGACGTTATACTTCGTGGCATTGGACGGCGAATAATAGTAAAGCCCTCTGTACCGATTGGAGCCGGTCTGCCCGACAATCGGACTGAACTGCATATTCTTCTGCTCCCAAGGGGTGCTGTCCCCGATGGAATACATGTTCTGCATGGTTCCGGCATTGTAGCCGATCACCGCGCCGTAGCGGTAACCGTAGCTCTGTTTCGGATTGATGGTGCTCTCCGGATTCTCATTCTGCACAACGTTTACCATACTGTAGACACTGTAGACACGTCCCAGCGCCTCATTGGTGCCGCAGATTCCGCCGATCCGGCGGTCATAGCCGCTCGATACATCCGTACACTCAATGTCCTCTCCGTACACATAGCCATAGCGGATGTTTCCGTAATTTGTGCACGTCACCAGACCGACATTCTGGATGCCGCTAACGCCGGCCAAGTCGCCCTCCGGGGCATTGTTGATCACGAAATTTTCCACCACGCCGGTCGCGCAGTTGACCCGGCAAAACAGTCCGAAGAGATAGTTGCTCAGGACCGGACCGCCATGGTAGGTCACATAGACATCGTGAATGGTGCCGAAATTCCGGTAGCAGAGACAGCCCGTCTCATACATACGGGTCGACATCTCATTGTAAATATTGTAGTCCACGTTGCAGAAGGTGGAGCCCGGAGCCATGTTTGTAACAAAATGCTGCTTGTCACTCTCCACATTCATGTGCTGGTTCAGCGCGTAGCCCTGGAAGTCCAGCGTACCGTAGAAGTTGCTTCCGCCGCTGTTGATCGCGGTCACATTGCGCCCGACCACGCTGGCCGGATAACCGATATAGGTATAGGTAGGATTCCCATTGGAATCCGTCCCGCTCTCTGTTGCATAAATCGGAATCCCTGTAGCGGTGTTTACATACGCGACATTGCCGTTTTCATCCCGATACACGTCTCCGTTGTCATCGAGCATTTCCTCATAGCGTCCGCCGCCCTGATAATTGGCATCCGCATACAGGTCGATGTCATTTAATGCCACAAACTTGCCGTAGAGGTTTTCCCGCATTGCCATGATCATGTCATAGGCCGTCTGAAAGCCTATGATGGGCTGCTCGGTGGTAAACTCCAGTTCATCCAGCTCCAGCTCATGTCCGCTGATCTTTACAAATAGTGTATAGGTGTAGCGGTAATCGCCGAGATCCACCTCCCGGACATCGTCAAACTCATACACACCGTCCGCATTGACGGTCTCCGGCAGGTCGTACTCCACCTCGTCTACCAGCACATCATCCTTTTTGATCCGGATGTAAACCGGCAGGTCGTTCCGCTTCAGATAGTCATAGGTATCGTCAATGAGGATTCGGGTGGTCGCGCGATAGTGCTCGCTGTCCCCCAGAATCTCCTTCAGCTCCCGCATCTTGATATTTCCGCTGAGCTGTACCTCCGGCACGATCTCCTGCTCTAAGAGCACCTTATTGGCCTGATAGGTCGCATTGGTGTAGCCGGTGTTGTACTCTACTGCCGTAAAGCGCAGCAGATAGGTTCCGTTCGCATTCAGCCGGGTAAATTTCATGGTTTCCAGCTGATTTTTTCTGATGCGCACCGACTTGATGAAGACATTGTCCCTTCCGCCGTTTTCCACGCGATAGAGCGAGACTACGACCTTATCCCCGGAATTTCCGGTGATGGCATCGTCCTCATCATCCACATAAGCATCGTACTCAAGCGTGCCCGCCGCAAACAGGAGGTTGGAAAGCGTTACCGTCGCATCCTTTCGGATCGTGGTAAACGTTGTACGATCCAGCTCACTTAAAATTTCATACTCGTGATCCGCATAGGTTCCGTATACGCGCAGCACCATCCGATAATCCGTCTTGCTGGCAAGCACTTCTCCGGTGGTATAGCCGATATCCTTGCCCGAGCGGAACAGCTCATGAACCTTTGCCCCGTTCCACTCCGCGTACAAATCGTCTGTATCCGGAAGCGTCAGCACATCATCCCGGTCAAAGCCCAGAGATAACACGACCTCATCGCTGCCGTCCGGCATGATATCGATATATGCCTTATCAATAATGCTGATCAGCTGGTCATTGGTAGACTTCGTGTTCAGATGATACTGAATCGTCGCGCTGTTGCAGGTAATATCGGAAACGGATACGCTCACATACGCCTTGCCCAGACTGGAGATTCCTGCCGCGGTAAAGCTGAGCTGTCCGATCTGCTGGAATCGCTGCGGTCCCTTGTTATTGGACAAATCATAGTCACAGTACACCGATACATAATACTGGGTATCCAGCAACAGACCTTTGATGTGATCTGTTTTCAGACCGCTCACGCTCAGTCCGCCGTTCGCGGTGTAGGTATACTCCGTGCTGTCCAGCTTCTTTTTGTAGACTAATCCCTCCGTGACACCGACTGCGTCCGTCGGAGCGGTAACGCCCTGTCGGCTCTTCGACACAAAGAGATACACATCACAGGCGGTCGAACTTCCCTCGACCGGTACGGCCGCTGCATCCACATCCTTGATGCTCAGCTCCAGCTCCACATCGTCGATCTTGTTTGTAATCACCTTGATGGAAGCCTCCGGCGCACTGTTGCTGGTGGTAATCGTTCCGGTATTGTTCGTCAGTGTCAGCTTGTTGCCGAAATAGTCCTCCGCCGTGAAGGTATAATTGTAGGTTGTCTTCGCCTTCAATACGGAAAGCGTCGTCAAAATCTGCTTATTGTTCCGCTTGAAGCGCGCGATCTCACTGGAGCTCAATTTCAGCGTGGTGCCATTGCCCAGACCGGATGCCGGCTTGACATCCATGACAATTCCCGCCGTGCTGTCAATTCCGTAGATCGCCTCGTCATCCGAGCCCTCATCGTAGCCTACGTTGACAATCTCCACATGGTTGTTGTAGGGAGTTCCCGGCTCCTGCGTCATCACGATCACGCCCAGGGTATCCAGCCCCTTGGTGGTCAGCGTCTGCTCGCCCAGGGATTCCTCCACCGTCTCGCCGTACTCATTCAGATAGGTAAAGTGCGATACCACGCGATATGTGGTGCTGGGACGGATGCTTCCGTTTCCGAGTACCACCTGACCGCCGCTGAGCCGATAGCTGCGGAGTACAAGTGTCTCCTTTCCCTTTGCATCAATTTCATACACGTTAAACTGAATCTGCTTGGTCTTGTCAATCCGGCTCGCCGGATCGTTTACCTCCAGGGAGGCCATCAAACGGTATACTCCCGCCTCCCAGGTTCCCAGTTCGACCGTCGGCTTCACATAGCCGATCTCGGGCTGCTTTGCCGGTTCCGCAGACTCCGTGCTCTTATCCGGGCGCATAGAATCCGGCCTCACTCCCATATCCTGATTTCCGGTTGACGGCTTTCTGGTGCTCGGAATGGTCGTAGTATTGTTATTTTCATTCGGCGTACGAGTACTGGTGGTCGGCGTCTGTCGCTCCCGCTCCGCCGGCGTCTCCTCGTTCGACTCGTCGGTCTCTTCCGCCTCCTGGTCTCCAGTCACGTTCTCAAGCTTATTATCGCCGTCCGGCAGCTCCACCGTCTCCACCTCCGGCTCTTCAATCTCGGTATCCTCCTCCGTACGATTCCGCCGGGTTTCGTCCTCCATATGCGGTCTGCCCAGTCCCAGCGCCTCCAGCAGCTCATCATATGTAAACTCCCGGTCACCGATGGTAATCACATCGTCTCCGTCGATATCCGTAAAGGCATGATACTCCAGCTCATCGTCCTTCATCACATAGTAAGCGATATAGTCCTGCCCAAAGTGGATCGGACTACCGCTCGGAATAGTATAATCAATTGCCTTGCGCTCATAATGAATGTCCAGAAGATTCACGAAATTGCCGTTCGCAAGCTTCAAAAACAGAAACTGTGCGGCATCCGCCCGCTCTCCGTCAATATTATAGGTCTGCCCGTCATTGATCATCAGACCCATGTAGGTCTCCACCGGCTCAAAATTCTCATCCAGCAGAGTCGCCTTGTCATTGACCACCTGAAGGGATGCCCCGTGATTCAAAAACACCGGGTAATCCGTATCAATCTGTGTCTTTTTCTTCTCGCCCAGATAGTAGCGTCCTCCCTGCGAGAACAGATGCTCCAAAGCCTTGAAGCCACAGAGTGTCACGTGTTCCTCAATACTCTCGTCCGTCGGCTCCTTCGAAAGCGATGCGGTTACCGTACCGCTGATGATTGCCAGTCCGTTCTGATTAAAGCGGAAATATTCCGAAAAGGACATACGCAAAAGAAGCAGTACCCCCACCAGAACGGCACCGATCAAAACCAGCACGCCGTAGATGTTGTTCCTGCCTGAATCCGTGTTCTTTTTTCCCGCTCCCGCGGCTCGTTTTGTGCCCGCAGCCTTCCCGGCAGATGGTTTTGCATCCGCCTTTGTCCCGTCTGCCACCGCCCCGTCAGACTCTGTCCCGGACGTCTGCAGCATATTCTCGGTTGCGCTGGTGTTTTCTGCTACTTCGCGATTCTTCTTTTTCTTACTCATTTCAACGCTCCTATTTCTTCAATATCTGAAAATAAAATCCGCTGAGAATCCTCCTGTGTCAACACACCGGTACCCAGATTGATACTGTATCCTGTCTCGGATGTCGCAACGGCATCCGTCCCCGAGAGCACAACATACCGATAATTGTCATTGCGTACATCATAAATCTCCACGCTGTCCCGGTAATACTCCTTCGCATAGCTCATGGGCGCAATCTCGTAGGTCGCATCGCCCACCGTGATCTTCATGCTGTCCAAAAAGATATAGGTGCCGTTTCCGTCATAGAGAAAGCCGTCCTCCACCTTTGACACCACATCATTGTGATCGATTCGGAATACCCCTTCCCGGTACTCAATGGTAGAAAAATAATTGACCCGATACACCGTTCCGCCGTTATCCGGTCGGACATATCCCATGCTCACCGGAAGCAGGAGCTTTTGCTCCTCCGTAAATACCAACGGCACTCCATCGGACGCCACAGTGGTAATGCCCTGCAAAAGGGTTCCGCCGTCCGTACGCTTCAGCGTAAAATCCTCGTCAAATACCAGTTTATCGCCCATGGAATACAGAAACACACCGCCATCCGGCTGATAAGTTACGTTGTGGCTCTGAAACCAGAAATACAGGCTTGCGGCGGTCACCGCCAAAAGTATTACCACAACCCAAGGGCCCAGCAGCAACAATGTCCTTTTATGACTTTTGTTCTGCTCTCTTACCTTCTTCTCTCTTCTGTTTTGCACGTCCTTCATGTCTTTCATGTCCAAGCACCTTACTTCCCTGTCTTGACAGAATCGCATCACAGCAGTGGAAGAAATCTGTGAGGGTATGCACAAAAAGTAAAATCCCCATCAGTACGATTACCACCACGATCCGTCTGTCATACACTACCTCGTCCAGATACTGATCCAGCATCTGCATGACAAACAGCACGCCCGACGAAACGATTCCCATCACGACATTGATTGCCAGCCCTTTACGCCAGCCCTGATGTATCATATACATGATATGTAAAAACAAGTACAGCAGGATATGCACGTAGGTCACTGCTCCCCTGCTAAATATTACCGCCAGCATCAAACAGCATTTTAAAATACTGCAAGCCAGCCCAAAGCAATCCCAGTAGCCCATCTGAAAGAAAAATGCCATGAGCTTGCGGTTCTTTCCTTCCCAACTGAATTTGCTGCACAGCGCAACGAGCACTGCGCCCAGTCCCAGCGTCACGATTGCCGCCACAATGATAAAGGCGCGAACCGAGGATATGGCAGAGATGATACTATCCAGCATAGGTCTCCTCCTCTACCTCCACCGGAGTGGTGTCCCCTTCCTCTACAATGAGACTGAACAGATTTTTCTTGTGCATGAAGTAGCCCTTCAGCCCTTCCAGACGACTGGTATGGTTTTCAAATACCAGCTCGACATATCCGTCCAGTTCTCCGATGACCGGCATATAATTTTGCATGATCAGGAGCGTGTGGCGCTGACTCTTAACCCGGATCATCTCCACCTCGTCAAACTCCTGCAATCCGTTTTTGATACTAACGATCCTTGCTTTCATCCTATTCCCCACCAAACTTGCCTATGTATAAAAACTTCGCTTCATCCACGTCGTCGTATCTGCCGTTTAAGATATCCTCTACGTCCTGCAGCACATCATCGATATCCACGAACTGTCCCGGGATACCGGTAAAGTTCTCTGCCACGAACATGGGCTGGGTAAAGTAATTACGCAGCTTTCTCGTGCGGTAAAAGATTCTGGCATCCGCCATGGACAACTCCTCGATACCGAGCACTGCAATGATCTCCTCCAGATCACGATATCTCGCATAGTAGCGCAGCACTTCCTCTACCAACCGATAGTGGCGCTCTCCCACATTCTCAATATCAATCATCTTCGACGAGGTCTGGAATACATCCACCGCCGGATAGAGTCCTTTCTCGGCAACCTTACGATCCAGCACGATCTGTCCATCCAAGTGGGAAGAGATAACCTGCACCGCCTCATCGGTGATATCATCCGCCGGAATATAGATCGCCTGGAAGGAAGTGATAGACCCCTTCTCAGTCGAGTTGATCCGCTCCTCCACGTCCGCAACAGATGTCGCAATATTTGCCGGATATCCGTTCTCGATCGGGACACGGGACAGCTCCGCATTCAACTCGGAGTTTGCCTGCACATAACGATATATATTGTCCACAAACAAAAGCACATCCTGATTTTTTTCATCCCGCAGGTACTCTGCGAGCGTCAGGCCGGAGAATACCGCCTTGGAACGTGCCGCAGAGTTTTCGCCCATCTGTCCGAACACGATTGCCATCTTATCCAAAAGATCGGCTTCCTGCATCTCGTCGTAGAGCTCTCGTCCCTCTCTGGAACGCTCTCCGACTCCCACGAATACGGAGTTTGAATTTAATCCGGTATAGACATTGTGGATCAATTCCTTGATCAGCACCGTCTTTCCTACACCGGCACCTCCCAGGAGTCCCATCTTGAAACCTTTACGCATGGGCGCGAAAAAGTCCAGAATCTTGATTCCCGTCCAGAGGATTCCTCCGTTGACATTAATCTCCTCCATCGTAAGATTCCTGCCGTAAACATCCTTGCGATGCTCCTGCTCGATGTGTGAATCATCAATCAGGTTCCCGTAGGAATCAAACACTTTTCCGAGGATCTCATCACTGTACTGGATGGACAGGGAGCTGTCCGTCTTGTAGACATCTACCCCTTTCTTTAATCCGATGACACTCTGGAACGGAACGGCAGCTACCATGTTGCCGTCCTCCTCCGTTACCTCGAAGTACATTTTCTTTCCCTTATGCTCTGTTGACAATATGTCATGAAATTTTACTTTCTCTCCATTCAGAAGAATCTGCACATTCAATTCTGAGATAGATATGATTTTTCCGATACAAGTATCCATTGACTCCTCCTAATACTGGCTCAGCTTGGTGTAGTTGTCTAATACCTTGCCAAATTCCTTCTCTCTGGTCTCCCGCCGCTCTACCATCTGACGCTGCTCCTCCCGCTCGTCGATCTTCTTTAGAGACTCGCTGGTGGTGTTTTGTCTGGTAATATTTAACGCGGCACTGCTTACCTCTCCCGCAACAATCAGCTCATACTGCAGATACAGCACGATCAGCTTTTCCAAAAGCGGCTCAATCTCGCCTTCATAGGAAAAATCCTCGTCGTAGGTATTGTCGCTCTTTAAGTGGCGCGGCAGCGGGTATAGCGGCCGGATTTTGAACTCTACCTCGCTGGAGCTGTAATAATGGTTGTAGATCAGGTTGATCTTTGAATAGCGCTTATTGAGAAATGCATCCTCCACAATGGAAAACACTCTGGAGCGATCCTCCTCAAACTCCTCCCGGCTGAGCGCCAAAAGGACACGCTCATCGTCATGCTTTGCGTGAATCTTTCTGCCGATGACGATCTTGTAGCCCTCTTCATCCTGCCAGAGCTCTCTGGTAATGTTTGAATTCAGATTCGCACAAAAGCCCAGATCCCCGCCCAGGTAGATATTGAGCACCGGCAGGGACTGATCTACCTTAAAAATCGTGAAATCCAGCTGGATGTTCCGGTTGTTGACGATATTATCAATCATGTCTGCCACCGCATCGCCCAGATACGCGTATTTTTTTGCGATCTTGCGGGATTTATCCACACGGAGCAGCGCATGAAAGTTCATAACCTTTACGATATTTTTTACATTCATGCTTCGCCCTCTAATGCTTCTTCAAACATATGTATGATCTCGTTCTTGTTCCGGGGTGAGAACTTATACTGTGCCAGTCTCTCCTCAATCCGCCGTCCCTCTTTCAAACGCATCTGCATGTCGTAGCTCATCTCATCGGTATTGGCCAGCTCATAAACCTCTCTGGTCTCTAAGTAACTCAGGAACCGCTGTCTGACCTTCGCACCCAGCTTCTTCATATCCTTATCCTGCACCGCACCACCCAGACGGGACACGCTTAAGGTGTAGTCGATGGCCGGCTTCTGTCCCTTTTCAAAGTTCTTACGGGAGAGCACCAGCTGTCCGTCGGTAATGGATATGATGTTGGTGGAGATGTAGTCCGTGATATCTCCGCCCTTCGTCTCTACAATCGGCAGAATTGTAATGGAACCGCCGTCCTTGTGCTGACAGCCCTTCTCCAACATTCTCGAATGCGTATAGAAAATATCCGGCGGATACGCGTCTCGTCCCGGAACCTTTCCGGTCAGAAGGCTGATCTCGCGGTGGATATTTGCATGACTCTTTAAGTCATCCAGAATTACCAGCACATCCTGTCCCTCTCTCATATACAGCTCCGCCACGGACAGTGCCATATACGGCGTAAAGTACGCAATCGGAGGTTCATCCTCACTGAAGGAAGCAAAGATCAGCGTATACTCCATCGCTCCCTTTTTCATCAGATTGTCGTACAGCTCTTTTACATTTTTCTTAGTCTTGTTGATCGCCACATAGATACAGAGCACGTTTTTGTCCTTCTGGTTGACGATGGTATCCAGTGCAATCTGGGTCTTCCCGGACTTTTTGTCCCCGATGATGAGCTGTCTTTGTCCGAATCCGATCGGATAAATCAGATCGATTCCGGCGATTCCCGTATAGAGCGGCCGGTTTACCGTACCACGCTCCATAATCGGAATCGGATCCGTCTCGATGGGCAGCGGTCTGCACGCATCGAATTTCTCATTCAGGAGGCGGTCATTGCCGAAAATATCCACGATATGACCAATGGCGGCCCGGCTGTACATTCCACAGAAGTCAAAGCCTGTGGTTACCACCTCATCTCCTACATAGATCGCGTTGGCACGCTGCAGTACCGCGACCATCACGCAGTTCTTTTTGATGGATGTGACATATCCCACGGAATAGTTGGATATCACGACACGTTCATAGAACCCGACGTTCTCTAAACCGGTTACCTCCAGGATGTAATCCTTCACCTTGGTAACGTGTCCTACCTCGTACACGTTCTTCATTTCTTTCATGTTACGCAGCTTTGCATTTACTAAACCTTCAACGAAATTACCCATAATCAGCTTCCCACTTTTCTTCTTGTTCTATAGATACTATAATCGTACACCTTGTTCTGATAAATAATCTTGACTCCCTCGCAGACATTCGGATCTACGGAGCAGATTATATTGCGCGCCGGATTGGTATAATCCGTCTCATTCTCTGCCACACTGACAAAGACATGGGGGTCATGCCGCCGCCGGATGGCCTTGACATAATCCAGAAAACCGAGCACTTCAAACTCGGACACCTCTTCCATTTCCTCCACATACTCCGAAAGAATCCGGAGTTCGTCCCCCGTCAGGGTCTCCCGCAGGATACTGAGCTGATCTTCATGCTCAATACTGCACAGATCATACAGCGCCTGAAAATTGAGTCCTGTCACAATGCGATCCGCCGTCTGATAGAGATTCATATCTCCCGTAAACGGAACCACATCAATCACATGATTGATTACCTCCTGCTTGTCAATACCCGCAAGCTTATCCTTCGCCACCTTGTATTCCTCAAAGAAGTCATTGTCCACATACCGGGCAATCGGCACGAACACATCACGGGGCAGCGGTCTGGGTGCATAGAACGGAGAGGTGCGATTGGCAATCAGCTCGTTTTGCACACTCCGAAGCTCCCTGGACAAAAGCTCATGCTCCTCATACATCTTGTTCATCGTACCAAGCTTTTCCTTGAACATCCCATCGTATCGATCGAGGTTTGTCAGAAAATAATCATTGATCTTCCGATTCGTCTCGCCGATCACACTGCGCAGCATCACGATCATGAAGTAGATCAGCACCAACAGGATGATCACCACGGCGATAAAAATTCCCATGCTTTCTCCTCCTGTACCTCTCCTATGCTGTCAACGGATTAAAGAACAGCAACACCAATACAAACGCAAATAACAATAACAACAGCAGGGTCAATACGATGGCCACTACCATGATGGCATGTATGACATCTCCCTTTGTCTCGGGATTTCGTCCCACTGCCTCCGCCACCTTGGAGCCCAAGATACCAAGCCCGATACCGGTTCCCAAAAATGCCAGACCGATGATCCATCCTATGGCTGTCATTGTCGCTGATAATACTGATTCCATATCATTTTTCTCCTTCTCTCCATCGTCCTTTGAACGTTATTTATTTGTTGTATGTAATGGATGCTTCCTTGGTAATCTCAAAAGCAGACCCATTATATACCACATTTTGAAATTTCAGATACAGCCTGTCGCCCGTGTTGACTCCGCTTGAATTAAAGCTGATGGAACCCGAGACATAACTCTTGGCTGCCGTACCGATGTTTCCGCTGTCCAGCTTAAACGCGCTTTGACCAATCGGGGTTCCTGCAGCGTTGCACAGCACCACCTCACCGGAGGAAATCGGATATTCTTTGTCCAGAGATACCTGGAACTCAATACTGCTCTCCTTTAGAGCTGTAATCGTAATGCTTCCCAGGTCTGTACCGGTACGCACCGTAGCCGTATCCACCTCCTTAGAGGTCGGTTCATCATCGACGATTCCTCCCGAAGTATAATACGCATCGTAGCAGAGGGTAATCGTATAGCTGGTTCCCGGTTCCCGATTTCGGATCGTGTAATGCGTTGAGGTCTTGCTCAGAAAGATCTTGTCAAAATTGGTCTCTCCGGTCTTTCTCACCTTCAGATAAACCGCAACATAGTCATCCGTCAAGTCGGAAACATAGTAGTTGACATCAATCGTTCCCACGCTGGCCGTCACACCTACCAGTTCCACCCATTTGAGCGCGCTGATTGCCGCATCCGAGCCCTTACCGCCGTTTCCGCCGGTTCCTCCGTCGCCGCCGACACCACCGGTTCCGCCGCTTCCACCGACACCACCGGTTCCTCCGGTTCCTCCGGCTCCGCCGTTTCCGGCTCTGCCGCCGGTTCCTCCGTCGCCACCGATTCCACCGGCTCCGCCGGCTCCTGCAGTACCTCCGCTTCCGCCGCTTCCGCCGATTCCACCGCTTCCTCCGGTTCCGCCGCTTCCTCCGGTTCCGCCGTTTCCGCCGCTCCCGGCTACGATGGTAATCGAATCCGGCGTATCCTTCGCCGCAGCATACTGCTCATCATCGATGAGCCCTTCCACATATACCAACGCATCCCCGTCGTAGAGATTGCTGCTGCCCAGCACATTCTTCAGATTCAAAAGATTGCTGTCATAAAAGGCATACTCGCTGGAAATATCCAGATACAGATCTCCGCTCCGAAGCATCACAGGGTAAACCATGTTTTCATGCAGCTCATGATTCATGAGCACCGCCGTGCCCGAGGAAAAAATCGTAATATAAAGGTATTTTTCCGTATCCACCGCTCCGTCCGTGGATATGATCCGGTTTCCGGTCATCAGATACTGACAGTCCGCCAGCTTATATAGCCCTGTATTTCCGAAGTCCGTGATCTCCAGCGGCTCAGACCGATCGGTCACAGTGCCGTCTGCGGCGATCTCATAGGTATCGCCGTACACCTGCACTCCGCCGGAGGTACCGTCCAGCACCACCGCACGTTTTCCCAGCGTGTAAACCTCCTGATCCGAGGTTCTCAGATAAAACTTTCCATCGCTCTTCTCATACAGCGAGGCGTCCTCGGTAATGGGAATGTATTCATTGTCCTCATCGTAGACCGTGCTGCCGGCCGCCACCACATAGGTGTCGCTGCGGTTCCGCACCACCATTACCACCGAGACGGTCAGCGCTATCAGCACCAAGACCACCAGAGCACCAAAAATATTGTAGGTCGCTGTATTTTTTCTTTCTGCTCTCTTCATAGATATCTTCCCTCTATTCTGCTGCCTGTCAGTGTTTTTCCGCTTACTTCAAGAACTTACCTTCATCGGTACCCAGCAGAGTGCCGGATGCGTTATAGTACTGGATGACATAGTTGTAAATTCCCGTACCGAATTTATTCGTGGTTGTAAAGGATTCACTCCAGCCTGTACCGGACGGTTCGCCGGTCTCGACGTTGGTTCCGTCCGCGTTATTGATAATGGAGTACTTGATCTTCGTCACATCTCCGAAGTTTACCTTATCAAACAGCCGGAAGGTAATCGTATCATCGGAATTGGTAATCGTGGATATGGTGGCGTGGGCATTGCTGGTCGTGGTTGCAGATGTCCTTGCCGTCAACACCTGATCGCCGGTTCCATATGCGCCGTCATTATTCATATCCATATCGCCGGTTACCTCAATCGTGTAGGTCGTGTTCGGCTTGATTCCCATCGCATCATCAAAGACGATTTCCAGCTGCCTTGTGGCGGCACCGATCGAATCCGGGATTCCAAGGGTCTGTGACGGAATTACCGTGCCGTCCGCCGCCGTTACCTTTACCGTCAGTGAATTGTTCATCACCACGCGTCGCTCATCCTTCAGGTTCACATAGACCTTCAGATCCGTGCTTCCTGCAACCACGCGCAGCGTAGCAGTTGCCGCCGCAGTAGAAGGCGTGGTAAAGCTCGTCGTCTGGGTTCCGATATTGTCCCCGTAGTTGCCGCTGACGTACTCGTACGCATTGAGCTCAAGCTTGTAGGCCGTGTTCGGCTGAATCACACCGCCGGGTGTAAAGGGAACCTGAATCTTGTTGTCATTGTTTGCCGCCACACTGTCGTAATACTTGATGTTCACACCGTTTGGCTCCAGCAGATATCCCTTGCCATCCACATAGGTGTAGGAGATTCCGTCCGGTCGCACCTCATTGTTGGAAGCATCCAATATCTTGTAAAACAGGCGCATGTTCATTCCGTCGTTGCCGTTTACGCCGTAGGTGCTCTCACCCGTCTTGGTATTATAATTCATATAGTTAAAGCTCGGCGCATTCAGCGTCATATCCACACTGCTGATGGTCTTGAACGCGTACTTCTGTCCAACAGCCTCCAGACTGTAGTCAAACAAACGCTGTAATTGGGTATTTGCATCCATTGCATACACAGTCATAAAGTAGGAGGTATTCCGGTCCAGTCCGCGAATGGTAAACCGCACACTACCGTTGATGGCATCTCCCGATGCATAAGTAATCGGGATTCCTCCGGTGCTTCCACTGAGAATGTTGACACTCGGTGCATTTGCGGGATTCGTATCCGGATTGATCGTCGCCAGTTTCGTACTGTCTGCCACCATCGCATTGTCATTCGCCGTGAAGTAATACTGCGTCCCGTTATTCTCATAGGAGCACAGCGTCAACGGCACTCTGGTTCCGTTTGTATTCGAATCGCCCGCATAGAGTGCAAAGTAAATCCCTTTGTCTGTGGCATTCGGCACTAAACCCTTGGTATTGAAGTACATTTCCGCCGTGCTGAAGCCTACCGAGGATTTGCCGCCGTCCCGTTCCACACCGGGCATACCGGAGCCGGTATTTATCATGATCGTATCCTTAAACGTATTGTCTGCGTCATAAATCTTGACATCGTGCAGTCCCAGCTTCTCCACGGTATAGTATTTATTGCTGTCTCCGCTGACGCGCAGTCCGGTTTCATCCGCAACCAGCTGCTGCTCAAAGTTTCCGATCACCTTATCTTTATTGGTAATCACACCCTCTGTCACCTGCAAATTATACATCTGCTGCAGCGCGTAGCGGAACCGAAGCGTCGCCTTGGTGGTATCGTCCGTATCGAACACAAGCCCGATATTGACCAACGTATCACTGATGGACGGCACAACCACGGAGCCCGACATGGTCGGTGTTCCCTCTATATCCGCACCGTTTGTTCTGAGACGACCGCTGTACGCAAGTGCGTTGGAGGACACATAGACGTAATCATAGTGCACCTGCTTTACCGACTCTCCGACCGCCGTGAACGTCGTGTTGTACTCCTTGACTGCCCACGCACCGTCCGCAGCTGCTCCGCTGCCGAAGTAATATGCTTTCAAATTGTCATCGGTCTGTGCTGTTCCCTCCTGGAAGGTCTTTACCCCTTCCTCTCCGGTGCCGTAGTATGCCTCGACCTTCATCGTCACATTGTTGGTATCCGCAAGCCCGGCATTTACAATCGCCGCATAATCCAGATACGCATATCCATAGTACAGCCCGTTATCCGTCAAGCCCGAAGCATTCAGTGACAGCGGAACCGGATCAAATACCAGTGACTTGCCGCTTTCCGACAGGGTTACCCGAAGCGCCGCCACGCGGTACAGCTCCTCTCCTCTCACTGTCAGCTTGATCCGGTAGGATCCCTGATCCTCCCAGCCTACAGACTTCGTCGTACCTCCACTCGCAACCTGGATGATTACCTTTCCATCCGCATCATCCCACTTGTCTCCCGGCTGTTCCGGCGTCTTCAGCGGTATGGAATAGGTTTCCCCGACCGAGCCATACACGCCCGTTACCTTATCATAAGGCACGACCAGCATCGTGTAGTAGTTCGGTGTCAGATTAGAAAAGCTGTAGGCACCATATGTGGTCTGCCATTTTGCGGTTCCTGTGTCATACAGATTCGGATCGCTTGCCATGTCATAGTCCGTGATCGTGTATTCCGCAGTGTTGTCAATTACTTCCCGCTTTTTCTCTACTCCGGTAGCAAAGTTCTCCGCATTTTCATAGTCGATAAACTCATACAGATGCGGTGTGTGGATGCGAAGGGTATTCGTGTCTGTGTCGCGCTCCGAAACAATCGCCTGATCCGGATCATTGATTAGATACATCCACTCCTGTGCCACTTTTCCACCGGAGAATGTGGTGTCATTCAGATAGCGGTACAATACCGGAGTCTGCCGCTCGGCACTAAACACCGCCGACCGGTAGTAATACGGGTCTGTCCCGTACACACACTTCGGATACTCTGTTTCTCCTCCGATGGAACCGTCGCAGGTTACCTCGTAGCGCACGAAGTAGCTGTGTCCGCGCTGGAAAATGGGATTCCCATCATCTGCGCAGTTGGTACCTTTTCTTGCGTAGGGAGAAACTGCAGCGGCATCAACGCCATCGGCCCTCGAATCATCGGTATCGTCAAAATATACCTTCCAGTCTTTGACCCCGCTTCCATTCGTCACGGCACTACCCACAACCGCAACCGTCTTGATATAGGTCGGCGTGTGGAAATTGGCGTTCGCATTGCCCAGATTGTCAATATCCAGCCAGTTTCCGTCATACAGCGTGGTCGTATCATATATCAGCGGAGCCTGATAGTCGTCCGGTGTCAGATCATAGATGAAATAGGTAATCGTTTTCGCATCCTCCCAGCCGTAATCCGGCGAGATGTCAAAGCCTACGATTGTATCATCATCCAGTCCTGTCTGCTTGTGCGTCCCTGCATCCTGATTTTCGATGGGGGTCACCTTAATCGCATTGTTTACGTCCCTGCTGGCCGTATGCTTCTGCTCCAGCTTGAAGCTGTAGACCGCCGTATTCTTGCCGCCGGTGCTCGTATAGTTCGTATTATCCCACTCCATCTCATTGGGATTGGTAATCTTTACCGGAAGCATGGTCACGCTCTTGTCCAGTTCGGTGTAATCGTAGCCCTCGACCACTTCAATCGTAAAGTCTCCGCCGCCGGTTACACGGCTGTCGTTTGTCAGACCAAAGCTGTCCTCGGTCAGCATGTAGGTCGTATTGTTGTTTTGCAGTCCCGCCGTCTGCGTTGTAGTCCCGTAATCCTGATAATACCTTTCAATATCCGTGTTCCACGACTTGTAGATCGCCTGAAAATCACTGGCATGATTCAAAACGTTTGTATCCTTTACCACATAATCGGTTCCGATCTGCTGTCCGTCCTTCTTTAACCGGAAGGTAATGGAGTCCAGATTTCCCACCTCATACGCACAGGAATTGGTGGACGCCGTGTCAATCAGCGAATAATAAATCTCAAAGTTGTGCGAGGGTGTCGCATTTCTCAGCCAGCCGACACCGATCGCTGTCGGCACAGTCGTCTTGAAATTCTGCCCATACAAGTGATAGTTCGCAAACTCCTCCTTATTGCTGCCGGCATCCTCCCATTTGTGTTCCAAGTCCACATAGCCGGTTACCGTCATGGTGTAAATCGTCTCTCTGCGCAGACCGCTGGTCTCAAAGCTATATACGCGGGTATTATCATCCGGCTGGTTCGTCGGAGTGGTAAGCTTCAGTGTTACCACATCCCCTGCCGTGCTGGCAAACATCACGGTCAGCGGGGCATCCGCATCCACATGCACGACACCTGCCGAGTCCACAATCGTGATATCTCCCGACACCTTATCATATCTGGTTTCAAAATTGTCCAGCTTGGTTGTCGGATAATCCGTCTCACCGATGGAAACAATTTCCGAATAGCTGCTGGGAAGCTCCACCTCTTTCTCATTATCCGCAAAGATTACTACGACTCTTCCATAATAGTTCTGATTCTTCTCTACATCAAAGGTCACGTCCTGAAGCGTCGTTACCTCTTTTGTCGCGATCGGCTTTGCGCCGGTATCGGGCGTCGTGGTCGAAGTGGTATACAGCTCATAGCGATAGCCCGTGATTCCGCTGTCCAAGTCAATGATTCCGCTGGGCAGGGACACCGTCGCGGTGAGATAGCGGTCGCTGACCGTCACCTCGGGAGCGGTCAACACAATATCCCTCGTAACGGTACGATTCGCATCCGCATAATAAAACGGGGTCTTCTTTAAGGTTTTCAGCACCTTGGAAACGGAAACATCCACATTGTCCGTACCCATCATGGTACCGTCCTGCGCTCTCAGATTTCCCACCTTTACCGTATAGTTTGTGTTGGACTTCAGCGCTTCATTCGGAATCAGGTTCGTACCCTCCGTGAACGTAAACTCCTCAGAGGCTGTGGAGTCTCCCGTGATGCGGCTGACCTCGTTGCCGTCCTCATCAAACAGACCGATCCGGTAGGCGGAAACCAGCGCATCCGCTCCCACCTCAACCTGAACCTTGATCAGGCTGTCCGTTACCTGTACCTTGGTAATCGACACACCCAGACTGTCTGTCTGGAAGACCTTGGTATAAAAGTCTGTATTGTAGCTTCCGGTATCCGTCGAATAATCGCCGTTTACCACCAACACATAGCTGGTGTCCGGCTGCAGCGCATCCGTCTTGATCAGCGCGCTGGTCACGCCGCGGCTGATCGTACCGCTGGTCACAATCGAATAGTCATCGCGGTTATAGATCGTCCAGGTCAGATTGCTGGTCAGCATGTCGTTTTCATCGTCAATGGCCAGATTCATGGATACCGAGTTTGGTCCGACCGTATAGTTTCCTGTCTCAAGTTCTACCTTGGGTGCCTGCTTCTGTTCCACCGCCGCAATGCCGTCAGTAGAAGTTGAATTGGGCGCGTCTGTTCCGCTGGTGCCGTCCTTTCCGTCATAGCCCCAGTCTCCGCTGTTGCCGTCGTCTCCATCGTAGCCCGCATTTCCGGCTCTTCCGTCCACTCCGCTCTCGCCGCCGTTTCCTTCATAGCCGCTCTCGCCCAGCGCACCTTCTTCGCCGTCGGTACCGCCTTCGCCGTTACCGCCCTCATCGCCGTCCTCGCCGCTGGTACCGCTGGTGCCGTCCGCACCGCTGGCTCCGTTTTCTCCGTTTACGACATTAAAGCTCGGGATCTTTACAACATCCTCGTCTTCATCTACCTGAAGATTATCAGAGGAGTCAATGACCATGTCATCCAATGAAACGGTCCTTTCTCCGTCCACCTCAAACACGCGATCCACCAGATCCAGACGGACACCGGACGCAGTCTGCAGATAAGCGTCCGCAGAAATGGTCTGGTAGGTTCCCTGCTGATGCACCAGACGGACAATCCCGCCTTCCACATACTGAAGCTGGACATAGTCCTCCATTTCCACATCAATCTCATCGCTGAGGCGCAGTCTCACAGTAGGAGAGACCAGCATATATGTATCGTCTGCAATTTTCCACACAAATTCCTGAATCTTTAAAGAGTCGCCCAGATAAGACATGGAGTACTGTGTTCCGTCCTTTAACAGGGTCGTCTTTTTAGACACGCCGTAATAAGTGACCTGATCTCCATCCACATCTGCCACATCCATCACCACGCCCTTGGTAAAGGAACCCAGAGAGCCGTCTGCATAATGAATATACTGCTCCGTGTCCGTCTTTACCTCCCGGTTCGAGGTATCCTCAAAGGAGATTGTCGTCCCCATACGCTCGCGGTAATGGGCACCGGATGCAAAATAGTACTGCTGGTTCACATCCGTGGTAACAAAACTTTCATCGGACGGCACCAGAATGTAGCCGTCGGTCATGAAGGTCTTGCGCGTGCTCTGCCACGTTCGGATGGTCAGTCCCGCTACGGCTGCAGCCACAAGCACTACCGCAATGGCGATCACACCTAACTGTTTGCTTTTCCATAATCCTTTGGACTGTTTCATGATTCACTACTCCTTTATCCCTTAGATTTCTGCGTGGAACCTGTTTTTTCTTAATTTTTTCTTAAATTATTACATATTCCCATATTTTTCGCAATACATTCCCCCTCAAAACAACAGGGAATCCCTGCCAAGCAGGACTGTAAGCCGGGTTCTGTGATCCATGATCATCTGTCTGCGATGACTGTCGCCAGCCATCTCCAGCGACCTACCTTAAGCGCGCGGGCCACGTCATGCTTACGTCTGGTCTTGCTTCGAATGGGGTTTACAGAGCCTCCCCTGTTGCCAGAGAAGCGGTAGTCTCTTACACTGCCTTTCCACCCTTACCGGACAATTCCGGCGGTTTCTTTCTGTTGCACTTTCCTTGGAGTCGCCTCCACCGGACGTTATCCGGCATCCTGCCCTGTGAAGCCCGGACTTTCCTCACCTGCAGGATAACTGCAGGCGCGATCATGCATCCTACTTGGACATAATTTGCGTTCAATATAAACTCATTCTATCATTTTCATGCAAGTTTTCAAGTCTTTTTGTTGATTTTTGTGCTTTTTTTGTGGAAAACCCACAACTTTTTCCACACTATACGTGGAAACAGCTGCCGCCGATAAATTCCCGGATGATAGAATTCGGACCGATCTGCTCGCCCGAAACCGGGAGAAAATAGTCCAGAAACTTCAGCAGCCGCTTTGCCTCGATGTATTCCGGCGAACTCCGGTCTATGGCGCTGAGCAGGGGTTCCGCGTAAATTTTTAACACCGACAGTTCATAGATATGTGCCGAATTGAACATCACATCGGCCTCCTCCTGAAAGGGGAAAATGTATTTTTCCTCTCCCCTGCGCACGGAGGGCCACATGGCGATGGTGTCTTCTGCAGCGGTATCCCGGGTGCGGGCATCCCGTACGATGCGCCGGAGCAGTCTGCCGTCTGTGGTTGGCAGACAGTTGTGCTCATCGATATTCAACTGGGTCAGCGGACTGATATAGATCCGGAATTTACTTTCCCTGGGTAGTGCGTAGGAGAGCTTATCGTTTAATCCGTGAATGCCCTCAATCACCAGCACGTCCTCCTGCCCCAGCTTCATCTTTCTGCCAACGGGCTCCCGTTTGCCAGTCTTGAAATTAAAAATGGGAAGCTCCACCTCTTCTCCGGCAAGGAGTCTGCTCATATCCTGATTGAACCGCTCCACGTCGAGTGCCTCCAGACACTCGAAATCGTAGTTGCCGTTTTCGTCTCTGGGCGTGAGACTCCGGTCGAGGTAATAGTCATCCAGCGGTACGGGGTGCGGCTTCATGCCCAGCGCCGCAAGCTGGATGGACAGCCGATGGGAAAAGGTAGTCTTGCCTGAGGATGACGGACCCGCAATCATGATAAACTTATTTTCGGGTCTGGCGGCAATGGTCTCTGCCAGACTGCCGATTTTGCGCTCCATCAGCGCCTCCTGTATCAGGATAATCTCCTGCAGCCTGCCGGCGGCGACCGCGTCGTTTAGTGCGCCTACCGTGGAAATTCCCATGGTATCCCCCCAGCGGACCGCCTCCGCCAGCGTGCGGAACAGCTGGTTGGACGGACGAAATTCCGGAATCATCCGCGTGTTCCGGCGATCCGGAAACAGCAGCATAAATCCCTTCTGATAGAGCAAGAGGTCAAAATATTTTAAATAACCTGTGGAGGGAACCATGTAACCGTAATAATAGTCCACATATCCGTCCAGATCGTAGATATTGACATTGGAGCTCCGACGGTAGCGGAACAGGGATTCCTTATCCTTCATGCCCAGTCTGCCGAAGAGAGCAACGGCCTCATCGGTTGGAATCACGCGTTTTGTTATGGGCAGATCCTGATCTGCCAGCCGCATCATCTCCAGCTTGATGCGAAGCAGCGCCTCCCGGTCAAATTCGATGGGCGCCTCGCTGTCTGTCTCGCAGTAATAGCCCTGTCCGATGGAATGACGCACATGAATCTGCAGCTTCTTTCCGGTGTAAAGGTTATGTACTGCTTTCTGAAGCAGCAACGTGACACTGCGGCGATATGCCTTGCGCCCTGCCTTTTCCGCCGCCGTCACGAAGGTCAGTGTGCCTGACTCTGCCCGGTGGTTTAACTCCCGCAGGCGGTTATTGTTCAGCACCAGCAGGATGTCATCCGCATACTGCCCGCGGTAGTCTGCCGCGATCTCCTGATAGGTGGTACCGGCGGCATAGCTGTGCTCTTTTCCCAGAATCGTCAGTCTGATCGTTTCTTCTTGTTTTTTTATTTCCTTCTCCATATGCATTTCCCGTCTCTTTTTTATTTTTATGTTTGGTACAAACCTGTAACTCGTCCTGCTCGTCTATGGTTCATTGTATGATGTCATAGGGCAGTTTATGAGCTTCTTTACAAATTTTTAATTCCGGAAATTGTCCGCCAAGGTAATCCGCCATAAAATCCACAAAAATATGCTCTAAGCCGTAGTGTCCCGCATCGATGACGGCAAGTCCCTGCTCCCATGCATCAATCCCTTTGTGGTGGCTGATGTCGCCTGTAATCAATACGTCTGCTCCGGCCGCCAGTGCATAGGGAATTTCGTCCGCGCCGGAGCCCGGCACAAGCGCAAGCTTTTGGATGCGGTGCTCTTGTGCCCCGTAGGCAAGCGTCTGCGGAAGATCAAACCGCTCCTTTACCAATGCCGCGCATTCCCTGAGGGTAAGCGAGCCCGGAACTGTGCCGAGCACCCCGATTCCGCAGGGCTTTCCCTTCCAGCTGCCTGTGACCTCGAGCGGCTGCAGCTCCTTCAGCCCCAGCCGTTCACCGGCCAGCGTGCCCATCACACAGACATCGAAGTTGGTGTGCATGGCTTGACAGGATATACCGCTCTGCAGCATCTGACAGATCCGTCTGCCGACAAAATCCTCCGTGGTCACTCTTGCAATGCCGCGGAAAATCAGCGGATGATGGGTGAGAAGCAGTTCTGCTCCGCATTGCTGTGCCGCAAGGATTGCAGCCTCTGTGGCATCCAACGCCAGATATACGGTGTGCAGCTTTTGTTTTTCGTCTCCCACCAGAAATCCGCTATTGTCCCAGTCTAAGGCAAGGGCTTCCGGGGCCAGCTCCTCCAGTTTTTCACGAAGTGTCTGAATGGTCATTTTATCTCCTCCAATGCCTGGCGGATCTGTGCCAGCTTTGCCCTAAGCTGCCGTCTGCCTTTTTCGACGGCGACGGTCGGCTCCCGGCTTTCCAGTTCCTTTTGAATCCGCTCAGCGTTTTTTAGCTCCCGCTGCAGATACTCCCGCAGTACGGGATGGCGGTTTCGAATCAGCAGGGGACCGTACTCCCGCTCAATCGCGCTCAAGGGCTGCCGGTAATGTGCGTTTTCCGGTACGGATTTTTCACATTTTAAAATCGTGTAATATTTGCCTGCATCCCGTTTCATGTCCTCCGCCGTTATCCGAAAATCCGTGTGCTGCGTGAGATAGTCCCGCACCTCTGCCAGCCCGGACTGGGGCTGCAGGAGCATGACGGAGAGCTTTTCAGTCACTGCCCTGCCCTGCCCCAGTATCCGCAGCATCAGCGTGCCGCCCATTCCGGCGATGATGATCTGCGATACCTCTCCCGGTGCGAGTGCCGTAAGACCGTCCGATTGTCTCACCTCTATGTACGGAGTCAGTCCTGCCTCCCGAATATGCTCCTCTGCCCGCTGCAGCGGTCCCTCGTTAATGTCCATGGCAATGGCATGCGCGACCCGCCCGCTTTCCACCAGATAAATGGGCAAATATGCATGATCGGTGCCGATATCAGCCACTGCCCCGCCGGGTTCTGCCAGATCTGCCAGCGCCTGCATGCGCGGGGATAACCGATACTGCATCACTCCAGATAATCCTTAAGCTTCCGGCTTCTGCTGGGATGGCGCAGCTTGCGCAGCGCCTTGGCCTCGATCTGGCGGATGCGCTCTCTGGTCACGTTAAATTCCTTCCCCACTTCCTCCAGCGTTCTGGCGCGTCCGTCCTCCAGTCCGAAGCGCAGCGTCAGCACCTTCTGCTCCCGTTCCGTCAATGTGCCCAGCACATCGGTCAGCTGCTCCCTTAACAGGGTAAAGGCAGCGGCATCTGCCGGAATCGGCACGTTTTCGTCCTGTATAAAGTCTCCCAGATGGGAATCTTCTTCCTCTCCGATGGGGGTTTCCAGGGACACCGGCTCCTGCGCGATCTTTAAGATTTCACGCACGCGCTCCACGGGCATATTCATCTCTTCTGCGATTTCATCAGGCGAGGGCTCTCTTCCCAGCTCCTGCAAAAGCTGTCTGGACACGCGGATCAGCTTATTGATGGTCTCTACCATGTGCACGGGAATCCGGATGGTCCGGGCCTGATCGGCGATGGCTCTCGTGATGGCCTGCCGGATCCACCATGTGGCATAGGTACTGAATTTATAGCCTTTCCGGTAATCGAATTTTTCCACCGCCTTGATCAGACCCAGATTTCCCTCCTGAATCAGATCCAGAAACAGCATGCCTCTCCCTACATATCGCTTGGCAATGCTGACTACCAGTCTCAGATTGGCCTCGGCAAGGCGTTTTTTCGCCTCCTGATCGCCCAGCTCCATGCGCTTTGCCAGCTCGATTTCTTCCTCTGCGCTGAGCAGGGGTACCTTTCCGATTTCCTTTAGGTACATGCGAACCGGATCCTCAATGGCAACTCCGTCCGGAACCGACAGATCCAGCTTGTCCTCCTCCAGCTCCTCGTCGTCGTCCGGATCCAGCAATACCACGTCGTCCATCTCGTCATCGTCCATGATGCGCAGCACATCGATGTTGTTGGCCTCCAGAAAATCCAGAATTTTTTCAAATTCCTCTGCATTCAGATCCATCTCCTTGAAATAATCGCTGATTTCCTGATACTCAAGGCTGTTTTTTTTCTTTTTGGCAAGCTCCAAAAGCTCCTGCAGCTTGGTCTTAAACAGGGCCTGCTTGTCCTCAATGCTTTTTTCCTCCGGCGCATTTTTTGCTTCCGATGCTTTCTTTGCCTCCGGTGCATTCTCTGTTGATTTTTTGATGTTCTCCTCCATCTTTTCCTCCATGTTTGTTCCTTTTACCAATTATTTGCATTTATTCGTCGGAATATGCATTTTCTCAATCTGATCCAATGCCCTACGCTCGTTGAGCAGCCGCTGCGTGTCTGTCATGTCCCCGGGGGGCATGCGTCCGCTTTGCGCTTCCATGCTTTTTTTCTTGACTTTTGTCAGATTTTGCCTGACTGCTTTTTCCCATGCCTCGGGGGAATCAAATTCCTGCAGGCGTGCGTGAAACAGCTCTGCCACCTCCCGCTGCTGGTCTTCATCCTCAAACTGATCGATGATCTGTGCCGGATTGACGGCGTGACGCTTCAGCTGCTCGTAGAGAAGCGCCGCAGTCTTTTGAAACACCGCTCCGGTAAAGTCCTCCGGCGTGAGGATGTCTTTGAGGCTGTCATACAATGCCTCATTTTCCGCCATCCATGTGAGCAGCAGTCTCTGCGCCAGATGGATGCCATCCTCCTTTTGATGCTTTTTCTCACTCCGTCCGCTTTTTAACGGGGTTCGCTCCCTGACCAGTCCTCCCTGTGTGCCGTAGTGGTCTACCAGCTTTCGGAGATTTTCATACCCCATGCCGTATTTTTGGGCAACCGCATCGATGTAGTTGTTTCGCTCAAGCTCCTCCGTAAAGGTCAGCAGCTTTCTGGCGGCTTCGTTTGCGAATTTTGTCCTTCCGTCCGGATCCTTCATGTCGAATTCCTGCTCGAGGATTCGGATTTCGAACAGAAAGCTGTTTTCCGCTGCATCAATCCGCTTCTGATATTCCTCCGCGCCCAGCGCCTTGATAAATTCGTCCGGATCCTTGTGGGGCCTCATGTCAATCACCCTGGCGGTAAGCCCCACCTCCCGGAGCATGGGAATTGCCCGCAGTGCTGCGTGAATGCCTGCCCCATCGCTGTCAAAGGTCAGATAGACCTCTTTGGTATAGCGTCTCAGCAGACCGGCATGTCCGGCGGTAAAGGCTGTGCCGAGAGATGCCACCGCGTTATCAAAGCCTGCCTGATGCAGGGCGATCACATCCATATATCCCTCGCAGAGCAGAATCTGCGGCTTTTTGCTGTGTCTCGCCAGATGCAGGCCGTAGAGGTTTCGGCTTTTGTCAAAAATTCTGGTCTCCGGAGAGTTTAGGTATTTTGGCTCTCCCTCTCCCATGACGCGCCCGCCAAAGCCGATTACCTTGCTGTGGATATCCATAATGGGAAACATGGCACGGTTCCAGAATTTGTCATGGGCTCCGCTTTTTTCATCATAGCTGATGAGCCCGGATTCTCTTAACAGTTCGTCCGGGTAGCCCTTTTTTCTCAGATAGCGGTACAAATCGTCCCGGTATTTGTCGGAATAGCCCAGCCCGAACTTTTTCATGGTTTCGTCGGTGAGCGCGCGTTTTCTGAAATAAGAAAGCGCCTGCCCGCCGTTTTCGCTGCGCAGGAGCGTGTAATAATACTTTGCCGCTTCGCGGTTTACCTCAAAAAGCTGTGCGCGGCGGTCAGCCTCCTGTTTTTCCCGGGGGCTCTGCTCCCGTTTGGGCAGCTCGACGCCGGTACGCTCCGCAAGGGTCTGTACGGCCTCGGGAAATGTGAAATTTTCATATTGCATCAGGAAGGTAAATACGTTTCCTCCTGCCCCGCAACCGAAGCAGTAGTACATCTGCTTTGCGGGAGATACCGAAAAGGATCCGGTTTTTTCATTGTGAAACGGGCAGAGCCCGAAATAGGTGCTTCCTTTTTTGGTCAGTTTGACGTAGCCGGAGATGATGTCCACAATGTCACTGCGGGAGCGTACCTCCTCTACGATGTCCTCCGAATAACGTGCCATGTCTAATTCACCTGCCATGCTTTCGGAACGAAAAATTCCGAAAATTTTGCAATCGCGTACTGATCGGTCATGCCGGATATGTAATCACAAACGATCCGCTGGGGATCCTCCCCTGCTGCGATCATCCCGGTATACTGCGGGGGCAGCTCCTCCGGGTGCCCGATGTAGTACGAAAACAGCCGATTTAATACCTCCTCGACCTTTTTTTCCTCTGCTTTGGCGGTCGGATTGGTATAGACGTTCTGAAACATAAAGCTTCTGAGTCCACTCATGGCCTCATAGGCCTCCTCGGACATGATGATGTCGTTTTTGTCCAGGCTGCTGGTAATGATGTTGTGAATCAGAAAATCCAGCCGTTTGCCCGAATCTGCGCCGATGGCGCGGCGGATTTCCAGGGGAATGTCCTCCTCGGTCATGATTTTCGCCCGGATCGCATCATCGATATCATGGTGTATGTATGCGATTTTGTCGGAAAACCGGACGATCTTTCCCTCCAGCGTATGGGGCATGGTGCTGGTCTGGTGATTTAAGATTCCGTCCCGCACCTCCCAGGTGAGGTTTAAGCCCTGCCCGTTTTTTTCCAGCCGTTCCACGATGCGGACGCTCTGCTCGCTGTGCCGGAAGCCGCCTTTGCAGAGGCGGTTTAATACGCGCTCACCGGCATGCCCGAAGGGGGTATGTCCCAGATCGTGTCCCAGCGCGATGGCTTCTACCAGATCTTCGTTGAGCCGGAGCGCCTTGGCTATGGTTCTGGCATTCTGGGACACCTCTAAGGTGTGGGACATGCGGGTGCGATAGTGATCTCCTTTGGGGGTAAGAAATACCTGTGTCTTGTTTTTGAGTCTCCGGAAGGCTTTGCAATGCAGGATTCTGTCCCGATCCCTCTGATAGACCGGACGGATATCGCACTGTGGCTCCGGTTTGTCACGCCCTTTGGAATTTACGCTCAAAGATGCATAGGGACTGAGCATTTCCCGTTCCATCTGCTCCATTCGTTCCCGAATTGTCATGCTGCACTGCTCCTTCGCTCAATAGATTCTAATATCTCTACTATGATTATTCTGCGTATTTTGCTTTTTTCCTTTTTTCGTGTGATGGTGGCTGGCAGCAAAAGCGTAAAAAAATCTGGCAAAAAAAATTTTAAAATTTTTCTTGACATTCATACATAAAAACGATAGAATAACATTTGTTCGCAGAAGTGGCGGAATTGGCAGACGCGCAGGCTTCAGGTGCCTGTGGTAGCCATATCGTGTGGGTTCAAGTCCCATCTTCTGCATGAAAAGGCCCGGCTCAAAGCCGGGTACTTTTATATGCGCAGGGGCGCATGAGGAAATGTTTCGGCTGTCGTCGAATGCTCCCTGCGCGGCGAGTAGAGAGAAAATCTTCCTACTCGATTACGTGCATACGGAGAGTTATCGAAGTGGTCATAACGAGCCGAACTCGAAATGCGGTTGCCTCTGTTTGGGGGCACGTGGGTTCGAATCCCATGCTCTCCGCTCCCGCCGCCGGCCATGTGCCTGCGGCGTTTTTTTATGGCAGGGGTGCATAAGGAAATGTTTCAGCTTTTAGTATTTCCTCCAGCATGACGGCAGAAGCAGGATCAGAATGGGGAACAGTTCCAGCCTGCCCGCCAGCATATCAAAAATGAATACACATTTGGAAAAACTGCTGTATACGGCAAAGCTGTGAGTCGGTCCCACCTGTCCGAGACCGGGACCGATGTTGTTTAACGTTGCCAGCACCCCAGTCACGTTCGTGGTAAAATCCAGATTGTCCACCGCAACAAGAAGGGTAGACACAATCAGAAGCACCGCATAAATCGCAGCATAGGCATTGGTGGTCTTGAGCGTCTCGTCCAGAAGCGGCTGCTCATCCAGATAGAGGTTTTTCACACGCTCGGGATGGATGATGGAGCGGATCTCCTTTCCGATGGACTTGATCAGAATCAGCACGCGGGACACCTTGATGCCGCCGCCGGTACTGCCGGCACAGGCACCGACGATCATCAGAAGCACCAGAATGTTGCGCGACAGCTCCGGCCACTGATCAAAGTCCGTCGTGGAGAAGCCGCTGGTCGTGATGATGGAGGCAACCTGAAAGGCCGCATGCCGGGCGGAGGTGCGCACCGAACGATACATGGGAAAAATATTCCATGTGATCATTGCAATGCTGGTAAAAATAATCAGCAGGTAATAGCGTACCTCCTCAAAGGAGAATATTTCCTTGAAATTTGCCGCCAGAATACAGAAGTAGACATTATAATTGATGCCGCTCAAAATCATAAAGAGCGTGATCAGATTCTGCTGCAGGGGCGTAAAGGAGGCAGCGGAATCATTGTAAATTCCAAAGCCGCCGGTGCCGACGGTTCCAAAGCCCATCGTAAACGAATCAAACAGGCTCATCCCGCTCAGCAGAAAGCTGACAATCGTAATGACCGTAATCCCGATATAAATCAAGTATAAAAGCATGGCAGATGTCTGAAGCTTCGGCACGAATTTTCCCACCGACGGACCCGGGCTTTCAGCGCGCATCAGGTTGATGGAATGTGCCCCTGCCATGGGCAGCACTGCCATGATAAAGACAAACACACCCATTCCGCCGATCCAGTGTGTAAAGCTTCGCCAAAAGAGGCTTGCCCTGGAGAGCGCCTCCACATCGGACAGAATGCTTGCCCCGGTGGTCGTAAAGCCGGACACCGTCTCAAACAACGCATCCACAAAATTCGGGATCTCTTCGGTAAAGACAAACGGCAGACAGCCGAAAATACTTAAGAAAAGCCACGCAAGGGCAACGGATGCAAAGCCCTCACGGATGTATACCTGTCCGTCGCGAAAATCCGACCGCCCCGCCTTGAGCAGAAAGCCCACAAGCAGACACAGCACGATGGTAAGCATATAGGAACTGCAGATTTTGTATTCGTGATACAGCAGACCGACTGCCATCGGAAAAAGCAGAAATAACGCTTCAAATATCAGCACCCAGCCGATGATGTATCTTACTATTTTTAAGTTCATGTCTCTAAGATATCCTTTATGTCATTGTATTGGTTGCGAATCGACAGTATCAGTACGTTGTCCCCGACCCGAATCTCATCCCTTCCGGTGGGAATCAAAACACGCTCGTTTCTGGTAATGGAACAGATGATCAGGTCGGGTTTTAGGTTCAGCTGCGAGAGCGGAACATTCGTTACCGGTGAGTTTTCTGTGATAAAATACACCAGTGCTTTGGCTTTTTTATTCTTCAGCGGGAAGATATTTTCAATATTCCCGCCGGTGTTATGCTGCATGGAGCGCGCATATTTTACGATGTAATCCGCAGTCAGAAGCCCCGGAAACACCGCATGATCCAGCTGGATATCCTGCATGACATCACTGTAATTTAACCGATGCAGCTTGGTAATGGTTCTGGCATGGGACACCCGTCTGGCAAAGAGCGTCAGAAGCACATTTTCCTCGTCAATCCCCGTCAGCGAAGCAAATGCTCCCACGCCGCCGAGCCCTTCCCGAAGCAAAAGCCGTTCATCGGAGCCGTCGCCGTTGATCACGACCGCCCGCGGAAGCTCCTCGTTCAGGAAATGGCAGCGTTCTTCGTCCGATTCCAGAATTTTCGTGCGCACCCCGGTTTCGAGCAGGCGTTTGGCCAGATAAAAGCCAATGGTGCTGCCGCCCACGATCATGGCTGATTTTAGCGGATGCCGATTGACGCCCGTTTTGTAGAAAAAGTGCGTGGCATCCTTTGGGGTGGCGGACAGGATCAGCTCATCGTCCTCGGAAAGCACTTCATCCGGCGATGGAATAAAAATATCACGCTTGCGCTGGATGGCACAGATCAGGATATTGCACTTGAACTTTGTCCGGACAGATGCAACCGTCATAGAAACCAGCGGACTGTCCTTGGTTATGATCAGATGGAGCAGCTCTGTGCGCCCCCGCGCAAAGGTATCCACCGACACAGCGTCGGGATACTGAAATTTTCTCGCAATTTCCGCCGATGCGATCAGCTCCGGATTGATGATCATTGCCAATCCCAGCTCCCGCCGCAGATAACTGGTCTCTGTGTTGTAGACCGGATTTCGCACGCGGGCGATCGTGCGGCAGTAGCGATCCGAGCGTTTTGCCATGACGCAGCATAAAAGATTCTGTTCATCCGAGCCGGTCACCGCAATCAAAAGGTCGGTGTGTTCAATGCCCGCCCGGAGAAGCACCTGATAGTTCACGCCGTCTCCGACGATTCCCAAAACGTCCTGTTCCTCCGTAAGGACATCGATCTTGTTTTTGTCTTTGTCAATAACGACAATATTGTGTTTTTCGGCGCGCAGCTTTTCCGAGAGGGCGTATCCCACATTGCCGCAGCCGACGATGATGATGTTCATAAATTAACCTCACTCCTGTTCTATTCCATCCAGGTATAGTTCCGCAAACTCTTCCGCAGGCAGCGGCTTGGAAAAGTAATAGCCCTGTATGATTTCGCAGCCCATCTGCTTCAGATAGTCATACTGCGCTGCAATCTCCACTCCCTCCGCGATAACCGGAACCTCGAGAAATTCCGCCATATCCATAATCAGCTTTACCATGCGGAGAGCTTTTTGATCCTCGTGAATGTGCCGGATAAAGCTGATATCCAGCTTGAGCACATCCACAGGCATGGTCGTAAGAACATTCAGTGTGGAATATCCCGAGCCGAAATCGTCCATCTCGATCCGGAACCCATTCTCGCGGAGGGTTTCGACCGCCTCCGTGATCTGATCTGTGTCACTCGTGTAAGCGGATTCCGTAATTTCAAGCAAAAGCTGCTCCTGCGTGAGTCCATTCTCTTCTAACAAATCATTGAGAAACTCATCCAGATCCCGGTCATACAAATCAATGCGGGATACATTCACGGAAACGGGAACTGTGATGTCGGATTCTTTTTTCCATTTCCCAAGCTGCTCTGCCACCTCCCGCCACACATAGTGATCCAGATAGCTGATCAGACCGTTTTCCTCAAAAACCGGCAGAAATACCTCGGGCTTTATCATCCCAAGCTTGGGATGTTTCCAGCGAACCAAAGCCTCTGCACTGCATATGAATGGTTCCTCTCCCGCAATGTTGTACTTCGGCTGATAGTAAACGCAAAACTGCTTCTGCTCCAATGCCTCATGCATGTCGCCGATCAGGCGCTCCATGAAAATAGACCGATCCCTGAGCGCCATGTCATAATAGGCGATGTCCCTCATATAATTCCCGCGCAGGGTGTTGCAGGCAAACCGCGCATCAGAAAAGCGCTGCTCCATTAGAATTTCACGCTCTACCTTTGCATAGACTCCGATGCGGAGACGCAGATGCAGGGACTTGGACAATTCGCTCAACGCCCCGTTTACCATCTGTACCAATTCTTCGTAATTCTCATGATGCTCCAGATAAATAAAAAATGTATCGGCCTCGCTTCGACAGGCAAGCCCTTCCTTCCCCGAGAGAAATTCCCGGATCACATCTCCGATCACCTGAAGCACCTGATCCCCGAAGTTCCGCCCATGGATTTCATTTACGAGATGAAAATGCTCCACATTCAAAATGACCGCATCCGTCTTTAATTCGGGATTGTATTTATCCATCATTTCCGCATATTCATAGAAAAATGCCTGACTGTACAGATTTGTAAGCTCATCCCGCTCGGCAGAATAGATAAAATTCCGGTCCTCTGAGAGTTCAATGGTCCGCATGACCCTGGCACGGATAACCTCCGGCAGCCCGTAAGGCTTCTTGATAAAATCAGCCGCTCCGAGAGTCAGGCATTTTACCTCGGAATCTCCTTCTGCGGTCAGGACAATGATCGGAATATGCTTCAGCTTTTCGTCCGCCTGCAAAATCTCCATCAACTCAAATCCGTTCATTTCCGGCATCATGATATCCAGAAGGATCACGGAAATCATGGATGCGTTTTCCCGGATGATTTCCAACCCCTCTCTGCCGTTTACCGCATACAGGATATTGTATTCTTCCTTCAGAATATTCCCCAGCACCTCGCGGTTGATGAACTCATCCTCAACAATCAGGACGAAACGCCTGATCTTTTTTTTGTCATTGAATTTCGTTTGCATATGTATTCTCCCTCTGCTTAGGTAGCTTCATTCTGAAGCACTTCCGTCAACGTGCTTATCATATGATTCGCATCAATCGGCTTGGCAATGTGTCCGTTCATCCCGGCATCACGCGCCTTTTGTACATCCTCCGAAAACGCATTCGCCGTCATCGCAATGATCGGAATATTCGATATAGCAGAATCCGGCAGCCTTCTGATTGCCCTTGCCGCGTCATATCCGTTCATGACAGGCATCTGAATGTCCATGAGAACAGCGTCAAAATGCCCCGGCTCCGCGGCAGAAACCTTTTCCACCGCCTCCTGTCCGTTTACGGCAACCTCGACCGCAAATCCGTTGTTCTGCAAAAGCATCGTTGCAATCTCCCGGTTGATTTCCATATCCTCCACAAGAAGAAGCCTCCTGTTTTTGACATCCGGTTTCAAATCCCCGGATTTCTTTTTCTCATTTTTTTTCTTTTCCGGTGCTTGCTCCAGAAGCCGGAAGGAAAGATGGACAACAAATTCCGTTCCCGCTCCCGGCGCTGTGTGTACCGAGATATCCCCGCCCATCATATCTACAATGCTTTTTGTGATCGCCATACCAAGACCCGTACCCTGAATGCCGCTGACGGTCGATGTGCGTTCCCGCTCAAATGCTTCAAACACCTTCGCAGCAAACTCCTCCGTCATTCCGATTCCGCTGTCCTTGACGGAAAGCTCATACCCTGCGGTTCCCTCAGCTTCACTTTGCGTCTGTGTCAGCACGACCGAAACGCTGCCGTCTTCCGGGGTAAATTTGTAGGCATTGCTGACCAGATTCAGAAGGACTCTGTTCAGTCGGTTCTCATCGCAGTATACTGCCTTGTTTCGTATGTGTTCATAGTCCACCGTATAATGGATTCTCTTTTCCTTCATCTGTGTCGCGAACATATCGCGGAGACCGCCCATGATCTTTTCCAGATCTGCAGGCACATCCTCCAGCTCCATTTTCCCACTCTCAATCCTGCTCATCTCCAGTACGTCATTGATCAGCGCAAGCAGGTGCTGGCTTGACCCTTTGATCTTTTTGAGATATTGTTTCATTTCCGGAAGACTTTTCTCCCCCTGCTCCGCAAGGTTCGTATATCCGATAATGGCATTCATCGGCGTCCGGATATCATGGGACATATTGGAAAGAAACACACTTTTGGCCCTGCTGCTTTCCTCTGCCTTTTCTTTCGCCCAAAGCAGCTCCTCCTTCTGCCGGTCTATGATTTCAAGCTTTTCCTGAAGTTCCTTGGAATACGCATCCTTCTCCCTCATGTTTCTGCTTTGCAATATCAGAAATGCCACCAGAAACGCCACCAGAATCAGGATTGCAAAAAAGACCGCCCCAACCCACGGATGGCTTTTGATCATCCCTTTCAAAGTCATGCTCTGGTACCGGTGGCTGACCCATTTCCGGTCCAGTTCATTGAGCCGGCCTTCCTTTTGCATGTCACTGATTACCTCATCCATGCGAGCCTTCAGCTCCTCATTTTCCGGGGAAAGGGCAATCGCCCCGTAGACATGGCTGACGGCATAGCTTGGCATCACATCGGTCAGGTTCGTTTTGTTTAAGAATACACTGCCCACCTGTATGGGGCAGATAGCAAACTCATACTCGCCGCTTTTCAGTCCCTCAAAAACCTCAGCGTAGGAATCCAGATAGGTAATTCCGTCCCCCAATTCCAGCTCGGGGAGCTGATGGAGTGAAACGACCCGTCTCCCGTACAGCTCTGCAACAGACGAAACGGATTCCCGCCCGTAAACAACATACTGTTTCTCAAAGGTCGGAATCGTCGCAATCATGCCGCTGCTTTCTGTCACAAGATCTGTCTCCATGTTCAGTATGGCATCCGCATCTCCGGCGAGAAGACGCTCGTTTGCACTTGTCCAGTCCATCAGCTCCAGATCGAGATTCATCTGAAGCCGATTTGCAATCTCGGCAATCAGCTCCACATCCAGACCGGCATATTCTCCATTGTCGTCCACATAAGAAAACGGCTCATAATCAATATCCGTAACGACACGCAGAGTCTCTTCATAGCTGTTGTCCGCATGAACCGTTACCGTCGGTTCCGGCTTAAAAGCGTCTGACAGATACAGAAAAATACATAACATAACTGCCAAAAGCACCACAAGACAGCTTCCGCCTATGAGCAATATATTCCGTTTTGAATCATTTCCCCGCATCATCCCGCGTCGCACCTCCCATGCTGTCTGCAAAAGCAAACTGTATCAGACAATTATAACAAGTTTGTCGGATAAAATCAACGCGTCATGTGAAATCGTATCGTCTGCATTGAAAAATCAAGATGCCTGTGCTATCGTAAAGCCATCTGTTTGATTATGGGAGCGAAAAAATGGCAAAAACAATTTTAATCATTGAGGATGATGTGGAAATCAACGATATGCTGCGGATTCTGCTCCGTCAGAACGGCTATGAGACAATCAGCGCCTATTCGGGCACCGAAGGAATTCTCGCACATAGCAGCAAGGTTGATCTGATTCTTTTGGATCTCATGCTGCCGGGGAAAAGCGGCGAGGATATTATCTCTGAGCTGAAGGCAAAGCACCCGGTACCGATTCTTGTCATGAGTGCGCTTCACGAGGTATCGAAAAAGGTGGAGCTGTTTTCTCTTGGCGCCGATGATTATGTGACCAAGCCCTTTCACAACGAGGAGCTGCTTGCCAGAATCGCGGTTCGTCTGAAAAATAATCGCGCTCCTTCTTCCTCCGATCTGCTTACCTTCCGGGAGCTTGTGTTGAATCCGGCCGACTTTTCCGTTTCCTGCAACGGCAGACCGATCGAGCTTTCCAGACATGAATTTGCCCTGCTGCAGCTTCTGATGGAGAATTCGAACCGCACCTGTACGAAAAGCATGATCTATGACACGGTGTGGGATTATGAAAATTCTGCCGATGACAATACGCTGAATGTGCATATCAGTAAGCTGCGGAAAAAGTTAAAGGAGTGCGCTCCGGGGACGGATTACATTGAGACGGTGTGGGGAATCGGGTATCGTCTGAAAAAAAATTGAGTTCTGGACGCTGTCGGCACGATGGGTTATTCTTCCGGGCACGCTCTCGCTACGCGAAAAACGTAGCGGTACTAGGCTTGCAAAATACGCAAGCCAAGAACCGACGTTTTTCAAGTGCCCCGAAGAATAACCCATCGTGCCGACAGCTGTCAAATTTCTTTAAGAGTTTTTTAAGATTTGATTTAAGGGTTTTTTTAAGATTTCCTGCTACGATGGAGTTATGAACGAAAATCAGTGTACAGGAGGTTGCAGCTATGCGTGAAGCTGTTCTGCAGACGACAAAGCTCTGCAAGCGATACAAAAATTTTGCAGCACTTGACCATGTGGATCTGACAGTTTACCGGGGAGACATTTACGGACTGATCGGAAGAAACGGCGCAGGCAAGACCACGATCATGAAGATTGCCACCGGTCTGGCATCTCCGTCGGAGGGCACCTATGCGCTGTTTGGCAAAACGGGCGCTGAGGCGGACAAACAGAAAACCCGGATCGGGTGTCTGATCGAAAATCCGGCATTTTTCGGCAATCTGACCGCCTATGAGAATCTGCGCTACTACTGCTATCAGAAGGGAATTACAGATTTAAAGCAGATTGATGAGGCGCTGGATCTGGTACAGCTTACCGATGTAAAGAACAAAAAATTCCGCAAATTTTCTCTGGGAATGAAGCAGCGGCTGGGCATTGCGTTTGCGATGCTGGACAACCCGGATCTCGTGATTTTGGACGAGCCCATCAACGGGCTGGATCCCATCGGAATCAACGAGCTGCGCAGCACCTTTCTCCGGCTCAATCAGGAACGGGGCATCACGCTGATCATTTCCAGCCATATTCTGACCGAGCTGTATGCGGTGGCAAACCGTTTTCTCTTTATTGACAAGGGAAGGGTTCTGGCAGAGATTACCAAGGAGGAGCTGGATCTTGCATGCAGCCGCTGTCTGGTGATCAAGACAGACAATACCAGACAGACTGCCACCGTACTTGAAGACCAGCTTCATATCACAGACTACAAGGTCATCGACAGCGGAGAAATCCGCGTTTACGAGGAAACCGTAAAGCCGGATGAATTGAATAAGGTGCTAATTCAAAACGGCGTAAATATATCCGGCATCTTTGAATCCGGCGTATCACTGGAAGACTATTTCAAGCAGTTGATTGAGGAGGAAGCCCAATGAGCGTAGCTCATTTTAGGATGGCTTCCGACGACCTGGCAGGTGGCGCGAAGCGACGCGTGCCGTTTCATAATTTATTTAGGAGGAAACCTAATGATTAATATGATAAAAGCGGATCTTTACCGCATGTTAAAAAGCAAAGGAATGTGGTTTTTCTGGGGTGCTCTCATACTGACCTATCTTGTAACACTTGTGTATAAGCAGGCCGGCGGCATTAACCTCGGAGGACCGTCTCTGGATTCTTCTGCGTATAAAATGGATATCCAGATGGTTGCCCATAATTTTACCTATTACTATCTGTTCATTATCCCTGCATTCTGCATCATTACCGCTGATTTTTCGGCAAAAACCATCAAGAACACGATTACCTCGGCCATCAGCAGAAAGCAGTATTTCATTACAAAATTTTCGTTTACCGAGCTGTTTCATGTTGCGGTCTTTCTTTTGGGCAACCTTTTGTTTTATCTGGTGAATCGGCTGGTAAACGGAACGGACTATGCTTCGTCCTTTTCGACGTTTTTTCAGCCAGTCCTGCTGCAGCTTCCGCTCATCATCGGCTTTACTGCTTTATTTATCCTGCTTGCCTTTGTCCTAAACAAGGCTTCTTTATTCAACTCGATTACCATCATCGCGCCGCTGCTGTACGCAACGATCTCTCTGGTGCTCTACGGGATTGAAGGGACGAAGGACTTCGCCGAGAAAATTCTGCTCAAATACGAGCTCAACTACATGCTCCAGCTGCTTGCCACGGACTGCACCGCAAAATACAGAAATACCTGCCTGCTGGTCGGTGCCGGGCTCACGATTCTCTCGTTTTTGTTGGGCTACCTCTGGTTCACCCGCCATGAACTGGATTAGAGGAGGAAGCCCAATGAGCGTAGCTCATTTTAGGATGACTTCCGACGACCTGGCAGGTGACGCGCAGCGGCGCGTGCCGTTACATCTTATTTAGGAGGAAGCCCAATGAGCGTAGCTCATTTTAGGATGGCTTCCGACGACCTGGCAGGTGACGCGCAGCGGCGCGTGCCGTTACATCTTATTTAGGAGGAAACCCAATGACACTGCTGATTGTGATTCTTTCCATGCTTGTCGGCGTACCGCTGCTGCTCCTTTTTCTGCATCGCTATGAAACCCGGAATCTCGCAAGACAGCTGCGCATGCTGCGGGAACTGGATACCAACCAGCAGCTTCATTCCCTGCACGGCACGGCGGACGTACTGATTAACGAAATCAACCTTCTGCTGAAGGAGCTGCACAAGCAGCAGGCAAACTATCAGCAGAAGGTTCATGCATTGGAGCAGATGCTGACCAATCTTTCTCATGATCTGCGCACACCGCTTACCTCTGCCATGGGATATGTCAGCATTTTACGAAGTTGTGAGCTCTCCCGGGAAGAAATTGAACGGGAGCTTACCATCGTGGAGAATCGCCTTTCCCATCTCGAAGAACTGATCAATTCTTTTTTTGAATTTTCCAAGGTGATATCCTCCGAGAAAAAACCGGAGATGACCGAATTGAATCTGATTGCCATTCTGGAGGAATCGATCGTACATTATTATGATGATTTTACCAGTCAGGGCAGACAGATTGCGCTCCGCTGCAATGCGCAGCGGCTAACGCTTCTTTCCAACCGGGAAATGCTTTTGCGCATCTTTGACAATCTGATCGGCAATGCCTGGAAGCACAGCAGCGGGGATCTCACCGTGACGGTAGAGCTTTCCGATGGTCTTGCCCTGCATTTTCAAAACAATGCCGCACAGCCGATTGATACTGCACATATCTTTGATGAATTTTACACCACGGATATCTCACGTACGAAAGGGAATACGGGGCTGGGACTGGCCATCGCCAGACAGTTTACGGAACTGCTTGGCGGGCAGATCTCTGCCACACAGGACAATGAGGTGCTGTGCCTGACGATTCGGTGGGATTTGTAACCAAAGTTTTACTCAATCAAAATACTCGCACACTTCAGATCGTTTGCCAGATCATACACAGTTCCACTCTCCATGCCCACAACCACCGGACGCAGCACCGAGCCCTTATTATTTTTTACGACTTTTGCCGTCTCGCCGTTGCTGAGCTGAACCGTTGAATCCACCGGATAGAGGATCACGCTCGCAAGGAAGCTTTTCATGGAATTAATATCCAGTTCTTCGGTCATCGACATGATCATCTCGATGGCCGTCCGCTGCGACAGGCCTTTTTTATAGGGGCGCTCTGTCACCAACGCATCATACACATCGACCACAGACAAAATCTTTGCATAAGGTAAAATCTTCTCCGAAGTTACCCCCATCGGATAGCCTTTTCCGTTCATCTTCTCATGGTGCTGCAGCACCGCGAAGGAAATCATATCCGTTACATCCTTTTTTTCATTCAGAATCTGATATCCGAACATAGAATGTTGTTTCATGATTTCAAATTCCTCCGGCTCCAGACGTGCCGGTTTATTCAAAATTTCCAGCGGAACCTTTGATTTTCCGATGTCGTGCAACAGACCGGAAATTCCGATATTGTATACATCACTCTGAGACATTCCCATATTTTTTGCGACAATCATCGACATCGTTGCCACATCGACGCTGTGCTTAAAGGTATACTCGTCACTGGTTTTTAGCGTTGCGATATCCACCGCAACCGCTTCATTGTCGGTAATGGCTTTCAGCAGATTTTTCGTTATGTGATTCGAGGTGGAGACAAATTCCGCCGACTCCGTATTGTTATACAAAAACTGCATTCCCTGGGACACACGCTTTTTTACACTCTCTGACAGCTGCACCTTTGCAGGATCCGGCTCCCGGTTTTTGGCAATATTATTTTTGGCGATTGCGGAAAGCTTTTCGGCTTCCTTGTCTCCGGCATTCGCGGTCTCATCCTCTTCGCCTTCGGAAACATACACGCCGCTGATGCCCAGTTCCTTCAGGCCATTGATCAGATATTCATCTAAAATGGTTCCTTTTTTGATCAGCACGCGATCGATTCGATCCTGAACCGACTGATCGATCCGCATTCCCTTACGCAATTGTTTCGTCTGCACATAATATCGTTTGATCACGTTTTCACCCCTATTCCCGGTTTTCCCGAAATCAAGCAAAACAAGGGTTTGTCGCCCTTTGAATCATAATTTTATTGTACCATATTCGCTGTGTCTTTTCTATGTTTTTCTGAATAATATAAATAAAAAAACCATTGACAATCAGTTTTTAAATGAGTATAATATATACTGTTCGTGTGAAACAAATCAACCGAATATGCGGAAGTGTCGGAATTGGCAGACGAGCAAGACTAAGGATCTTGTGGCAGCAATGTCGTGTGGGTTCAAGTCCCATCTTCCGCATGACGAAAAGCCACATTTTTATGGGGCTTTTTGCTTTCCTTCATTCCGACAAAATCTTATGCATTTTTTCCGCAGCAGAATTTGTATTTTTTTCCGCTGCCGCAGGGGCAGGGATCGTTTCTGCCGATCTTGCTGCCGCTTCTCGTATAGGAGCCCTTGCCGCCATATATGATCTTCGGCTTGTGGGATGTCTTTTCATTTTCTTCATAGGACTGCTGCATTGCCTTGCGCAGCTGCTCGATCGAGGTGCCCTCCGCCGCATAATCCAGCAGCTGCTCCAAAATGTGATCTGCGGTCTGCTCTGCATTCTCCTTCAGTCCATCCACCAGCTCCCTCATCAGCTCATAGCTGTGCGGATAGGTTTCCGCAATATAAGAAAACAGCTCCGGATTTTCCGGATAATACCGACATACATACCACTCGTTGGTCAACGCCTCAATCATCATATTCTTTTTGACAGATTCCAGCTTTTCATCCTGCATCGTGTATGCCCTGCGATAGGCAGTCTGCAGATAGCCCTTCATGAGGGAATTGATCCTTCCGTCCTCATAATAGGAAAAGGACTCCATGGATACATAGGCGGACGCAAGAGTCTGCTTGTATTTTTCTTCCGTCAGATAGCCTTTTTCATCGATGTGGCGCACAAACTGTCCAAAAAGCGGGCGATACCATTGGTTGTCCATGAGCTCACACAACCGAATCATGGTCTCAACCAGATATTCCTGCATCAATTCATTCATCGGAACGCTGTCCAAAAATGCATAATACTGCTCTACGTCCTTCTGATAATTCTGATTCTCGTTCTCAATATCGGCACGCAGCAGCTTGGGAAACAGACGCGCCACCAGAATCTTGACTTCCTCCGTCTCGCTGCCGGAATTTTGCTCTAAGAGCTTCCGTCCCAGTGCCACTGCCTTGTCAAATTCCTCGGTACCCTCGTATTCGAAAGCCTCCACTGCCATCGCCTTTAAATCTTCCGGTATCCGATCCAGCTGATCGCTCAGACGCTTTTGGGTATAATCTTTATTCATTTCCTGGATGTCTATGTTGCTCATCGCTATGTCACTCCTATCTCATGCCGATTTCCACAAAAATTTTAGCAAGTGTCAATCGGAAAGTCAATATAGAATCATGCTCTGTTTCTTACATGCAAGCATGACAAAACAGAACATGATTCTATATCAACTGTGAATAGCAACGAATTATTCCATCAAAAAGCAGCGCAGTTCTTCTCCGTCCACCACATAGATTTTGTCTCCGACATAAAGGCTGCGGCAGGTATTTCCGCCTGACAAGACATGGAATGCCCCCTCCTCTAAGGTTTCATCAATGATTTTTTTGAATGCACCGTCCTCATAAGAAAATACCGTATAATAATTGGTTGCCCCTCCGCTGTAATCGCACATTTCCAGTCCGATGATATTTTTTTCCGACGAGATCAATACACTCTTGTAATCAAACAGTGCCGGACTGTCATCCATATCCTTTATGACGCATTTCCCTTCCTCATACACATTGGCCGGATCGCTGATGTTGTACATAGAGAGCTTGATCCCAAGCCGTCTTCCATCGTCGGGATCCGTCTCGCAGCCGATTCCGAGCAAATGGTCGGAATCCCACACATGCAGATAATCGGAAAAGCCCGTCACATCCAGCTGCCCGATCAGCTTCGGATTGGCAGGATCGGACAGATCCGCGGTAAACAGCGGATCTGTGTTATGATAAGTGACAAAATATCCGATGTCTCCGATAAAACGTGCTGCATAGATCTCCTCCCCCTTTGCAATGCCTGTAAGCGAACCCATCGGTTCCATATCCTTGTCTAAGATGTAAAGTGCATTGACCGATTCTGTCTGAGACTCATCGGTGGTAAGCACCCGCAGATAGCCGTCCTGCTCGTGAATGGCAAAGGTATCATAAACAGCTCCCGGAAGGGTATGTGCATTTACCCCCACAATTTTTCCGTCCTTTAAGGTGAACTTGGCGATATCCGTAAACGTATCGTCCCGGTAATACGGGCTGTACAGATAAGCCGCCTCTTTTCCGACATAAATTTCAGAGCCATCATCGACGAGCAGCTTGGAATCAATGCTCTGCTCCGGCATCCGGATATCCACAGAGGAGATCACCATAGCCGTATTTCCCTCCTCTGCCAGATAAATGTTATGATAAGGCACCGGATTTCCCTGCACACAGGGCAGAATCCCCAAAAATTTTTCCTCATCATAAGTAGTTTCCTCCGGAAACAGTTCCCCCTTCCGGGTAAACAGATACAGGATATCGCCGATCATGCGGGAGGTCACATAACCACCCTCCTGTTCGTATACCCCCAGTTCCTTTGGATGGAGGGGATCGCTGAGATCAATGGTCACTGCCTTCGTGACGGTCCTGCTGTCCACCTGATAGATATCCTCCCCGTCGTCCATCAGTCGGCTCTGCCGCCGCTCTGCCAGCAATACCATCCTGCCGTCCGCCGCATATACCTCTCTGAGACTGTCCGAAGCCTGCAGTGACGGCGCTTCATATTCTGCCGCCTCCTCCATCGTCTCCCCGCTGATATCCGTAATGAGCAGCCGGATATTCTGACCAGTGGTGTTGATGCGGTAGATAAAATGTCCATCTGTTTTGATGATATCTCCCTCGTCGACCCCCTCCGTCTGCAGGTTGGTGGTGGAATAGTCAGCTGCACCTGTATTCAGTTCTTCTACATATGATTCAAACGATGCGGCATCGGCGCTCTCCTCCACTTCCCAATATCCATCCTTTTGTCCCCAGCCCCAGTTTTTCTGCGTGTAATAGCGTGTGTAATACTCGGACACCAGCTCATATACTTCCTCGTAGGATTCCGCCTGTCGGTATGTTTCTCCGATGGACGCAACCGCATAGCTGTCAATGCTCTCCGTCTGATGTTTCTCGTCTTTTCCCTCTGCCTCTGCCATACCGGACACCGCTTCCGCGCTGCTCTGCTCGGAATCGGCGCTTCCTGTCGGTACCAGACGGGAAGCGGCAAACGCAATGCCCCCGCACAAAACAACTGCAATTGCTGCCGCCAGACTGTGGCGCCATCTTGCTATTTTCCGAATCGGTGCAGTTTTGGTCCCTTCCTTCAGCCGTCGTCTCATCTGCTCCGGCTTGATTTCATCGGGGATCTCTATGTGCTCTGCAGCTGCTTTGAGCTGCTCTAACATTTCCTGCTCGTTCATTTTGGGCTTCCTCCTTTTTAATATGAATCGGCACGCGCCGCTTCGCGTCACCTGCCATGTCGTCGGAAGCCGTCCTAAAATGAGCTTCGCTCATTGGGCTTCCTCCTTTTTAATTATGAATCGGCACGCGCCGCTTCGCGTCACCTGCCATGTCGTCGGAAGCCGTCCTAAAATGAGCTTCGCTCATTGGGCTTCCTCCTTCCAATACTGCTCTATCATCTTTTTTAGTGCACGGCTTTCTTTCGACCTCACAGTGTTCTCATTCATGCGAAGTTTTTTCGCAATTTCCCTGCTTGTATATCCGGAGAATAAGTGCATGGCAAGGATCATCCGTTCCTCTTTTGGCAGCTCAAAAAAGAGCTGCCGGATTGCGGCATACTCCGCTTCTTTTCCGGTGTCTGTATGCCCTTCCCCCTGATAGGTCTCCTGAAGCTTTTGCGTCAGTTCCTGCGGTCTTTTTGCATACTCTCTCATCCTGTGCTTACACTTATTGATCAGAATGGCAAATATCCAGCTTCGGAATGCCTCTTCCCTGCGCAGTCCTCTGATAGATGCAAACGCGTCTGCTACGGCATCGCTCACTGCGTCCTGCGCATCCTGTGGATGCCCCAGCACATACAAGGCATAGCGATACATATCTTCATATACCTCTTCATACAATTCGGCAAATGCATCCACATCCCCCTGCTTTGCCTTGTGCACAATTTCGTCTTCTCTCTCCATGAATTCACCTCTTATGTATACGTATACTGTTTCATGTCGGTATGATTCGAGGGGCGCAAGGTCATGTCGACGTAGTCGGCATAGACTTTTCATACCAGACTTCCCGGTCATATATATAGTGTCTCTTTTTATTCATTTTGTTGCATACTTTATCAAGAAAATATAGAACAGTAAAAAGCCACAGACCGGAAATGCCCTGTATTTCCAATCTGTGACTCTGAAAATCATTATACTCGTTGTTGCCTACTCATACCGAAGTGCATCAATCGGCGACATTCTGGCTGCCCGCTTTGCAGGATAGGAGCCAAACAGGATTCCGATCAGCATGGAGAAAATCACGGATATCACAATTGCTGTCATGGACGGGCGCACCGTCATGGACAGCATGGAACCGATATCGGATGCGTAGGATTCCACCAGCGCTCCCGCCACCTTGGCAAGAAGAAATCCGTTCAGGATTCCGATGAGGATTCCGATCACACCGCCGATGAGACAGATCACGACTGCCTCGGTCAGAAACTGCAGATGCACATTTCTATTCTTCGCTCCCAGCGCTTTGCGGATTCCGATTTCCTTCGTCCGCTCCACGACGCTGACCAGCATGATATTCATTACCCCGACTCCGCCAACCACCAGAGAGATGGCCGCGATGATGGCGATTGCCACCGTCACCACATTGAGTACGGTATCAATGATGCCCAGCTGAGACGCCAGATCAAAGCATTCCAATTGAAACTTGCCTGCCTCTCCGTATTTCACACTGTCGAAGTACTTCGTGATCTCGGCGGCAAGCTCCGAAGGGTTTACTCCTTCTGCAGACAAAAATTCCAGATAATCAAAGCCGGAGCTGCCCCAGCTGTTGTCTGCATACTCCATCGCGTAGGTGACCGGAATAATCAGCGGAGTCGTCAGATCCTTTTCCGGTGTCTTTGAGGATGCCGTGCCAAATCTCTGAACATCATATTTATAAACGCCTACTATATGCAGCTTCAGCACCGATCCGTTGCCGAGGGATACCTCGATCTCTTTTCCCAGCGGATTCTCGCCATTGAGCGCATATTTCACAAACAGATCCGATACAAGCGCGGTAGCCTTTTCCTCCGCGCAATCGCGGTCGGATATCTCCCGCCCGGCAATCAGATCCAGACTGTAGGAGTCCAGCCATCCTTCCGTGGAGCCCGTTACAGACACCTTCGAGGTGTAGTTTGTCCCGGTTACCGTACCCTCTCCCATAGACCAGGAAAGGATTATCGCCTTTATTTTATCTGCAAATGCTTCCTTCGCATCTACAATCTCCTGATAGGACAAAAAATCACTCTCGTCCATCTCCGGATATTCCCAGGTATCATAATCCACATCATCGGGAATTACCGCATTCACATACCCGTAGAGATAATTGGTTCCGCCGAGATCGCTCATCGTATTGGATATGGTGGCACGCAGGGACGTACCGATGGTTGTGATGGTGATCACGGAGCTGATTCCGATGATAATTCCCAGCATCGTCAAAAAGGAACGCAGCTTATTTGCCCGGATACTCTCAAACGCGAGACGTATACTTTCCATTAAATTCATGACTGCTCACCTCCGTTCCGCCTGTCTGAGACGATACAGCCGTCTTTTATCGTAACGATACGCTCAGTCTCCTTTGCCAGCTCGGGGCTGTGGGTAATCAAAACAATGGTCTTGTGCTGCTCCCGGTGCAGCTTGTGGAAAATATCCATGACCACATGTCCCGTTTTAGAATCCAGCGCTCCGGTAGGCTCATCCGCCAGGATGATTGCAGGATCATTCACCATTGCCCGGGCAATCGCCACGCGCTGGTTCTGTCCTCCCGACAATTCGTTCGGCTTATGGCTTGCACGATCTGTCATGCCTACCATGTCCAAAAGCTCCATGGCGCGTTCCCGGCGGGCTTTTCTCGGAACTCCTGCGTACATCAGCGGCACCTCCACGTTGCGCACAGCAGAGGTTCTCGGAATCAGGCAGAAGCTCTGAAAGACAAAGCCGATCTTGCGGTTTCGAATCTCGCTGAGCTTCGCATCCGGAATTTTTTCCATGTCCTCTCCGTCCAGAATATAGCTGCCCTCCGTGGGGCGATCCAACGCACCGATCATATTCATCAGGGTACTTTTTCCGGATCCCGACTCTCCTACGATCGACACGAACTCTCCCTCATATACCTGTAAATCGATACCATGCAGGATTTCCAATTCATTGGGCTGATTCTCATAATAACGTTTGACAATCTGCTTCATATCTATAATCACTTTTTTATCCATGCCAGTCTCCATTCACATTATTCTTCATTCAGATAAATCGAGAAGTCATCCTCATCTGTATAGACGGTCACCTCTTCTCCCTCTTCCACTTCCTCCGGAACACTGATGATCAGATCTCCTTCGGAAAGCGCATCCGAAATGATCTCGGTGTAGTAGTCGCTCTCAGCGCCTTTGGTGACATTGATCCGCTCAACTACGTACATTCCGCTGTCCTGCTCGATCGCGCGATAAACATAGCTGCTGCCATTTTCATCCGTCACCACACTGTCGTATGCCACTGCCAGGGATTCTCCTGCCTCGTTGACCGTAATATTCACCTTTGCAGTCATTCCCAAAAGCAGCTCACTGTCGCCGTCAATGGTAATCTCCGCGCTATATCCTCCCGCAGAACCTCCGGACATCGCAGAATCATCGGAACCGGAAGCAAAGTTGATCACTCTGCTGACCGTCCCCTGATATTCCTGATCCTTGATCACATCGGCCTTTACGGTAGCCTTCATGCCCTCTTTCAGCTTTAGGATATCCTTTTCCTTGATGCTGACCGTTACCTTTAAGTTTTTGCTGTCCTCGATCTTCATCAGCGTTCCGTTTGCAAGGCTTCCCTGGGAAACATTCAGTGATGTGATGATTCCGCTCTGCTCTGCCACTACCTTCATATCATCCAGCTGTCGGTAGAGCTCTGAGAGCTGCTTGGTCACGTCGCTGTTACTGCTGCCCGAAATCGCATCCGTATCCACACTGTCCTGTGCACTCTGAACAGCAGCGGCAGTGCTTTCCTCTACCGAAGTCTTTGTGCGTTTCGCAGTCTCTAAGGCACTCTTTGCAGATTGTTGCTCTGCATAGGCGCTGTCTGCCTGCACCTGCGCCTCGGCAATTGCCGCTTCATCCGGTTCCGCTGCATTTTTTGCATTATTCAGCGTTGCCACCGCATTGTTGTAAGCAGTCGTTGCATTGTCATAGGCCTTCTGTGCATCTGCCACATCCTGATCGGCCTGTGCCACCTGCTTGGTCTGGGAATCCTTGGCCTCCTGCAGGGTTCGCTTCATGATTTCCGTCTGCTTTGCGGCAAGCTTCTGGGAGGTAGAAAGCTGGCTCTCCAACGCCTTGATCTGCTCCTGCACATCCGAATCATCAAACACGCAAAGCACATCTCCTTCCTCCACATAGTCGCCCACTGCTACGGGCAGCTCTTTGATCTTGCAGTTGAGATCTGAGGTAACCGATACCACATTCTGGCTGGTCACGGTTCCAGTCGCACTGATGGAAGTCGACATATCATGCCTGATCAGTTCCTGTGCCTGCACACCGCTCAGATATGCCGTAAAGTTTCCCATTGCTTTTTTGACATTATGCACCATGATTCCAATCAGAATTACCAGCGCCAACACAATACTTCCAACAACAATCAATGTTGTTTTGGTTTTCTTTTTCATTTTTTGCTTTGCCATGTTATAACTCCTTTTTCTTTTTGTATTATTTTAATAATACAATGATCGTATATCCATTATATAAAACAAGATGCCAAAATGCAAGGGGCATTTTGGCATCTTAAGAAAATCTTTTGTATTCTTAAGGGACGCTGTCAACGCGATATCGCGTTGACAGCTGTTTGTTTAAAAAGCAAAACAGTAACAGATTCTTAATTTTTCTCTTCCTCTAAAATCTCCTGAATCAGCACGCGCTCATCCATAGGGTATTTTTTGCCCTCAATTTCCTGATAATCCTCATGCCCTTTTCCGGCAAGGATCACCACATCCCCCTCCTGCGCGTTCTGCATGGCATAACGGATCGCTTCCTTTCGGTCGGGAATCGTAATGTATTTGCCCCCGCCCCGCTTCACGCCGACTACAATATCGTCTATGATGGCCTCCGGCTTTTCAAATCTGGGATTGTCGGAGGTAATAATGGACAGATCCGACAACCGCGCGGATACTTCTCCCATCTCATATCTCCGGTTGCGATCCCGGTTGCCGCCGCAGCCAAATACCGTCACGATCCGTCCCGGCTGATATTCCCGGATGGTTTCCAGGATACTGGTGAGACTCACCGCATTGTGGGCATAGTCGATCATCAGCGTGTAACGATCCGACACCGACACGAGCTCCACACGCCCCTTTACCTGTACCTTCGCCAGCGCATCCTGCAGAATCTCCGGCGAATCCGTAAAGTGAAGTCCCAGAACAACGGCGGTCAGGGAGTTATATACGCTGAAGCGTCCCGGAATGTCCACCCTCACCGGGAAATTCTTTTTGCCAGTCAAATGATAGGAAATCCCAAGGCTGCCCTGCTCCCGGTACAGTTCGATCTGTTCTGCCCGGTAATCTGCCTCCTGTGTAATTCCAAAGGTTTCTATGTCGCAGGACGCATGTGCTATGACCTGTGCCGCATAAGGGTCATCCGCGTTAATAATACCATGTCTGCACTGCGAAAAGAGCCGCTCCTTGCATGCCAGATAGTCTTCAAAATCCTTGTGCTCATTCGGTCCGATATGATCCGGTGAAATATTTGTAAAAATCCCGTAATCAAAGGTAAAGCCGGACACGCGGTGCAGCATGAGCCCCTGAGAGGACACCTCCATGACCACACACTGACAGCCCTCCTCTACCATCCGTGCAAAATAAGACTGCACCAGATAGGATTCCGGTGTCGTATTGTTGCTCGGAATATGTGTTTCCCCGATGATCGTCTCGATCGTGCCGATCAGTCCGGTCTTTCGCCCGGTTCCCTCCAGAATCCCCTTAATCATATAGGTGGCGGAGGTCTTTCCCTTCGTTCCGGTCACGCCTATGGTGGTCAGCTTCTCGGCCGGATGCCCGAAGAAGGCTGCCGCCATGACCGCCAGTGCATATCTGGTATCCTTTACCTTCACGACCATCGTCAATTCTTTTACTGCAGGTTCCACGTCCCGCTCTACCACAATGGCTGCCACACCCTGCTTTGCCACATCTTCCGCAAAATCATGCGCATCCCTTACCGCTCCACGGATACAGACAAACACATCCTGCGCTGCCGCCTTTCTGGAATCATAGACCAGTTCTTTGATCTCCGTCTGTTCAGAGCCGCTCAAAAGCTCATAATCCAACCCTTCCAGCAAATCCTTTAATATCATAAAATCCCCCTTGACTATTCCTCAATCTCGCCGGTAAACACTGTAGTTGCCGGTCCTTCCAGATACACCAGATTCTCTTTTCTGTCATATGTAATTTGAAGATCGCCCCCCAGCAAATGAATGCACACACTGTCCTCCGTCAGATCATTGAGCATGCATGCCACTGCCGTGGCACAGGCTCCCGTACCGCAGGCAAGCGTTTCGCCGGAGCCCCGCTCCCACACCCGCATATTGACCTCGGTTCGGGACAATACCTCAATAAATTCCGTGTTGACACGATCCGGGAACATCTCATGGTGTTCAAAGGCGGGTCCGACCTTCTCAATATCCATATGCATCACATCCGGCAATTGTGTCACACAGTGGGGATTTCCCATGGAGACACAGGTTACCTTGTAGGGCTTTCCTGCCACCTGTATGGTCTCATGGATGATCTGCTCTGCTCCGGATGGGGAAACTGCCGGAATATCCTTTGCGGTCAAAACGGGCGCTCCCATATTCACACGCACCGTATCTACCAGCCCCTCCTTTACACTGACCGTCAATGTCTTGATGCCGGATTTGGTTTCCACCGTAAAGGTAGTCTTTTCCGTCATGCGATGGTCATATACGTACTTTGCCACACAGCGGATACCGTTTCCGCACATACTTCCCTCGGAGCCGTCCGCATTATACATGCACATACGAAAATCAGCGACCGTAGAGGGTCCGATGGTGATCAATCCATCCGAACCAATACCAAAATGGCGGTCGCTGACTTTTATTGCAAAGCTTTTTTCATCTTTTATCTGTTCTTCAAACACATTTACATAGACGTAATCGTTGCCGCATCCGTGCATCTTCGTAAATTTCATAGGGATGACCTCCTTTTTTATGTTACTATTCAGTGGACGCTGCCAACACGATATCGTACTCTTCGGGGCACGCTCCCGCTACGCGAAAAACGTAACGGTACTAGGCTTGCAAAATACGCAAGCCAAGAACCGACGTTTTTCAAGTGCCCCGAGAGAGCACGATACCGTATTGACAGCTGCTTATTGACAAAGCAATGAACAATAGTACTATAACATTTTTCTAAAAATAAGTCTACGAAAAATCTCTTGACATTTTCTCCGTCATATAGTAAGATTCTCTTTGTTGAGGTTTCTCGACAGAATGCTGATGTGGCTCAGAGGTAGAGCACTTCCTTGGTAAGGAAGGGGTCACGGGTTCAATTCCCGTCATCAGCTCTTTTTTTATGCGCCCCTGCGCATACGATCAAAAGGGTCTAAACCGACACAGTCAGTTTAGACCCCTTTTTAAAACTCCTTAATGAACTCCCTTACCATCGCGGCACAATGCCGCGCAGCCTCTGCCTCAAACGCAGGATAATCCATCTCCGCGGAGCCGTCCGCCTTGTCAGATATGGCACGGATAATGAGAAACGGCAGTCCGTTCAGCGTGGCGGCCTGCGCGATGGATGCTCCCTCCATCTCCGCACAGTCTCCGTGAAATTCCCGAATCAGCACATCCTTCACTTCTTTACTGGAGATAAACTGATCTCCGCTGACTACATGTCCGGGAATCACATTGATACCGGGATTTGCGCGTCTGCACGCTCCGACTGCGACTTTTCCCATCTGTTCATCTGCCACAAATTCCCGTCGGTCAGTTCCCGGAATCTGTCCCTTTGCATAGCCAAAGATGGTCACATCCACATCATGCTGTACCGCATCGATGGATACCAGAAGATCTCCGATATTGAGCTGTGCATTCAGCGAGCCGGCCACTCCGGTATTCAGGACATGCGTTACCCCGAACAAATCCGAAAGGATCTGCACGCACATGGCTGCATTTACCTTGCCGATGCCGCACTGAACCACTACCACCTCTTTGCCCTCCAAGGTTCCCTCAAAAAATTCCATATTGGCCTTTTTTTGGATTCCGTTCACCTGCATCTGCTGCTTTAATAAGGAAACCTCTGCTTCCATGGCTCCGATGATTCCTATTTTTTTCATAAATTCTCCTTCCATGCTGTCTGTTACTCTCACGAAGGGTAATGCAGCTTTGTTTCATCGATATGATAAAGAACCTGTTCCAGATACCGATCTGCGAGATAATTCGCCATGCCCAGGTTCATATCCAGATAATTTCCGCAATCCCGGGGAGCTGCACCCGGCACCTCCCCTTTGTAGTCACGGATAAACTCATACATGCGAACTAAAAGCTCCACGATATCCTCTGATTCGTAATTTCCCGCCAAAAGCAGATAAAATCCCGTCCGGCAGCCCATCGGTCCAAAATAAATGACACGTTCCTTATATTCCGCGTCGTTTCTTAAGAAGGTTGCTCCCAGATGCTCAATGGTATGCACCTCCGCCGTATTCATGACCGGCTCATCGTTGGGCGATGTCATGCGCAGGTCAAAGGTTGTAATGACTTCCTCTCCCACAGAATCTCTGCGGGACACATATACACCCGGCTGAAGCCGGATATGATCTACCGTAAAACTTGCTATTTTTTCCATAATCCATCCTTTCGATTACTGCTCCTGCTGCTCGTCGCTTAACTGTTCCTTCAGTTCGGTAAGCTCGTTGATCAGCTGCAATATATTTTTCTGATAGGTAACCGCCCGGAAGGTGTCGGTGCTATCTCCGTTATTCATATATCCCATGACCTTTTCCACATAGTTCTGCGTTTCCTCAAAGGGCGGAATTCCCTGATATTTGTCCACATTTCCGCTTCCGGCATTATATGCCGCAAGTGCCAGCGATACGTTATTGTTGTATTTTTCCAAAAGCTGACGAATGTATTTCGCCCCTGCCATGATATTTTCCCTTGCATCGTAGGGATTCTCACAGCCCAGCGCAGCTGCTGTATTTGGCATCAGCTGCATAATTCCCATCGCACCGGAGGATGAGGTGGCGTCAGAGTGAAAATTAGATTCCTGCTTTGCCATCGCCGTCAAAAGAGAAACGGGCACCTGATAGGTATCAGCTGCCTCTTCAAATATGCTTTGCAGCTCCTCGTCCTGTACCACAATCTTCTCTGCCCGCTCGAGCTGCTTTTGTACGGGCTCGAGCTGTTTTTCTTCCTCCTCCAGATAGGTAGAAAAATTTTCAAGCTCCTCTGTGCTCTGCTGTACCTCCTGTGTTTGTGTTCCATTTGGATGTAACACAGCCGTTATTTTCATGATGATCTCCTCTCGATTTGATAACACGATATGGTTGAATGTCCGGATTTGACTGCATGTTATGGTTTGTGGAGTAACAGGTCATGCCGACGTAGTCGGCATTGACTCTTTGCGTAAGAAATCGTCTCGGAAAGCTTGCTTTCCGATCCGATTTTTTACGCAAAGTGTTCACATCGTTTCACGATGTGAACCTGTTACTCCGCAAACCATAACATGCAGTCAAATCCTAACACATCCTTCATTTTTAATTCACATCATTGCCTTCCCCAGGATCAACTCTTTGTTTTCATGTACATGCTGCTTGATCGCTGCAAAGCTCTCTTTGCTGATCACATGCTCCATCCTGCAGGCATCTTCATCCGCAATTTTCTTTTCCACCCCTAAATACTGAAGCCATGCCGATAGTAATTCATGCCGTTCGTAAATCATCTCCGCGATCTCTTTTCCGCTCTCGGTCAGATGAATGTATCCCTCATCGGACATGGTGATGTGGCTTTTCTGACGTAAATTTTTCATCGCAATGCTGACACTGGATTTTTTGAAGCCCAGCTCGTTTGCCACATCAACCGAACGAACAACCGGCAGCTTTCTGCTCAGGATCAGAATCGTCTCCAGATAATTTTCTGCTGATTCATTCACTGCAGCCATTCTCTTTCCCCCTTGTCACCTGTGAACCGCCTGACACGGTTCTTCTGTCCGCTGCAGCGATTATGCCGCATGCGGTATTTCCAACTCTCACTAGTTTACCATAAGTTGTAAAAAAAGTAAAACATAACTGTCAAACGTCTTCGTACCTATCGCAGCTTTTTTTTCAGTCTCTGAAGCGCATTGTCTACCGACTTGGGTTCTTTTCCCATAAGCTCTGCAATTCTGACGTAATGATATCCCTGCAGATAATACGCCAGCACCTCCTGTTCCATGGCGCTCAGGCGGTTTTCCACTTTTTTCCGAAAATCATCCATATCCTCCCGGTCGATAAACATCTGTTCCGGATTTCCCTCCATATCTGTCCGCAGCACCTCCGGAATCAGAAGCTCTCCCGCATTCTCGTTTTCCTCATAAAGAGGCACATAGGAATTGAGCGGAGCATGCTTTTTCCGGTTGGATGCCTCAATGGCGGTATAAATCTGTCTGGCAATACACAGATCCGCAAAATGAAAAAAACTGCTGTCCTTCCCCGTATCATAATCCCGGACGGCCTTAAACAGCCCGATCATTCCCTCCTGAATCAGATCATCGGTATCGCCTCCGATCAAAAACAGGGTTTTTGCCCTTCTGCGCACCAGATATTTGTATTTTTCCATCAAATAATCGATGATTTCGTTTTCCCCTGCGCGATATGCGGCGACCAGTGCTTCATCACTCATATTTTCATAACTCTCATAGGATGCCATGCTTACCCCCTGCCTTTCACTTACACGATATTCTTACAATCTGCGCTGTCTGACAATTTCATAGGCCAGTATGCCTGCTGCCACAGATGCGTTAAGGGAATCAATCTCCCCCTTCATGGGAATTGCGGCCTTCAGATCACAGGTTTCCTTTACCAGTCTGCTGACTCCCTCGCCTTCGTTTCCGATCACCAGACCAATGGGACCCTTCAGATCAAGGTCATACAGAACCGTTCCCTCCATATCCGCGCAGACAAACCACAGCCCCTGTTCCTTTAATTCCTGAATCGTACTGCTGATATTTGTCACCTTTGCTACCGGAGTGTAGGCAATTGCGCCTGCCGAGGCTTTCGCAACCGCTGCGGTCAGTCCCACCGCCCTGCGCTTTGGGATAATGACTCCGTGTGCGCCTGCCAGATTTGCGGTTCGAATAATTGCCCCCAGATTGTGCGGATCCTCAATGCCGTCCAGAATGAGCAAAAAGGGAGGCTCACCCTTTTCCCTTGCAGCCTCCAGCAGATCCGCCACCTCCGCATAATGAAAGGCCGCGGTCTGCGCGATCACGCCCTGATGCTTCTTTGTCTCAGACATCTGATCCAGACGTGCCTTCGACACATACTGCACGATGGTATCATGCTTTCCCGCCTCACGCAGGATCGTCTGCACCGGTCCGTCCTTACAGCCCTCCAGCACATATAATTTGTCCACTGTTTTTCCCGAGCGAAACGCCTCCAGTACCGCATTCCGCCCTTCCACTCTTGTGCCCTCTGTATATTCCTCTTTCTTCATTGTCCTGCTGTCCTCAAATCCTGATTTCATTCGCACATCCCCTGCTGCCCGGTTTTCTCCGAACCTGTCAACGCCAGTTCCACCAAAGTATAGATCCGATCCATCTGATCCGTCAGATACAGATAGCCCATCAGCGCCTCAAATCCGGTAGCCCTCCGGTAATCTGTCATCGTCGCGTTTTTCGCCATGGTGGGAGATTTCGCATTTCGTCCGCGACGGTAGATATCCCGTTCCATCTCCGTCAGCTCCGGCTCTAACAGCCGTATCATCTCGGACTGTGCATGTGCCTTTACCAGACGGCTGGTGGCCAGATGAAGCTTGGACGCTTTGGTGTTTCCCTGCCCCACCACAATGGTACGAATGATCAGATCGTAAATCCCGTCTCCGATATATGCCAGCGCCAACGGCGAATAGGTCATGACATCCACCTGCGGCAGATGGAATCTCTCTTTGATACAGGAATTTATGCCTTTTTCCATTTTACACCTTCTCGGGTATCCTCCAGCACAATCCCCTTCTCCAAAAGCTCTGCCCGGATTGCATCCGCTTTTGGAAAATCCTTTGCTTTTTTTGCTTCCGTCCGTTCCTGGATTTTTTCCAGAACATAGCTCTCCAGCTCTGCATCCACATCATCTTCTGCCGCAAGCTCACCAGCGGTAAGATCCAGCGACAACACCGCATCAAAATCCTGTAAAAGATCCAGCTTCGTCCGGTCACTCATCTCTGCTTTCAATACATCATAAACCAACGTCAGTGCCATGGCGGTGTTCAGATCATCCGCCAGCGCATCCGTAAACTTTGCCTTGTAGGCGGCAAAGGCTTCCGGTTCCGGTTCGGTGTCCGGATCCAGCCTGGAAATCGTCCGCCGAAGCTTCGTATAGGCGCTTTCCATATTGTCCAGTATCTCATAGGAAAACTCCAGCGGCTTCCGGTAATGGGACTGCAGGCAAAACATTCTGTATACCAGCGGATGATAGCCTTTTTCCTCCAGACGGGATACGGTGAGAAAATCGCCCTTTGATTTGCTCATCTTTCCGGTTTTATCATTCAGATGCTGTACATGAAACCAGTAATTGCACCATTTATGTCCCAGATAGGACTCACTCTGGGCAATCTCATTGGTATGGTGCGGGAAAATATTGTCCACGCCCCCGCAATGAATATCCATGTAATCTCCCAGATGCTTCATGCTGATGCAGGAGCACTCAATATGCCAGCCCGGATAGCCCAGTCCCCAGGGACTGTCCCATTTCAGCTCCTGATTTTCAAACTTGGATTTCGTAAACCACAAGACAAAATCGCTTTTATTTCTCTTATTGACATCCTCGGTCACATCCTCCCGAACGCCCACCATGAGCTCCTTCTCGTTCTGGCTGGAAAACACATAATAATCCTTCAGCTTCGAGGTATCAAAATAAACATTGTCTCCTGCCACATAGGCGTAGCCTTTCTCCAGCAGCACTTCAATCATATGAATAAATTCGGGAATGCAGTTGGTTGCGGGCTCTACCACATCCGGGCGCTTGATGTTCAATTTCTCACAGTCCGAGAAAAACGCGTCTGTATAAAACTGTGCGATTTCCATAACCGTCTTGTGTTCCCGCTTTGCGCCCTTTAGCATTTTATCCTCTCCGGTGTCTGCATCGCTGGACAGATGTCCGACATCCGTAATATTCATCACACGCTTCACATCGTATCCGGCATAGCGAAGGGTTTTCTCCAACACGTCCTCCATGATATAGCTTCTCAGATTGCCGATATGGGCAAAATGATAGACTGTGGGGCCACAGGTGTACATCCCCACCTTGCCGTCCTCATTCGGGACAAAGTCCTCTACCTTCCTGCTCAGCGTACTGTACAGCTTGATGTGATTCTCCATTTTTTCCTCCTGATTTGTCCGTTTCATTCAGTTTACGCACGAATAAGCGTTTTGTCAACCTTTGGAGACAGAACTCCGGACTCACGACATTAGGGTCAAAAGGTCATGCCGACGCAGTCGGCATTGACTCTTTGCACAAGAAATCGTCTCGGAAAGCTCGCTTTCCGATCCGATTTTTTGTGCAAAGTGTTCACATCGTTTCACGATGTGAACCTTTTGACCCGGCTGCACCATGTTCCTTCAACCACTCCACCAAATCCTCGTACACGACTTCCCGGTCTGCTTCATTCAAAATTTCGTGTCGGTCATTCGGATACAATTTCATTGTGACATCCTTCATCCCGGCTTCCCGGAATTTGTCATACACCTGTCTGACGCCTTTTCCCAGATTGCCCACCGGATCCTCCTCACCGGATACGAGAAAAATCGGAAGCTCCTTTGGCATTTTTGCGATGTTTCCGGTCTGATTGTCATAAAGCACCGCTTCAAACAACCCCATATACCCATTCAGGGTAAACACAAACGTGCATTTCGGATCCGCATGATAGGCCTCCACCACGGAGACATCCTTGGTCAGCCAGCTGTTGCTTCGATCTCTGCCGGTGGTGTCGTATTTTTTGTAGGGCTTGTCGTAGGACAGCCGCTGCAGCAGACGGCTTCGGTGTCTCCAGCCATACAGCGCAGCCTGCAGCCGCGCAATCGCCATCGCCATGCGAACCGTCCCGTCCTTGACACAGCCAGTGCCCATAACAATCGCTCCCTGCAGCCCCTCTCCATAAATAGTAAGATATTTTCTCAACAGATAAGAGCCCATACTGTGCCCCAGCATAAAATAAGGGAGTTTCGGATAATCCCGGACAGTCAGCTTTCGCAGGCGATGCATGTCCGCCACCAGCGTATCACTGGGGCGGGATGCAAAATAGCCCCAATCCTCCCGGGTTGCCACCGATTCGCCGTGTCCGATGTGATCATGTCCCACCACCAGAAATCCCTGTTCGGTCAGAAACTCTGCAAAGGGACGATACCGCTCAATATACTCCACCATTCCATGGGTAATCTGCAAAACCGCCCGAATCTCTCCCTGCTCCGGAAGCCAGCGCACCGCGTGCACCCTCGTCTTGCCATCCTTTGATATAAAAGAAAATTGCTCCTCTTTTGCCATGTTTTGTGCCCTCCCGCCTGTTATCGATTAACAATATCTGCGAATAATCATCTGGATTTCCCGGTTGCCCCCGTAGGTGTTGACGGACGGATCATAAATAGCCGAAAACGTAATGCCATTTGGTCGTCCCTCACACATGGCCATCACATCTTCCTTGGAAAATTTTTCTTCCAGATATCCGAAAAACCGATCAATATCATCATAAAAGATTCCGCTGACCTGCCGGTTATCCCGGGTCAGAAGCTGCAGCTTCAAAACATTCTGAAGCCTTCCCACTCTGGTTGCTCTTTTCACACGAATCTCACGCTCCGCAAAGATCGGCTTTGTATTTCCTTTTCCGCAGGGCTCTAACAAACTCAGGTCATAAACCAGCTCTTCTGTCACATAGGACATAGGCATCACCACATCGATATATACCTTTTCCACCAGATCATCCTCTGTCAGACGACAATTCTCATTCAATCTCTGTCCCAGCAATGCCGCATTTTCCTCCGTCAGGGACATGCCTGCCGCCATGGGATGCCCGCCGTACTTTGTAAAAAGCTCCGCAACTGCGGTCAGTTCGTCAAACATGCTGTATTCCTCAATGGAACGCCCCGAGCCCTTTACCCCGTCCTCGCCCTTTGTCAGCACAATGACGGGGCGGTGATAGCGCTCACGAAGCCGACCCGCAATGATGCCCGCAAGACTTTCATGGCACTCCTCAAGATACACCACCAGAACCTTATTTTGCTCCAGTCCCTGTTCCACGACTCTTTGCATGGCAAGCTCCGTCTGCTGCAGGGTCATGCTTTTTCTGCTCTCGTTTAACTCCACCAGCTCCCTGGCCAGCTCGGCCGCAGCCGTAAGGTCTTCCTCCATCAAAAGTGCAAGGGAACGCCGGGCAGTGTCCAATCTTCCGCTTGCATTGATACACGGTCCCAGCAAGAATCCCACATGATAGGAACTAATTTTTCGATCCTGCAGACCAGTCTGCGCAATCAGCGCCTTCATGCCCGGATTTTTCGTCTGCTCTAAAGCCTGCAGTCCCAGCTTGACCAGAATACGGTTTTCTCCGGTCAGGTTCATCACGTCGCCGACCGTTGCAAAGCCCACATTCTCTATAAATTCGTCTGCCTGCTCCACCGGAATGTCCATTTTCTCATAAAGAAGCTGCAGCACCTTCCACGCCACAGTCGCCCCGCACAATTCCTTGTACGGATAGGCGCAGTCCTGCTGTTTCGGATTGACAATGGCATCTGCCTCGCTGCGCAGCCAGATCTGCGTGCCGCTCTCATCCATGCGATACGGAATCTCATGATGATCAGTCACAATGACGGTCATTCCCTTTTGCTTTGCAAAGGAAATGGCATCCAGCGCCGCAATTCCGTTGTCACAGGTCATGATCAGCTCTGTCCCCGCCTCTGCCGCAGCCTGGATGAGGTTCTCATTGATCCCGTAGCCGTCCTTCATCCGGTCGGGAATCGCGGCGTCCGCAATCGCCCCGCAGCGCCTGAGCCCTTTGAGCAGAATATAGCTTGCATTTACCCCGTCGATGTCATAATCCCCGATGATCCGGATTTTTTTTCCCTGCGCGATGGCATCTGCCAGAAGTTCTGCGGCCACCTCTCCGTCCTTTAACAGATGCGGATCGTGCAGTTTTTCCCTTCCCCCGTACAGGTAAGTCTCAATATCCGCCTGCGTAACAACGCCTCGATTGCACAGAATCCGAAAAAGCACCGGGTCAAGCCCGTATTTTTTCCCCAGTTGCGCAAAGCTTCCGCCTTTTCTGACTTCAATCCATTTTTCCATGTCAGCGTGCCATTACCTGCAGAATTTCTCCGATATACATCGTGTGATAATCGCCGTCTGCATACCACTGGGACTGAATGTTCGGATCTATAAAATGTTCTTTTGTGATCGGAGTCGCCGACAGCTTGCTGCACAGGAAAACCAGATTGCCCTCGTCTACATACGGAATTCCCATGCTGTAGCCAAAGTTCAGCCTTGCCTCCTCCATCTTATCCTCGTCCCGTCCCGACACCGCGCCGAGAAATTTCATTTCACGTTTGTATTTCTCATCCAGAAAAGTCAGGGAAAAGCTATCCTGCCTGTCCAAAAATTCTTTTGTATAACGGCTTTCGCGGATGTAAACGGTTGCCACGTTTTTTCCCCAAAGCACACCGAAGCCGCCCCAGCTGGCGGTCATGGTATTGGCCTTTTGTTCATCTCCTGCGGAAATCAGCATCCACTCCTGTCCGATCTTTTTGAAAACATCCATCTCCAGATATTCCAGTGGAAACGGTTGAAATGTGTGTACCATATGTATTCCTCCTACTTTTCGATTCTTTCATTATAGCAGAGGGGGAAAGGGGTGTCAAAAATAAAAAAGCTTTGTTTTTACCCAAATGGCAAGATTGACTTCTCGTAAAGTATATGACAAAATACACAATGTAAGCTCTGAATCATTCTGCATAAAAAGGTACTCGACACGACCTGCAGAATATTCATTAAACACATATCAAATCACACAAGTAGGGAGGATCAAATTATGAAACAACGAATGGGAAAAAGAATTTCAAAAAGCGTGGTATCTCTGACCTTGATCTGTATCATGCTGCTTGGCATGTTACCGCTCAAAGCGTATGCAGCAGAAACGGTCGATGAGGGTACCTGCGGAGATAACGTCACCTGGACGCTGGATTCGGATGGGAAGCTGACAATCAGCGGAACGGGGGAGATGGATAGCTATTCCATCTTAAGTACACCATGGAATCGAAATAAATCTCTGATAAAAAGCATTGAAATCGAAAATGGTGTGACATCCATCGGTCAGAATGCATTTTGGGGGCACAGTAATTTAACCAGTATTACAATACCGGAAACCGTGACATCCATCGGATACGCTGCTTTTGATGGTTGTAACAGCCTAACCAGTATTACGATACCGGCTAGCGTGGAACAGATCGGCAGTATGGTATTTATGGGCTGCAGCAGTTTGAGCAGTATCAATGTGGCAGCGGGCAATGAAAAATACAGTTCCATTGACGGAGTATTGTTTAATGAAGATGGTACGACTTTGATTCAGTGCCCGGCCGGAAAAGAAGGTTCCTGTGAAATATCAGCCAGCGTAATATATATCTACACAGATGCATTTGATAGCTGCAACAGTTTAACCAACATCAATGTGGCAACGGGCAATAGGTTCTACAGTTCCATTGACGGAGTATTGTTTAATCAAGATGCTACGAAATTGATTCGGTGTCCGGCCGGAAAAGAAGGCTCCTATGAGATACCAAATAGTGTAACTTCAATCGGCTACAATGCATTTGGGGACTGCAGCAGTTTGACCGACATTCAGATACTGGATAGCGTGACCAAGATCGGCTCATATGCATTTATGAACTGCAGTCGTTTAACCGACATTGCGATACCGGACAGCGTGACTTCAATGGAGTCGAATGCATTTATCAACTGCAGCGATTTGGTCAGTATTAAGCTATCGGATAACGTGACAAAGATTCCTTATCATACATTTGATGGCTGCAGCGACTTAAAAGACATTCAGATTCCGGATAATGTGACAGAGATTGGTGATGGTGCATTTTATGGCTGCAGCAGCTTAAACGACATTCAGATTCCGGATAATGTGACAACGATCGGCGGGTCCGCATTTAATGGTTGCACCAGTTTAACCAGCATTCAGATTCCGAATGGTGTGACAAGAATTAGCGGTTATACATTTTGGGGTTGCAGCAGTTTAACCAGCATTACCATACCAGATAGCGTGACAGAGATTGGCGCTTATGCATTTACTGGCTGCAGTCGTTTGGCTGACATAACAATACCAGATAGTGTGACTGATATCGGTGTATGGGCATTTTGGGACTGTACCAGTTTAACCAAAATTAAAATACCAGATAGCGTGACTTACATCGGTTACCTGGCATTTGAAGACTGCAGCAGTTTAGCCAGCGTTACATTGGGGAAAGGTCTGACCTCAATTGAATCGTATGTATTTTCTGGCTGCAGCAGTTTGACCAGCATTCAGATTCCGGATAAAGTAGCAGAGATTGGTAATGGTGCATTTAATAACTGCAGCGGTTTGACCAGCGTCACGATACCGGAGAGCGTGACTTACATTGGTCCTGATGCATTTTACGGTTGCAGCAAGTTAACCATTATCGGCTATACGGAGTCCGAAGCAGAAAACTATGCCCTTAAGAACGACATTCCGTTTGAACCCATAAACGGGCAGACACCCTCTACCCCACAGAACTCAGGCAGCACACAGAACTCAACCCAGTCGGCAACCGCCAGCCAGACTTCGGATCAGACAGCTGCCAATACCCAGACTTCATCAGGCGCTAAGCAGACCGGGTGGATTCAGGTTGGCGATACCTGGCATTACAACAACGCAGACGGCGTGGCAGAAACAGGTTGGATTAATGACGGAAGCGGATGGTACTATACCGACGCAAACGGTGCAATGCAGACCGGATGGGTTAACGACGGAAACGGATGGTACTACACCAACGAGAGCGGCAAGATGCAGACCGGATGGGTCAATGATGGAAGCGGATGGTACTACACCAACGAGAGCGGCAAGATGCAGACCGAATGGATCAATGATGGCGGTACCTGGTATTACACCAATGCCAGCGGCGCGATGCAGACGGGCTGGGTCAATGATGGCGGTACCTGGTATTACACCAACACCAGTGGAGCAATGCAGACCGGATGGCTCAATGACGGTGGTACGTGGTACTATCTGAACGGGAGCGGCGCAATGCAGACCGGATGGCTCAGCGACGGCGGTTCCTGGTACTATCTTGGCACCGACGGAGCAATGCGAACCGGCTGGTACAGCGTAAACGGAACGTATTATTACAGCTATGACTCCGGCAGGATGGCGGTAAATACCAAAATCGGCAATTACCGGGTCAATGCAAATGGAGAATGGGTGCGGTAGTATCTTTCCGTTTGAGGACGCAACCATCAATACAGGAATAGATTGTTATGGATTTTGAGAACCATAGGAAGTATAATAAAGAAAAGGCAGGGTACGAAAGGGGTTGATGAAGACATGGGTACAGCAGAATTGACAGCCAAAATTAAGAGTTTGTCGGAGGAAGATTACAACATGGTAATCATGTTGGTAAACACATTATCGGAGAAGTCAGAATTATCAGGACTTAAGAAGTTAAGCGAGGATGCCTTAGTGGAACAGCTTTCTGAATCAATAAAAAAAAGTGATATGGGAGCAACAAATTCTGCCAGAGAAGTGTCCAAGAGCATGAGGGATAAATATGCAGTTTAACGTGGAGCTTTCAGAATTAGCAGAACAACATATCACGAAATGCAGGATTATGAAAATGCAATCATATAATTGTTTATTTAGGGACAGCATCAATATGATGCTGTCTTTTGTATGCGACCGACAAACAATATAGCCGGGGTTCGGTAGTATCTGGCATAAAAACATGCTTTGCATCATACATTAACAACAAAGCATAAAGGAACCAACACTATGTCGACATTAAAAGCAATGCAAAACGACGTGGATCAGGGGCAGCTGCAGATCAATGTCGTTTCCCGGGATGCCTTTCCGGTTGAGGATGCCACCATCACACTCTCCTACACCGGTGCACCGGAATCTACTCTGGAGGTATTACAGACCGATTCCTCCGGTCAGACGGAGATTGTGACCCTGAGCACCCCGCCACTGGATTACAGTATGGCTCCCTCGGAATACCAGCCCTACTCCCAATACACGATCGTGGTAACTGCGCCGGGTTTTCGTCCCCTCAATATTTCCGGTATCGCCCTGCTGCCGGAGGAGCTTGCCGTACAGCCCGTTACACTTTTGCCACAGGACTATCCGGGACAGACGGAATCCAATATTGTCATTGGTGCACACACACTCTTTGGCGACTATCCGCCCAAGATACCGGAAAGCGAGATAAAGCCCATGAACGAAACCGGCGAGATTGTATTGAGCCGCGTGGTCATTCCGGAATATGTCGTGGTACATGACGGTGCGCCTACCGACAGCACTGCGGCGAATTATTATGTCCGATACCGGGATTACATCAAGAATGTGGCTTCCAGTGAAATCTATGCCACCTGGCCGGACAGCAGTCTGCGCGCAAATATTCTTGCCATCATGTCCTTTACCTTAAACCGCGTGTATACGGAATGGTATCGGAATCAGGGCTATGAATTTACCATTACTTCCTCGACTGCCTACGATCACAAATTCATTTATGGCAGAAATATTTACCGGAACATTTCCAATATTGTGGATGAAATATTCACGAATTATTTGTCCCGCCCCAATGTTCGCCAGCCGATTCTGACGCAGTATTGTGACGGACACACCACTACTTGTCCAAATTGGATGACCGTTTGTCATTTGAGTGAAAATTTTAATCAAGAGAAAATGTCTATAACAAAGTCCCTCCGCCGTAGCCTAGCGGGAGGGACTTTCTCATTTGTTACCTTCTCCTTGATTGCGCAATCCAGTGTCCAATAGTGCTTTTGAGTTCTCATACCACTCTAAGAAGTTTCCAAAAATTTCTTTCTCAGCAGTTTTTCTAACCAAAATTGCCTCTTCCTTCTTTTCATAACGCCCAAGAAAGTATTTCTTTTTCTTAAACATAATTTCAGCACACCACTTATTTCTCGCTTTATCATGCCATACACCTGTAATCCCAGATGTATTTGTTGATCTGATATTATCTCCATTTAATTTGCAAGGAGCAGTACCTTCCGCATATAGTCCTTTAATCTTTTCTATCCGCAAACAACCGCACGACTGTATTTTCCTGCTTACCAAGTCATCGTATAAAACATCACATTCCTTACCACATTCACATGCGCAATGCCATATCTTACAACGACTTTTTGTTGTACTTTTTATATTGGTAACATACATCACTTTCAATTTTCCATAGGTACGATCAGAAATATCATTATATTTATGATGATTTCCACAATCTTTAATTTCGCCACGCTGGAGATTCTGCTTGGTAGCTAATCTTTTTCGCCCGCATACCAAACAAGTGCACTCATATAATCGCCTATTGTAAGAATTGTAATCATTTGTCAAGCTATCCACATGTAAATTGTTATATGTCTGACCTATCAGACTTAGATCCGGTTTCCGCATTCCTTTTTTACAAACTTCTTATCCACTCAGCAATAACCTCTGATTTGGTTTTTCCCTGTTTGACAGCATATTCCAGCAATTTCTTATGCAAAGACTCCTCCAGTGACATTGTATAGGCCTTTTTCCCCGCGCCTTCATTAACTTGTCCAAAGATTGCTTCATACTCATCGGCGGACATGTTTTTCTCTGCCCATTCTTGCGCCTGCTCTACGCTCAAAACCTCAATAACTTCTCCTCCGCATATATCATTCCCTTCCCGGACAGCGTATTTTGTCATCGGGCCGCCATATCCGTGCAAAAAATATTCTCCAGTGCGTTTACAGTAAAGAGATTCCGTCCAGTAATCAAATGAGCCATACTGTCCATGCTCTATGCTGTGTAAAAGAGTTGCCGTCTCTGTGTCGTATCTTCTGCCTTTAATTATCTTGTTCATTTTTGTGTTCCCCTTTCTTGAGTATTCGTATTCAAAACCTTATCCTCTCATTATATCTTCTATGCCCTCTTTGTCAGCAAATAATATAAATTTTTCTTCGGTGATTGTGTCTGTAAGATATATGCTGATGCGTTTTCCAACACCGAAAAGATCAAGCTGAGGTGTTATATCTTGGATCTCTGTTATATAACACACATGGTCTCTAACTTTATACGTATCGATCGATCCAGCATTTTGCGCGAAATCTGCAAAATCTCTATAAAATGACCAACCGACTACATCTTCGCCCTCCATCCTTTCGCACCATACAAATTCTATTTTTTGATCTTTTTTAATTTCTTCTGTTGCCTTAATATCAAATGCATTAATCATAATAATCAACCTCCAATTACGACTTTGTCGCCCTTTCTTTTTTGATGTGTTCCTCATCTCTATGTATATATACTACCAAACTTTCATGTAAAAGTCAATACTTTCATGCAAAAATTTTAACTTTTATATGAAAATTTTTATTACCAGTAAGGCCCTTGCTTCGCCGGGCTTGTTCCAACGAGGCAAGGGCCTTTGTCATAATCGCTCATTATTCTATAAATCTATCCTATTTGTATGTGTGCAGGATCTCCGGACAAAAATAGACCGTCAATGGTTTCGATCATCTGCTTCCCGTCCACGGTGTGGATCGCTTTGGCCTGATATGTCTGACCTTTGGTTGCACGACCGCAAATATTATTTGGAGACCACGACGCAGAGCGACGGAGATTCAGAGAGCCATTACAGACAACCGTCACTTTCATTTTGTCCTGTGGAACAATCTTGTCCAACTGCTGCCCCGGCGGATTCTCCTCACTTTCGTCATTGAGTGTTGCTGCCTCTGCTGCCGTTTCAGTGTCTACCGCTCCCGCAGGATTGCCGTTTTCGTCAAATGCCGGAACGCTGCCGTCCGGATTTTCCTGCAACGCCCCATCCGGTACATTGTCGGTCAACGAGCCAACAATCTTTCCGGATTCGTCCCACACGACGGTATTCTCGTCCTTTGCGGCTGCTTTTAGCGCACCCTCAAGTGTCTTGTATTCCTTACATTCCTCTTTCTTTAACTCTTCTCCTTTGCCCAAATAATATAACATGCTTAATCCCTCCATTTTGCTTTTTAACCGCGCAGCACGCGGTATTTACTGGTGTTTGGTTTTGACGTATTCCATTCCGGCATCCATACTCCATCTGTATTGACCCAGTAGTATATATCTTTGTCCTTAGATTTGATGTAGCAGTCCGTTGCCATTGATCCGTCATCCTGCAGGTAGTACCACTTTCCTTTGTACTCTATCCATTCTGATGCCTGCATATAGCAGTTGCTGTCGAAGTAGTACCATTTGCAATCGATCTCCTGCCATCCGGACATTACTGCAGTGCCATCCGCTGTCAGGTAGGACCAGTTGCCCCTTGCATCGTGGATCCATGAGGATGTCATTGGTTGTCCTTCGTAGTAAAAGTACCATTTTTCGGACTGCTCGATCCATCCAGTCTGCGGTTTGATATTTTGATTCAATATTCCTTCTGCGATGGCTTGCCCTATGGCGTTAGGTCTGATTTTTTGATAAAATTTGTAGTCGTCTTCGTCGTCACAGAAAAAACACTCCACCAATATGTTGACGCCGCCATTGGTGATCCCTTTTAATACGCCGAGGTCTGTGCGCTCTTTTACTCCGCGGTTTGTAAATCCCAGAGCGCCTATCTTCTTGCAAATGCGATTAGCCATTTCTGACGTTTGCCCAGTATTGGAATATACCTCACACTCCACCCCCTTGATCTTGCCGTCTACCGATGCCTTCCGCGACGCGTTAAGGTGGATGCTGATGTTCGCAGTTGCACCGGTGCAACTGTTGATCTTTTTTTTGATCTCTGTGATAATGCCGCTCTGGCTCTGCCCCTGGTCCACTGTGCAATCCTGCACAGTATGCCCTGCTGCCCGTAGATATTTAACTACAGCATCTTTGATCAGTCGATCCTCTACTGATTCCTTGCAGTAGCCCGCTGCTCCGGAATAACTGTTGCCGTCTTTCGCGTGCCCGGCGTGTACTGTGTATGTAGCCATCCTTATTCCTCCTTGTCCGATTTTTTCTGCAGAATGTCGATTGCTTTTTTTATGACACTCGGCATGGGCACCCCCATTAAGCCGGCATTTTCCACGATGGATATCAATTCATTCGCGATAAACGCGATAATGACTGCATCCCGTATGTAGTTGGTGCCGATTACCAGATCCAGCCGGTATGCTATTAATACAAATAAAAGGGTCATGCCTTTTTTGCAAAGCCCTTTCCAGCCGGTACCCGACTCTAATGCTCCTGTTTCCGTCTTTTTGGACGCGTGGAATATCCCTGCAACTGCCAATCCACTGAGATAATCGATTGCCATAAATACTATGAGTGTTGTGAGCCCTGCGCCCCATCCGCCGAATAAATTGGCGATAAATCCACCTACCACTCCTATCGCTGTGCAAACTCCTTCTTTCATTTTTGTATCCTCCTTTTTCTTTGATGTTGGCAATATGCCACTATAAATATTTATCTACTTCTCTCCCTCCTTTCCCAATATCTCCCGGAGTCGCTCCTCCTCTGCTTCAACTGCGGTATACTGTGCCAACAGGCTGATCAGATGCTTGTTTTGTTCTGCCAACCTTTGGATAATGTCTGCCTGCACTTCGTGGATGCTGTCTAATATCATTTGATGTACCTCCCTTCTAGCATAATCGGATGGCAAAAAAAGTACCTCTTGCGGTATTGGCAGCGGCACTGCTACTATATATACCCATCTTCACTACATTCCCATTGGAACTAAACGTTTGAACTGTACACGTTGTAATGCCGCCGCCAGCATCTCCTCTTTGACGAACGGCGCACCTACCGTTGAGGCCAGTTATGTTCAGGACATACATATCTGCCATTGATGTAGCCAAATCCGCAAAGGCTATAAATAGGTACGTGCCTGCATTAAGGGTAAAACTCAAAGGATAAACATAAGTTTTTGATGGTAATGATATGGTATCTGAACCAGCGCTATAAACAGTTGATTTTGTAGCACCGCTTTCGATATGGTCTAACTTCCATTTGTCTGCCCCAGACATAAATCCTGAAAATAAAGCAGCGCCGTTACAATGAGCCTCTTCATGTGTGTGTGATGAGTCAGATTTTTCCCATAAGGCTTGCGTTATAACGCTGTTTCTGACGGGATTCGTGGATGAAGAACTTAAAGCGGAATCAACAACTGTTTTATTCGCTCCATCTGCTATCCCATCCAGCTTTGTTTTGTAAGTGGTCGTAAAATCGTTTGCGGATAAGCCTTTTCCGTTTTCCTTTTCTACCTTGTTATTCCACGCAGTGCGCTCTGCAGCTGTGATGTGGATTGTACCGTTGCTGGTATGGGTGTCTAACTCGGTTTGATTGGCTTTTTTATTTAATTCTTGTGTAACGACTTTGTTTTGGACTGTATTGGTGCTGGATTCCGAGAGGGTGCTGTCCGGCTCCTGGAGCGTTCTAAGCACCGTGTTAATTTCTTCTTTGTACTGCTCAACCTGCGCTTTTGCCGTTTCTACGGCCTGCTCCATCTGCTCCACAGCCTGCTGCATCCGAGTGACAGTCTCCAGCGTCTCCTCCAGCTGTTCCTGGTTCTGCAGCGCCTCCTCCGCCTCTTGCGTGACAGTCTCGCAGTCCTCCTTCGCTCTGACAGCGGCTTCTGTTGCGTATCCTGCTGCCTCAACCGCCTGCGCCGTATCCAGCTGCCTTGCAGCTTCCTGTTGGACACGGGTTCTTTCATTCTGCTGTCTCGCCTGCTCAGCTGATGCCCTTGCGCTTTCTGCCTCGACTCTCTCGTTTTCTGCGGTCGCTCTCGCACTTTCTGCCAATCTGACCGCCTCTTCGGTATCATCGATATTTTGGATGTGTCCTTCGATTCTGTCCTCCAATTCTGTGAATTCGTTTGAAGATAGGATCGCGTTGTCATTTCTCATCGTCCTTTCAATTTCGATTGTAAATGAAACGGACGTGATGATCTGCGTGTTGTCGCTGGTCCGGATTTCGATGTCGCAGTAAGCCGTCCCTGCGGCCGCAAGCGCCTGATTCGTGAGCTCAACCGTTACCTCGGATCCCGAATAGGTGCATGTGTTATATACATGCTTTCCATCCGGCTTTTCAATATTTGCGATCGCTCTGGCTCTGGCTGGTATGGTATATTCCTCGCCATTGTTGCGCAGCTTTGCGACTATGAATCGTGTCGCCTTGTCGCCCTGTTTTGCAGATACGAGATAGCGCCTCGTGTCGCCGGTCATTTCCAATTCAATATTAGTGACTAATTCACTTAGTATCGCCATCTTCCTCCACCTCCACACGCGGTCCTTGGCCCTGCAGCACTTTCTTGGCCGCCTTCTTTGCCTCGCTGAGTTCCAAATCCTTTTCTTTCAGAATCTGGCTTGCAGCATCCACAAGCTCCATGTTTCCCTCCGCCCGAATCTCCGCAATCATGGATGATAGTATTCCATCCATGATGCATGGCGGGAGGTTGTACCGCCCCCGGATCGTGCTCAGTGCGTTCCGGATTTCTCCCCTTGCGCATTCTATGTTAATCGTCGTTAGCTCCTGCATCACTCCACCTCCTGTTGCACCGGTGCAACAGGAGACTCTCGCTGTTGCTCCACATCCGTCATTCTGGTGCCTTCTTTTTCCGTTTTTTCTCCTTCTTTCGTTTTCAATTCGTCCATCTGTCCTCCTAATAATATGTCAGATCTGTCAGAATCCCATTTTGAAATCTCATCATCCCGGAATCTCCCCATCTTGCTACCGTTCCGTCGCTGTTCATTTCCAGGACCTGCACAAAGTTGATTGTCGCATTCACTCCGCCATCCTCCCAGGATACATTCCTCAGTTTGAAATAGTGCATGTCAATATCCGCGCCCGCATGCAGCATCCCTGCTGCGTAGTTTCCGCATTGTTGCGAGCAATACGACCACTTCATGTCATAGGTTGCCGCGTCTTTTGTGCTTCTGTATGCCCACGTCATGTAGGCGGTTTCATTTTCCATGTCAAACACAAGGCCTTTCTGGCTTGTACTTCCCGTCATATTGTTGGTTCCGATTTTTCCGATGTAATAACCATCCCGGTAAAAGTGCTCCCCTGTATAGTTAAATACCGTGCGCTTCTGGTTGCTGTCGATTGTGCCGTTGTACAGGGTTATGCCATCCTCCTCCAGCTGTATGTAGTTACTGTTTTTATTCCATGCAACCTTTACACTCTGTGCATTCTGCGTGATGCAAGTGCCAAAGTCATCCTCGGCGACCTTCGACGTTATCTCATCCGACATAATCCGGATGTCTGATTCATAGGTGCTCGTCGTTACATAGCTTTTGAGCGTCTCTTTAACCCCCAGCTCGACCGCCGTCTTTGATGCCGTGATCTTTGTTTCCACTTCGTCTGTTGTCGCATAACTTTCAAGTATCTTCTTTGTCGCGCGGGTTGATATGGATACAGCCTCTTCAGCGGCGGCTTGTGTCTCTTCCTTCTGTATCTGTGCAAATGTCTTTCTTACATTTGATATTTCTATGGTGTTTTTTTCCGGCGCTTCGGGGTACTCCACAATTTTAACAATTCTCTGCTTTTCCCTTGTTCGATTTTTCTTTGATACAAGGGTTATGGTGTCGCCCAGTGAGTATGAGAGGATATCCTTGTGTTTTTCGCTAATTTTTGCCAGATCTGCGATCTCTGCAGTAAAGGCCCGATACGGCCTTGACATTTCCTCCAGCTTTGCGGTCGCATCCTCAATCAGGCTTGTGGTATTCGTATACCGCTCGTCTTTCCATACATATGCCTTGATTTTGTTGCTGTATTGGAAGTTGTCTATGTAGTCCTGACCGGTAAGCCATTCCGAAGTTATGCCATCCTTGCCGATCGGATAGATCCTCGTGTAAAACTCGTAGGTGTCTGATTTTAACGATAACCTTTTTAGGTTTAATCCTTCGATGAAATAGCATCCCTTGTCGCTGCCTATCTGTTCGTGGATGTCGATTGCTTTGCCCAGGGAATCAATCACACACTCGCACCGGTAGGTCGAGAGGCATTTCTGCAGGATATCCCATGCTGACACTTTGTCATTCTCGTCGATCGTCCGCTTTTTTGTGACGGTGCAGGTGCGCACGCTCCAGCCTGTTCCCTCGAATGCGAATGTCAGGCATGCTCTTATACTTTGTTCCTTCGACTCAAAGCCGTATGGGAATTGAGTGCCCTCAAGTTCCTCGACGTTTAATACCGCTGTGTATTTGTTCCATGCCTCTCCGGACTCCACCGCTTTGATAACAAATTCATCCGTCTTTGTCCGGATGTAGTTTTCTTCCTTTAGCGATCCGGCTAGCTTTCCGCTTGCCGGATACTCGAAAGACAGTTCTACGTCGCCGGAGTCAAGTGTCCTTGTGATTTGCCGCTCCCGAAAGCCGCTCAATATGCCGATTCTCTGCTTTTGATCGTCGTATATCTGCAATGCAGCACCTCCTAAATCCACATAGGCTTATAGCGTATCGTGACGACAGCCTTGGTGCTTGAAAATGTAAGTTCTGTCCGTCCCGTTTTCAGTTTTGGAAATTCCCACAAATTGACGCGGTCGAACGCATTCTTGCCCGATACTGTCACGAGCCCTAAAATGCCGTCAATCACAACTGTCTGACCTGCTGCCAATGATTCTATGGTGATGCCATCCTCGCCCAGCCCTGTGATCGTATAATTTGACAGATTATTTTTTGCCAGTATTTCCACGACGCATGGCGCATCCCTTGTCCCTGCAACCGCAAACTTAGCGGTTGTGGTGCCATCAAATATCTGTGTGATTTCGTCATCGTAGAAATATCCGTCAAACTCAAGATTGATAATGTATCTGTTTTTTGCGATTTTTTTCTCATAGTCATCAGCTGTTAAATACCCCCGGTATCGACCTTTGAATCCGTCCAGTTCCAGATCTGCCGCATTTTTAAGATTTTCCATAAACGCAGAAATATCCCGAATAATGCTGTTCCGATTCTTGCCTTTGAAATATATCGAGATTTTTAGGTGCCCCATCTGTACCTGTGTGTCAAATTCTGTTTCTCGCGCGGCACCGGTGACCCATTCGTAGTTGGTCGCCATTGTGGGGGGCTGCACATCTACAGTCAGTTGCTTGGCGCCGTATTTGCGGATGTCATTGTCGTTTATTTTCATACTCTACCTGCCCTTTCTTATATTTGTAACCATCTCTGCGTCCACTTTTGTAACGGTGCGGCTGGCAATCTCATCACTGTCGATATATGTATAATTCGTCACGTAGACTGCTTGCATTTTCTGTACAGCATCCAGCTTTTTGTCCAAAATGTTGCTTAGCTTTTCGTAAAACTGTGTCAGCGGAAGGATAGCCTCTCCCCCGGTCTCCGGCTCGCCACCTGCCAGCAGTGTGTTGCCTCTTGACCCAAAGATCGTGGGTCCTGTCATGATGCCGCCTGTTTTGTACCATTCAATCGAAAATGACGGTACTGACGGCGGATTCAAACTGAAGCTTCCGGATACCTTCGGGTGCGGCATCTTTAACTTTGGCAGGGACCATGAGAAATTGAAAAAGCCTTTGATCTTGTCAATCACTCCGGACACAGCGTTTTTTGCGTTGTCCATTTTTGTCTGGAAGCTATCCTTGATTTTTCCCATCACTGAATCAACCGTGTTCTTTGCTCCCTCCAGCTTCGAGGAAAATGAGGATTTAATTTGATCAAGCTTGCCTCCGGTAAGGGTGTTTGCCGTTCCCATAATTGAATCCATGGTATCCTTGACTCCCGTATAGGCAGCTGCTACAATGCCCTTTACTCCTCCGCCGTTCTCCTCGTAGGCATCTTTCATACTGTTCAGGTGCTCTTTTGCCTTGCCAACTGTTTCCGACATAATATTGGAATATTTGTCTTTGATCTCGGTCAGCTTGCCGCCGCTGAGCTTATCTATTGCGTTAAACCCATCCGTATAATGACCTTTGATGCCCTCCCAGCCTGCTGCTACAACGCCTTTGATCCCTCCGCCGTTCTCCTCGTAGGCTTTCTTCATATTCCCGAGATGTTCTTTGGTTTTGCCAAACGTGGCTGACATGACCGTTGAGGCTATGTCTTTGACGCCGCCAAATATGGTTGACGCGACCTTCCCGATCGGGCTATTCTTAAAGGCATCTACCATGCCATTAACCTTGTCTGTGACTGCCTCTTTGGCTTTGGTAAATGCTCCTGTGATCGCCTCTTTTATCTTTTCAAAGATTTCTTTGATTTTTGCCCAAAACTCGGCCAGTTTTTCCTTAACGGTGTCCCAATTTTTGTACAGCGCGACGCCTGCTGCAATCAATCCCACAATCAGGGTAATGATCAGGATGATCGGGCACAGATTCATTACTGCGTTGAGTGCCGTCTGTGCGGCGGTCATTCCTCCCGTCGTGGTTGCCGCTGCTGCTGTTGCGGTCGCATGAGCGGTTTCTGCTGCTGTTCCTGCGGCGTCTGCTGCCGTTCCTGCCGCCGTCGCTGCGGTTTTGGCCGTTATCTTTGCAATGATCCCAGCCACGCCGGAAACAAAGTTTTGCCCGAATTTGATCGTGCTGGAGATGCCCTGTGCTACTTTGCCAAATCCAACCGCTAACGGTCCAACAGCTGCGACCACGAGACCGACCTTGAGGATCGTATTCTGCTGACCTTCGTCCAAGTTGCTAAACCAGTCGCAGAGTTCTTTGACCTTTTCTGACGCGCTTTCAATCATTGGACCGGCTGACTGCATGATTGTCTGACCAAATTCCATCGCCGTGTTCTTAACGTTATTAATCGTTACTTTTAGATCGTATGATGTCGTCTGCATCTTTCCGAATGCGTCATCCGTCATTCCTGCCGACTGTTGCATCTCTCCCAGAGTGCCGTTGAAAGAATCAGCGCCATCACCCAGCAGGATCAATCCTGCCTTCGCCGCCTCTGATGACGAAAACATGTCGCTCATGGTAAGGTTCTGTTCCCCCGCCGCATCATCAATGATTGTTAGAACGTCTGCCAGGCTGGAGCCGCTGTCCATCAATTCCTTGAACGACTGCCCGGTCTTTTCCCGCAGAATTGAATCTGTGTCGCTTCCGGTTTTGCCCAATTCATTCAGCATGGAGTTCATATAGGTTGTTGTTTCTGCGGTTGCGACACCGTTCGCAGTCATTATGGCGTATCCGGCGCAAAGCTGATCCAATGCAACCCCATTCGCGTTTGCTGTCGGGATAACCTTTCCCATTGCAGATGACAACTCTGCAACAGTGGTCTTTCCTAAATTCTGTGTCTGCACCAACATATCAGATACATTCGTGACCTCTCCCGCCTCAAGTCCGTATGCGTTTAATACCGTTGTCAGGATGTCGAGCGTATCTCCGGATTCTGCGAATCCGGCGGTTGCGAGTTTTGTTGATTCCCGCACGAAGTTTACCGCATCCGCAGTGTTCTGCCCCGCACTTATGGCATTATAGACATTATCGGCTATATCCCCCACTGCTATCCCTGTTTCGTTAGACAGCGTAACAATGGCATCCTCCATGTCGCCGACCGACATCACGCTTTCATCCATGATCGTGGAGACCTTCGCCATCGAATCCTCAAAGTCAATCGCCATTTTCCCCGATCCGACTCCGAACGCGGTTACGCCTCCGGATATGACAGACAGCTTTTTCCCAAATCCTTCTATCTTTTCTCCAGCGGTGCCACATGCATCTGCAAATTCATTCAACTTATGGTTTTTTAATTCCTTGTTGACGTTTTCAAGCTCCTTTTCCATATCCATGAGCTTGACTTTTGACGCGTCTGTTTTTGCGGTCTGATTGGCAAGCGCAGTCTCGGTCTTTCCGATAGCGGTCTCGTTCTTCTTAAATTCCTCCTCAAGTTTGTCGAGCTCTTCTTTGAGTGCCTTGGACTCGTCCGAATTTTTTCCGGTTGCCTTCGTCTCCTCTTCATAGGCTTTCTTTGCGGCGTCGATCTTCGCCGTGAGCTCTGCCTGCTTGGTCTTTTGATCGGATAACTTTGACGTGAGCTTTCCCTGCTGCTCTTCGTTGAGCTTGACGATGCTCTTTTGGACTTCGATTTTTTTTGTGAGCGATTCGGCTTTTGCTTTGAGGTTGTCGGTCTCCGTCCCGAACAGTTTCGCCTTTTCCTTGGCGACGGAATATTCGCTTGACAGCATTTTCATTTGGTTCGTCGCTGATTGCATTTCCTGCTTAAAACTGCTCGAATCAGCCGTAAGCTTAACGCTTGTATATGCCAATTTAAGACCTCCTTCCTCACTCGTTTATGGTGTCCAGCTCGAATTTTAGATAATCTACGAGCGAAATAATATCCTCTTTCATGCACTGGCTGTATGAGTTGTTCAAAAGCCTTATTGCGATTTTTACGATTCGATCGACAATTTCCTGGCAGAGCCTCCAGGGATTTGTGTTTTCCGGCTCGTCTTCGTATCCATTTTCCAAGTCATATTCGTCAAATGCGGATTCTTCTCGTTCTACCTGCTCAACCTCGACGATTTTGAGTAGCTTCTCCCCGATGATATCCTGCATGATCCGGTGGATCTGTGCCGATGTCGCTAAAAGCTCTATGGCATCACAGGTTCCAAGATCTGCAAGTGACAGCTCCGGGAATAATTCCTGGATAATCCTTTTACTCAAAGTGATTGCATCCCGGAATCTATCGGAAGAGCTGTGTTCCATCAGCGAGGCGTACTTCCTGTACTGCTCCACTGTTATTGTTCTCACAAAAAAACTGGATTCGTGGCATGTGATGCTTACTTCCGGTATCACATGCCACTCTCTTAGTTTTTTGTAAGATTCTCAATGCGTTTTGTCAGTTCGTTCGCAACCCCCATATCAATGCACTGGAATTCCATGATGATTCCCGCCGCGTCAAGACCGGTCTGCGAATCCTTTAATTCTTCCGCTGTAAACTGGTTATCATATGCTACTACGAGAAAGTCGATCATGGCCTCTACATCGGTTCTTGTGTATCGCGTGTGCGTGTCGATCACTTCTGTCAGGTCCAAATAACTCATATATGTGTCGACGGACATTCTGGGCATTGTGTATTCTTTATTTCCTACGATTATTTTTCTTTTTTCTGCGCTCATCACTTTCCTCCTGCATTTCTACGCTGTTGCGGTGTCTCTTTCCTGCACCTTCTCAAACCACTTGGTAATGGCTTCTTTTGCGTCGGTATCGTCGTCCACAAGATTCGATTCGTCAACCGATATCTCGTACAGACTGTCAAGGCTGCGCTCGTAAAACGATCCCTTGATGCTCTTGGTCGTCGGCGAGAGCTTTCCTTCCTTGGTGCTTGCCTCCTCGCTGATTCCTTCGGCAAATTTGCCGCAGTAAAACCACCTAAACTCATACTTGCCGTTTAACTTTCTCTCGCGCCACCCGATTGCAACCTCCGGCGCGGAATCCTCACTTGATTTTGTCAGGAAGCCGTTTTCATACAACTGTCCGAACAGGATCGCCCGATCCTGCGGCGCAAGCTGATTGATCTCAAGCTCAATCTCTGTCCCTTCGTAGGAATTGATAACCTCCTCTGTTCCGTCGTCCGAATAAATCTTTTCCGAACTCCATTTCTCATCAACTTTCGCTTTGATCGCTCTGGCCAACTTAACCGGCACTCCTGCACTGTATGCCGTTGCTGTGTTCTGGATTAGTTTTGCAATGTAGATATCCTTGCATCCACATGTTCTGCTTCTCACAATTTGCTGTTCGCTCATTTTTATTCCTCTCCTTCATAAAACTTTGAAAACCTCTGCGCTTTCATGTAGATCCCATCCTCCGGCTGCGAATCGTCTGCATTCCGGCCTTCGAAGTCAAATCCGTGCTCTATCATCAATTCTTTAATCTCCCGGGATAATGCAACCTCGTCTTTTTCGGAAAAAATCGTAACCTGCAGGGACAGTGTTGATCCCTCTGCATCGTCATCTGAGAAATTCGCATCATCCTCGCCCAGATCCCACAGGGTCACATGCGTATCGTGGATATTCTTGTCGTACCACCCCTGCATCACTGTGATCCCTCTGTCGCTTATCTGTTTTAATGCCTCTGCTGCATCTCTTATAATATCCGGGCACATACAGCACCACCTCACTTTATTGTGTTATTCAGGAAAGCCTGGTACTCTCTCTCTGCAATCTTTTGCAGCTCTCCGTCCGCTTCCCGTCCGGTTGCGTAGATGAATTCGCGGGGCGGCTGGTAGATGGTTCCCCAGTTAATGAATTTGGTGTAAAAGTAGTCTCCATGCTCCGCCTTACCATCCCACCCCACCTGTGCGGTTGCGCCTGTGCCCTTTACCTTGACCTTGTCAACCGGGATGCTGTCCGCCGCATGAGCCGACACATGGGATTTCGTGCCAAATCCCCGACCGCTTTTTTTAATGTCTGCAGATCTTGGGATTTTGCCTGACATGATTCTCTTTACAACAGGCTGGCCTTCCTCCACAATTTTTTTGTTGACCGCTCCGATCTCGGCGTCACTTGCAACGGATTCGAGCGCTTTTAAGAGCTCCTCAAGCCCCTTAAATTCCATGTCAACCTTCATGACTTAATCTCCGATTCGGCACTTTAACAACACGGTTCTTTCATCCGTATACATAGGGGATGCGTCATAGACCTTGTACTCTGTCCCCTTATATTCTGCCGAGAACTCTTTCAGGTTTTTCCGAATTTCCTCCATCTTTTGACAGTTTCGGACTTTGAATACGATGGTGTTCTCCAGCCCTTTTTGCAACGCCGTATATCTCTCATTCGTCCCCAGGCTCTGGACGTCGCACCAGCATCTGTAATATTCCGTTTTTTCCGATGTCTTTCTCCCGTCCAGGATTTTTGTTTCTGTCCGGATAATGGTTATACGCCCTGTTTTGCTCATTTTGCACCTCCATACATTTCTTTCAGCAGCATGGAGGATACAGCGTGTGTGAGCGCGGTCGGATTTTGATATTTTTCTCGATTATCGTACATATCCTTTACCGAGCCGAATACGAGCATTTTTTGACGGCTTGTCATCTCCCATCGATCAAAGTCCGGGATCAGCTCTTCCAGCTCCTCAATTGCCGTTTCGAGCATTAATTCAATAATTTCCTCGTCATCGTCATAATCGATGTGGCAATACGTCTTGCACGCCTCTATCAGAGCGTTTCTGTACGTTGCCTTTTCCTCGTCTGTCATACTCACACCCGCTTTCCCTGCTATCCGTTCACAGTCTCCGTGATCTCGCCTTTGATGACCGCCTCAGTGTCAACAGCCTGCACGTCAAAGCGATCACGCACCTTGATACCTGTCATATCCTTGCCCCACAGGCTGTCTCCTTTGTCGTTCAGATCAATCGTCAGCACGTTTCTGTCAAAGAGCGTGATGGCTTCGTGCAGATCTCCGCAAAAGATCGGGTGCTTATATCCCTTGATCGTTGTTCCATCCGTATCAAGGATTGGTGTTGATTTCAGCGTTTTTTTGGACAATTTTACAATGCGGTACTCGCCGAAGAGCAGCTTTCCCTTTGTCTGCTGCGTCGGATCCGGCTGCAGGATGTATTTGCCATTTTCATCTTTGAGCTTATCAAGGTAGTTAAATCCGCTCTGATTGGTGATGACGATCGCTGTAGCTGCAATCGCAGGATCTAACTGCTCGTTAAAAATGTCTTTGAGACTATCAATATTCGAAACAACAACCTCCTTGTCCTCCGTGATTTCGTTGATCACCTTGAGGATCATTGCGTTTCGCGTCGCTTTTGTTTTCTTGGCGATCCACTTATTGATGTATGCCATAATATTGGTCGCGCTGTCCTCCAGCAGTTCGGCTGTAACCTTCAAGATTCCGCCTTTTTTCTTTACCTTGTACTCAATGGTTTTGAACTTGGGCTCGTCCATCTGCGGAAAATCTGCTGCCTCGTCCACGTTGTCAAATGGCGTTGATTCTGCGTCGACCTCGATGTTTCTGGTACCGGATTTGGTGGCCACACCCTCGGTGTTGACGTACTGCTCCAAATTGTCATCCGAGCGCCGCAGTGAGATGATGTCCGTCCGGATATCCTCCGGGATGGTTACCCCAATGCCCTTTTCTCCGTCTGAATCGGCGGTTGCGTCACTTGTTAGTGCATCCTTGTATATCCTAAGGCTATCCTCGTCCGGCTCTGTGTGCCTAAATCCTGCCTTGATGATGTTCGCGAAGGCTCCGACGATGCTTTGCTTGTCGCTTTTTACTGCGCCGCCGACCTGCTTTGCCTGTCCATTTTTAACCTTATCTTCAATGTCCTCTCGCTCCTCGTCCTCCAGGTCATAAAGCAGGTCAAATCTTTCCTGCAGTTCCTTGAGCTCCTCTTTCGCCGCTTTTGCCTTGTCAAGTTTGCCGTCATTGACGAGGCTCTTGACCTCGTTTTTCTTGTCGTTGATTGTCTTGAGTAGTTCCTGCATTTCTTTGTTCATGTTAATTCTCCTTTTTTAATAGTTGATTAGATGCCGTACATGTCTAAATCCGCAAGGATCTCCTGCTTTTCCGCTTCGATTCTCTGCGTCTCTCGGTTCCGCATTTCTGCGAGGACCGCATCGACAATGTCCCTTGTGCCCTCTGCGGCTTTTAACGCCTCCGGAATCTGTTTGTATCTCTCGAAATAATCGGATGTACATGCTGCGACTGCTGCCCGCTCCTCAATTTCGACATTGAAATACTGCGATAACTTCTCGCCATCGAACCATGTTTCCGCAGCCATGAGAGCCTTTAGTTTGTCTCTTGTCACGCCCTCTTTTGTGTGCTCTTCGTAAATGTCGAGAATAGATTCCTCGCAGAGATTCAACTGCTTTATTACATCCTTGAAATCATCTGCGTTGCCGTATGCGATGCACAACGGCTTATGAATCATTGCTTGAGCGCCTGTTGCGAAATGGAGTTCGTCGCAAGCAAACATGATGACCGATGCGATTGACGCTGCAAGCCCGTCAACATACCCTGTCTTGTGTCCGCTATATCGCTTTAACTGGTTGTGGATTGCCAGTCCTGCGAATACATCTCCACCGCCCGAATTGAAATAGATGTCTATCGCCTCATATCCATCCAACTGATTGAGAAAATCTGCTATATCCTGCGGGCATTTGTCCTCCTCGTACCACATGGATTCCCATGTGGCTGATACAATATCGCCGTAAAAATATAAGGAACATCTGCTCTGCTCCTCGTCTGCGGTCATATCCAAATAGCCGACATTCTGAATCTTTCCGGTTCGCTTGTCCTTTTTTGTAAAACTGAATCTGTTTTTTATTTTTGGCAACCTCATTCACCTCCTCTCTGTTCGTCCTCGGCCTCTACCTTGTCGGTTTCCTCCGGTTCGTTGTTTTTTGCTCCGTCTGTTTCTTCGCTTTCAGTTTCTTCGTCCTGCTGCGTCTCCTCCGGATCCTCTGTATATGCCGCGCCTGCCATCCGTAAAGGCACAATATTCCCGTTCGCATACAGTTCATTTCCGTCCTCTGCGTCCGGCAGGTCGATCTTTCTTCTCGCCTCGTTGATGCTCATGATTGGTGTTGATACCGCTGTCTTTAGATATTCCATCTGTGTTTTGGAATCCGTCCGAAAAAGCACCTTTTCATTAAATTTGTAATAAAATCCCTCGTCCTGCTCCGTCTCCGTAAGCATCTTATACCGGATTTCCTCTTCGTACTGTTTGATGATGAAAAGCTCGGTGTCAACGTAGAATGACAGCTGCTGTATTTCGCTGTTGCTGTATGATGACTTTTCATAATCGTTGATCTGATTCGGCTTAACGCCGAAGGCCGCCGCGATCTGTAGTGCCGTGTATTTTTTTAGTTCAAAAAACTGCGAATCAGTTAATTTGATATCCAGCGGGGTAAGCTTCATCCCTAGTGGTACTGGTAAGATTCTTCCGGTGTTCTCCGCGCCATTGGAAAATCTTTCAAACGATTCTCTGAGTGCCTCTCGCGCCGGTTCATTCAGATCTCCGGTATATTCGAGGACGGCCTTGGCTGTCAGACCGCTTTCATACAGCTTGTTCATAAATCCTTGTGATTTTGATGCCCCCGCAATCGTGTCCTTTAGGATCTGCTGCACCGGCAGTCCGGTAATCCCATCGAACGAAAACGAAGTTTTAAAGTGCATGACCTCGTCTGTGCTGAATACATACTGCCGGCCGGATGTCGGATCTGTGTATACATACCACAGGCGTCCTTCTCCCGCGAAGATTCCCGCATCATCTACCATTATCTGCACGCAGTTTGACTGCATAACCCACAGGTCAATGATCTTAAAATCTCCTCCGTATTTTTTACGTACAAATTTTTTTCGCATATAGACATAGGCATTGCCGTAGTGATTCCGGTTGATCTCGACCGTGTTCCAAAATGTCGTTGGCGTCTGAAACGGATTTGGTCGTTTTGTGAGTAGCTTGGAGGTTTCGCTGGCCTCCGGTTCGATAATGCCCTTGTCGGTTTTCTGGTAATATTTAATTGGCATCTTTGCGAGCGTTTCTGACAGCATTTTTAAGCACGTGAAGTATGTTACCTCGGATGTCGGCTTTCCTCTGCGCGCCAGTCCTATTTTTTCAAAAAATGTCGGCGAGCTGAGCGTCATTACCCCTCCGTTGTTTTGTGGCTCTCCGCGCCACCAATTTGCGACTTTGCTCACAAGTCTCTGAAATGGATTCACTTATTCTCGCCGCCTTTCTCATAGATTTGATATTGTTCAAGCCATTCGTTTACCATGTCGTTAATGTCTGGTCTGTATTCGTCTTTCATCGCTGCTTTCCACGCATCGATAATAGCGTCGATCGGGTCGATTCTATCCTTATTGATTTCCTTGTCGATTTTGATTTCTCCGAAACTGTTGGAAATGGTCTTTGCATTTGCAATTGACCAGGTCAGGAGCTCATCGACTGGGACGATTTTCGCCCCATTTTTTCCTGACTTTATCCCCTCGACTTCCACATTTCCGGCCATGATCTCGAGCCGAAAGTCAACCGTTGCATCGTTGAGCTCTCTTGCGCTCTGTGTGATTGCCACCGAATCAAATCCCAGTGTTTCGAGATCCGAGAGAAACGCCGAGGCATTGTGTGGATCGTAGCAGATCAGCTGTGGCTTAAGGCTATACTCTCTTATCAGATCCTTCAGATACCGGATGATATACTTGTAATCTGTCTTGATTCCTCCTAGCGTCTCTGTGACTGTCACAAGTCCCTTTTTTATCCATACATCGTATGGCACCTTATCCGTCTTGATATGCTCATCCACTCTGTTAGAGGGGATGAAGGAGTGTGTGAAGATGAAATATTTTTTCACTTCCCCGATCGTATACGGAATAATGATTGCAATCGACGTCAGATCTCCTCCGGATGACAGGTCAACCCCTACGTAACACTTTGAGCCTTTGAAATCTTGCAATGATTTCAGCACAGCGCACGCTTTCCATTTTGCAATGTCATTGATATATGCGGAATTTGACCATTGGATCCACATATTAAATTGCTTTACCAGCAGATCCCTTAAATCCTCTCCGCCCATGTCACGCGCTGTATTGGCAATTGGGATTATATTCTCCAGGGCTTCGGGATCAAATTCGAGGATTGGGTTCGCTTTGATCCAATTCTGCGGCTCGTAGAGATCATCGTCCGTGTCCATCTGGGCGATATATACAAATTGTGTGTCGTTTTCAAATACGCCTTTTAGCAAGTTACAGCAATATTCGTACAGCTTGTAGCAAGGCGATTTCAGGTCGAATCCTGCTGTTGTGATGACTGAGATCAATGCGGATTTAAGCTTTTTAATACCACCCTCAAGCAGCTTGTACATCTGGTTGGTCTTGTGCGCGTGGTATTCATCTACAATCCCTAAGTATGCCCGGTGTCCATCCAATGATTTAGTGTCTCCGGACAGTGCTTTGATCTTGGAATGCGTCAAAAGGCAGTCTATCGTATGGTTATGCTCGTGGACCTTGAACCACTCGGATAAGTCCTCGTCCGCGTTAATAAATTTAACAGTCTCCTTGAGTACGACATTGGCCTGATCTTGCTTTGTCGCCGCACAGAATAATTCACCGTAATGATATCCATCGAAATTTCCGTAGTATGTTGCCAACATTCCGTTAATAAACGACTTTCCATTCTGCCTGCCCAGCTGTACGTAAGATGTCCGGAATCTTCGGTATCCCTTTTCTTTCGTCCGCCATCCATGCAGGGAGCCTAGGATAAAACACTGGAATGGATAGGCTGTTACTGTTTCATTCTGCTCCCCCTCTGCAATCGTCAACTCCTCGGCGAAGTTGATGATTTCCTCTGAGCTTTCAACGTCAAAATAATATTTGTATGATGCTGTCTTTGACTTTTCGATGTCGTCGAGGTGGCGCTGGCATGCCAATCTGACATATTCTCCCGCAATGGTCCTTCCCTCGACCACATCGATGGCATATTGGGTACACCGATCTCTACTTTGCATATTTTGCAAATTTGTTTTCGGGTTTTTCCTGGGCTTTTGGCACCACCAGACGACAGCGGGAGGATATTGTCAGCCCGAAATCCGATGCCCCTTGCCTGCACTGCTTCATGCACCGATCCTGTATGATCATAAGTCGCTCTCTTTGCTCGTTCACGCACGAAACTGTGCCCACCTGTACGCGTTCTTTTTCTCCGGTGTTTTGATCGACTTGCTCTTTGTATACCGGGAGATCCACCATCAATGGTGTCTGCCTGATCTGTTCTGTTATTTCTATATACTGATCCTGCGCGATCAGCAGTCGCGCCAGTGCATCACAATCCACATTCGCGATCAGGTTAATTTCCAGCAACTCCTTGGCCAACTTCCGAAATTTCTTTCGCTGCTCCTGCGTGAGATAATTCGGCGGGCGCACCTTGTCGTTTGGTGCCAGAACCTCTGCATTTTTTCGTGCTTCAATCTCGGCCTTTGTCAGGTGTTTTTTGTTCTTCATGATCACCAGATCTGTTGGCTGCCTTTGTCCTGCCATATTCTGCCCCTCCTCTCTCTATCCTATATTCGTCCTCTATATTCCGAAATTCTCGTGGGGAGTTTTCTCCAAGAAAAAGGGGGGGTGCGACTAAGAATGCGTCGCTTAAAACTTTCTGATACCCCCCTGCCTCTCGGAAATGGTATTCTATCAGTGCCCGCAGCTGTGTCTGCGTCGCGTGTTTGGTCGCCTCGCTCTGTTTATATAGCGCGGTTATGGTGTTATGCGTAACCTGATTGAGCGGGATCAAGTTGAACGGGTTGAGACGCTGCTCCCAGTCGTCCTCCAATTCGACGATGTGGTGCACTGGCTCGCATGTAAGCATTTCGTGCTGTGTGTAATATGCATAGATATCCACGTTGTCAAATATCCGGATGATCCGGGCACGCATTATGCGCCATTCTTTTGATGTATAAAACTCTGCAGCCTTCTTATTTCTTCTCGCTTGATTGTACTCAACATGTCTTGATATAAATTTCCGTTCGCATTCCGCGCACAGGCGGATTGATTGCGGAATCAGCTTTCCGCATCTGCATGTTTTTAAAAGCATCCTAGCCTCCTTTCTTTGGGATAATCAGGGCGGTTGTAGCCACCGCCCCGATTACAGGAGGGCGAAGAAAGCAGAAAAGCGACTGCATTCCTGCAATCGCTCGTCCAACTGTTCGCGTTATCATGGTAACACATGCGAATCATGTTGTGTGCACCATCTTTTTACCACCCAAAACACCATCATTTTACCACGTTTTAACCACCCAAAACACCATCGTTTTACCACGTTTTAACCACTGTTTGACCACAAATCTATCTTAATTCGTTCATCTTCGAGCGCTTTGACGCCGAATAATTTAACGGATAACCTCTGTACCATATTCCTGCACCACCGCTTCGGGGAGTTGCGCCCACAGTTCATTTTGATCGCAACGTCCGCATATGACATGCCCTGTATATAGATGCTCTCTAGTGCCTCATATTTGTATCCTTCTCCCGCTGCCTCTGCATCCTCTCTCAGCGATCTAAGGCTCCTATTTAGGTGTTCAAATAAGATGATGGTCTCTACACGGCACTCTTGGATTGTCCGGAAATAGGCGTGCTCTGCGGATATGTTATATTGGATATCCGTGATCTGGGAAGCTTCGTAAACCGCCTCGTTGATATACCTTTTCATTTCGTGGTAATTATTGAGGTATGCAAGTGTCTTTTCGATCGCGGTCTGTTCTTTTTCTTCTTTCATTTTGTCTCACTTTCTTGGCCTGCTGCCAAATTAGATTGCCTGCGCCTCCTAAAACGTCTCTGTTTTACTCTCCTTGTATGTGGTCTTAATCCGGATCATGCCGTCGGAATCCGTGTCAATCTTATGCGTGTATTTGTTGATCTTGACCGTTACACTGTCAATCGCTCCCTCAAATGTGGTCTGGATCGCCGACTGGATCATTTGGAGCGAACCATCCTGCTCGCTGAATGTGCTCCTCGCCCACTCGCCTGCTGCCTCCCTGCGTTCTTTCCTCTCACGCTCTCTGGCAGCATCCTCACAATCACACTGCCGCGTTGCCAGAATATCGGCTTCTTTCCCCGCTTCCACTCCTTCCATTACTGCCCGAAGCATGTCGTCCTCCTCAATCATGCGGATCTGTCCGCAATACAGGCACGCGCCTTTTCTCATCATTTTTTGCTCTCCTTTCCGGTTGCACCGGTGCAACTCTTATAGTTTTCTGATTTTTGATGCAATCATATCTGCCGTGTGGGTATATAACACATTTGGGTACTCCTCAATGGCTCTCCCGTAAAATTCCCACTCCTTGGCATCCGTAAACGCTCCCATGTGGTAGCGTATGCATAGCATCTCCTCGTCTGTAAGCCAAAAGTCACTTAGATTTGATGCCAGCTGCTGGGCGATGATTACACTGACCGTACCGTGCCCGGTCAAGATCTGCTGATCGTTCCACTCGATCTTGTATGTGCCGCTCTCCTTATCTTTTACAAGTACATACTCCTGTGTCTTGCACAGGTCGTGCAGCATCCCGACAATCACGGGGGACGCTTCTCTTTCCCATTCCAGCTTTAACGCCCTTGTCAGATCGGCAAGCTCCATGGCTACCGCCTCACTATGATCGTATAGACCACCTATGTAGGCCCCATGGTGTTTCCTTGCCGCAGGGGCTGTGAAAAATCCGGTCTCATCCAGCAGGTGTATCATTCCCTTTGGTAATGCGCCCTGCGTGACAGTCAGACAACGCTCTCTGTTTTTTCTCCTAATATTTTCGATTTCTGTCATGTTCCCTCCTTGACCTTCTCGGCCTGTTGATTGCTGTTATAATAATTGTTATCCGTCACCTTATGTTCCCAAATAATTCTGGAAATCCTGCAAAATAAAACAGGGTTCTGCATAAAATATTCTGTCGCATTTTCTGACAGAGTGTTTTATATGGAGCCCTGTTGTGTTATCATAGCGTCTGTACTATAAAAAAGGATAACGCTCCCACCCTCGAAAAGTGAACCGTTATCCTCTAACACATTTATG
>JAFUTQ010000060.1 GCA_017484135.1 Lachnospiraceae bacterium
ACTCAGTCAGAAACTCAAGGCTGAGATGTGTAGATAACTTTTCCGGCAAACCGGCCAAACGGGCGGTCTATTTGTTGTACCTAAAATCCGCACTCAAAATTTCTTCAATTTCCCCTTGACTTTTTATTAGCAGGCTTTACTGATTCTCTTCACGTCTTTTTACATCATCAACAATCATCTTCATAACCGTCTGATTATCCACACGCAAAGAACCATTCGCCTGCAATTCCAAAATCATTCTACCATTCAGCTGATTAACTAATCCTCCCGCTGCAACCCAGACTTCTTTTGTCTTAGCTTTTTGATCAAAATACTCTTTTACCAAATAAAGATTTCTAAATTCCGTGGGATTATTTTGTTCGTAGACTGCACCAAGCAACACCTCAATATTTTCAAGGCGATCATCTTTAAATTTTATAACCATTTCTCTATGTTTATTGAGTGTTACTGTTTGCGCTTTTCCACATAATGTTGTCATTATTCCTATATCTGATGTTGATACTTTATATCGACGTCTCATCCTGCCATGAACTCCGTCTTCTCCTTCATCGCCATATACGATACGACCACCCGCTGCGGTTTCAACTGTTGTTGCACCAGTTCCCTTTCTCTGACCAGTATTTTTCTTTTTATTGTCAGAGTTTTTATCTTTTTCTTTTTTAGGCTGGACAGGATTCATATAGTCGTTAGAAATACGTCTCACTGCATCATTTACCTGCTTTTCAGTAAATACTCCATCCATACGTACACTTGACATACGTTCTTGATAATTTCCAATCTTGTAATCACAATCTGGATGATGTTGTTTGTCATCTACTGCCTTCAAAAAACAGGTCTTTCCACCATTTTTAGAACTATGAACTAAGCACAACCTAGCATTACATTTTTTACCAGGGCAAAGGAATGCTCCTTGTGTTTCATGCTTTTCAAGTTCTTCCGTTGACATATTCGTGACATCCATATCTTGAACAATGCCATCTCCTACATATTTAATTCTCTTATACTTCATTAAATCACCTATAGCTACATCACTACAAAGGCGTTATTGCATAACATAGCACACAATCATTGTTATGGAGGAATGACCAACCTCCTGGGCGAATGTCAGTTCTGGATTGTATATTAGGTTCAGTAATGTTATAATTTTAATGCACATCACTGTAGTCATTAGCACTACAAAAACGCCTGAGTTGAAGCTGCAACTTCAACTCTTTTGTTTTGCCTTCCTCTCCAGATAGCTTTCCCTCCTTTCACTGACACATCTTTTTTCTAACCTTTTCTTTAATATATAGATAAAAATTAGTTTTTCGTTTTAATGAGTTTGTACTTGCTCTAATAAAATCCCATGATTCTATGTATGTTTTCCCTGAAAATAATTGCTCATCATCAAAAAATTCTGCAAATTCTTGGGGTTTATTTATGTACGTATCTTCAAACTTCCGCGCTAATTTATCTTTCTCTTGCTTCGATAAATTAGCTTGGCTATGTAGAACATGATCCATATTACACGAGAAAAAATAAACACTATACGGAATACATGTCCAAACTTTTGATATACTAAGCATTTTATTAACCACTTCTTGCTTCTGATGATTTCTCTTTTTGATTCCTGACACATCCTTACATCTTATTGTATCAAGTTCATATATCAATCCGCCATTTTCTGATTCACTTACATTTTCATCCGGAACAAAAGCACCATCCATATCTATCAAATGAACAACCTCCAAATAGTCATTTTGTTTAAATACTCTTCCACTATGCTTTTTTACAATATCTCCAACTTTGGCTGCTATATTTATCGGATTCGTCCCAATCCTTGTTGTGATATCTCCGTCTGTGATTTCGAAATGAATTTCATCGTCGTTTAATAGTTGACTAAGACACAACGCCAAACTGGTTTTATCATTAATTCCTTCTACAATAAACAAAATTATCTTCTTTCTATTCGGCATTTTCATCACCGGCCAATCTAAATGCTCTAGCAATCATATATGGATTTGTTGCCTCATAAATACATTCATTCTGTCCGCCAAGTACAATATCATGAAAATATACATCTCTGAAATTATTATTTGCTTTTACATTCTTAAATCTAATATAACGATTATTTTCATTGGTGGTTGTAAACATGATATTTTTGTTATTCAGTACTTCCAATGCCCTTAAATTGTGTGATGTAAAAATCAATTGTCCTTTTCCTGATTCTTCAACAACTCTTAAAATCTCACCTAACAGGTATTCGAAAATTCCAGAATCAAATTCATCAACTACCAGTGTCATAGAACTATCATTAAATACTAAAATCAAACAATATAAAATTGACACTAATTTCTTCACTCCATCTGACTCATAACGCAATGGAATTTCTACATTCGTTCTTTTAGCAATAATCTCAGCTTTAACTATTTCTTCGCCTTTCTTATTTAAGCTACTACTCAACTCTTTCAAACTAATTGTTAATCTAGGAATAATTTCTTTTAATACTAAACTAATAGCATCCATTTTTGCCTGAATATCTCCAAAAAACTTTCTAGGAATTGGAGATACTCCATTCAAATTCAAGCACCCTTTAAGCAAGGATATTCTATCTTTTTCTTTTGAAACAATTGAAAAAGGCAGTGCAATATTTGCATTAATCATTCCAGTATCTTCACTACTAAACACATGGAGATTATATATTGCATATTCCGTTAATACTTTAAAAATAAACTTATATTCATCTTCCCATTTCGAATCCCGAATCATCTTCCTAAGCTCTTTAGAAAACAAAAAGGAACGTTCTTCTTTTGCTGCCAGTAACCTCAATACCCTTATTTCATCTATTAATTCTTGCTTTCCCTCTGTCAATAAATTATATCTATTTTTGGGCAAAATTTCATTACTACCAGCATTATAATACAAAATTGGTGTCATCTTTGTCCATTTATCATTTATCACCCTTGCCATTGATATTTTTTCTGATACAAGATAAGCCCCATTACGCTTTTCATGTTCCTCTTCATCAATATCATCATTCTCTTCAATATGTTCATCAACCACTTTTCTTACCAAATCAAATTCGTAGATAACTTTATACAAATCATCTTCGCTACTTGTCACAGAAAATTCAACGGTAGCTCCAGCTGTTGATTCACCAATCTTAATATAATTACCTAAATCTTGTACTAGACTTTTCCCCGTCAAAAGATCTTTAAGTACATCAATTGCATATACCAAAGTTGTCTTTCCAGAGCCATTCTGTCCATACAGTCCTAATATATCGGATGCTACACTATTCTTAGTCGCAAATTTAACACATCCATATCCTACATTTTTCAAATTTCTTAATTCTACTTTTTGAAGCCTAACAATTTCCCGTTTCATACGTATATACTCCTTCAATTGTATTCTTCTTACATTTATCATAGTATACTATTCTGCCCCACTTGTCAATCACATTTTGATTTCAGTACAAAATGTTCTATTTTTCATTTTTATTATATTCATTGTTTTTGATATTATACCAATTAGAGATTTTACTATTTTTATAATGATATTGTTCTTATACTTATGTAGGACATTTTTTCTCTTCTTGGCACCGTTTCGACACCGCTTACGCTTATTTTCATTCTTACATACGCGTAAAATAAAAAGGCCTCCGAGGGAACTCTCGGAAGCCTTGATTTTACTGTATTATTTACAATTACTCAATGATCGTAGCCACACGACCAGAACCTACGGTTCTACCACCCTCACGGATAGCGAATGTAAGACCCTGCTCCATTGCTACCGGATGAATCAGCTCGATGGTCATCTCTACGTTATCACCAGGCATGCACATCTCTGTGCCGGACGGCAGCTCGCAAACACCTGTAACGTCGGTTGTTCTGAAATAGAACTGCGGACGATAGTTATTTAAGAACGGTGTATGACGACCACCCTCGTCCTTTGTCAGAACGTATACCTGAGCGGTAAACTTTTTGTGGCAGGTTACCGTACCCGGTTTTGCAAGAACCTGTCCACGAACGATCTGATCACGGTTGATACCACGAAGCAGAGCACCGATGTTATCTCCGGCCTGAGCCTCATCCAACTGCTTGCGGAACATCTCGATACCGGTTACAACGGTCTTCTGAGTCTCTTCCTTCACACCAAGGATCTCCAGTTCCTCATTCAGATGCAGAGTACCACGCTCTACTCTACCTGTTGCAACAGTACCACGACCGGTAATCGTAAATACGTCCTCAACCGGCATCAGGAACGGCTTATCTGTATCACGCTGAGGATCCGGAATATAGTCATCAATTGTTGACATTAATTCCATGATCTTATCGCCCCACTCTCCGTTCGGATCTTCCAGAGCCTTTAATGCAGAACCCTGAATGATCGGGCAATCTGTGAAGCCATACTCCTCCAGCTGCTCCGTTACTTCCATCTCTACCAGCTCGATCAGCTCAGGATCGTCTACCATATCACACTTGTTCAGGAAAACAACGATGTAAGGTACACCTACCTGACGAGACAACAGGATGTGCTCCTTTGTCTGAGCCATAACACCGTCAGTAGCAGCTACAACAAGGATTGCACCATCCATCTGTGCAGCACCGGTAATCATGTTCTTTACATAGTCAGCGTGGCCCGGACAGTCAACGTGTGCATAGTGTCTCTTCTCTGTCTCATACTCAACGTGAGCGGTAGAGATTGTGATACCTCTCTCTCTCTCTTCCGGAGCCTTGTCAATGTTCTCAAAGTCAGTAGCTTCGTTACCTGCAACTCTCTCTGCCAACACCTTTGTGATCGCAGCGGTCAGGGTTGTTTTACCATGATCGACGTGACCGATGGTACCAATATTACAATGTGGTTTGGTTCTTTCAAACTTAGCTTTAGCCATTTTTTTAGTATCCTCCTTAATTTATGCCCCTTCTCCGGGCTATTAAATTTACAACTATTTTTGATTATATATAATAATCATAATATTTTCAAGCACTTTTATTATTTCGCTTTGGATGCGACAATCTTATCCTGTACAGACTTCGGAACCTGCTCGTATCTCTCAAAGAACATGGAGTAGTTTCCGCGTCCCTGTGTGCTGGAGCGCAAGTCCGTTGAGTAGCCGAACATCTCTGCAAGCGGTACAAATGCTCTTACAATTTTACCGCCGCCAATGTCGTCCATACCTTCGATACGTCCGCGCCGGGAATTGATATCGCCGATTACATCGCCCATATATTCCTCCGGCATTGTAACCTCGACCTTCATAATCGGCTCTAAGATTACGGCTCCTGCCTTCTGCATTGCTTCCTTGAATGCCATAGATCCTGCAATGTGGAATGCCATCTCGGATGAATCCACCTCATGGTAGGATCCGTCATATACGGTTGCATGAATGCCCACTACCGGGAAGCCTGCCAGAACACCGGCCTTTGTCGCCTCCTCGATACCTTCGCCGACTGCCGGAATGTATTCCTTCGGAATCGCACCGCCGACAACCTCGGAATCAAACTTAAACAGCTCTTCTCCGTTGGCATCCATAGGCTCAAAACGCACCTTACAGTGTCCGTACTGTCCACGACCACCGGACTGCTTTGCATACTTGTATTCCTGGTCAACCGGCTTGGTAAAGGTCTCCTTGTAAGCAACCTGCGGTGCACCTACATTTGCCTCTACCTTGAACTCGCGCAACAGACGGTCTACGATAATCTCCAGATGCAGCTCGCCCATACCGGCGATAATGGTCTGCCCGGTCTCCGGATTGGTGTGTGCACGGAAGGTCGGATCCTCCTCTGCAAGCTTTGCCAATGCCTCGCCCATCTTGCCCTGGCCATCCTTGGTCTTCGGCTCGATTGCAAGCTCGATAACCGGCTCCGGGAACTCCATGGACTCTAAGATTACCGGATGCTGCTCATCGCAGATTGTATCGCCTGTCGTGGTAAACTTAAATCCAACCGCAGCCGCGATATCTCCTGAGTAAACCTTGTCAAGCTCGGCTCTCTTATTTGCATGCATCTGCAGGATACGTCCTACACGCTCTTTCTTGTCCTTTGTCGCATTCAATACATAGGATCCGGAGTTACATACACCGGAATATACGCGGAAGAATGCCAGTTTTCCTACAAACGGATCCGACATGATCTTGAATGCAAGTGCGGAGAAAGGCTCCTCATCCGAGGAATGTCTCTCTACTTCATTGCCGTCAAGGTCAACACCTTTGATTGCAGGGATGTCCGTCGGAGCCGGCATATACAAAAGGATTGCATCCAGCAGCTTCTGAACGCCTTTGTTTCTGTATGCAGAACCGCAGCATACCGGAACTGCCGTACATTCACAGGTTCCCTTTCTCAATACTGCCTTCAGCTCGTCCGCACTAGGCTCCTCACCCTCTAAATAAGCCATCATCAGATCATCGTCTAACTCGCAGATCTTCTCAACCAGCTCTGTGTGATAAAGCTCAGCCTCCTCTGCCATATCCTCCGGGATATCAACGATCGAGATATCATCGCCCTTGTCATCATTGTAGATATACGCCTTCATCTCGAACAGATCGATGATTCCCTTGAAATCATCCTCTTTTCCGATCGGAAGCTGAAGAACAATTGCGTTTTTTCCCAATCTGGTACGGATCTGATCAACTGCTCCGTAGAAATTTGCACCTAAAATGTCCATCTTATTGATAAATGCCATTCTCGGTACATTGTATGTGTCAGCCTGACGCCATACATTTTCTGACTGTGGCTCCACTCCGCCCTTTGCACAGAAGACGCCGACAGCGCCATCCAATACACGAAGTGAACGCTCTACCTCAACCGTAAAGTCAACGTGACCCGGTGTGTCAATAATATTGATACGATGCTCTGCAGCACCCGGCTTTTCCTTGCAGTTTTCCTGCTCGGTCCAGTGACACGTTGTAGCGGCTGAAGTAATTGTGATACCTCTTTCCTGCTCCTGCTCCATCCAGTCCATGGTCGCAGTACCCTCATGAGTATCACCGATTTTGTAATTTACACCGGTATAGTATAAGATACGCTCGGTCAATGTAGTTTTACCCGCATCGATATGCGCCATAATACCGATATTTCTGGTTCTCTCCAATGGATATTCTCTTCCAGCCAAGGTTTTTCCTCCTTACCAATACTGTGAAAATATGCGGATTAAAATCTGTAATGGGCAAATGCCTTGTTTGCCTCTGCCATCTTGTGCATATCTTCTTTTCTTTTTACGGCTGCGCCTGTATTATTTGCCGCATCCATAATCTCATTTGCCAATCTCTCTTCCTGAGTTTTCTCGCCTCTCTTGCGTGAAAACATGGTAAGCCAGCGAAGTGCCAATGCCTGACGGCGCTCCGGTCTGACCTCAATCGGCACCTGATAGGTTGCACCACCAATACGTCTTGCCTTTACCTCCAGTACCGGCATGATGTTGTTCATGGCCTCCTCGAAAACGTCAAGCGCAGGTCTTTCTGTCTTCTCTGCAACCCTCTCAAAAGCTCCGTATACAATCTTCTGTGCGACACCCTTCTTACCATCTAACATAATGTTATTGATAAGCTTGGTAACCACCTTGTTATTGTAAATCGGATCTGCTAATACGTCTCTTTTCTGAGTATGTCCTTTACGTGGCACGTTACTTCCCTCCTTAATCATCTAATTTTTCGATTAATTCAACGGTACTCACATGTGTCTCTAAAATGTGTTCGTGCGGAAATATATCCTGAAAAATAATTCCAACACTTACCTTTAGCGATGTGATACTATTGTTTGCTCTAAACAATCAAATTATTTAGAAGCCTTCGGTTTTTTCGCTCCGTACTTGGAACGAGCCTGCTTGCGGTTTGCAACACCGGCAGTATCAAGAGTCCCGCGGATAATATGATATCTGGTACCCGGCAGGTCCTTCACACGGCCTCCACGAATCAGAACCACGCTATGCTCCTGCAGATTGTGACCTTCTCCCGGAATATAGCTTGTTACTTCGATTCCGTTGGAAAGACGTACTCTGGCAATTTTTCTGAGCGCTGAGTTCGGCTTCTTCGGCGTAGCAGTCTTTACGGCTGTACAAACACCTCTCTTCTGCGGAGAAGAAGTATCGGTCGCTTTCTTTCTCAGGGAATTGTATCCCTTCTGCAGAGCCGGTGCTGTAGACTTCTTTACAGATGTCTGCCGTCCCTTTCTTACTAACTGGTTAAATGTTGGCATTATTTTCACCTCCTGTATAATTTAATAGGCATGTATACGCATACATGCCTATCTATTATACATATGTTTTTGTGTCGTGTCAAGATTTTTTGATCCGTAAGATCTATAGTTCCGTCGTCTGGGCTTCCACAGTCACTTCTTCTGTTTCCTCGTCCTGTCCGGGCAATTCCTCTGTCTCCGGCCGCAGCTCTGATTCCTCTGAAATCTCCTCATCCTCCGGCACAAAATCTGCCACATTCGTCAGGTCATCCTCATCAAAATCAAAGTCTTCCTCGTCAAAGTCCTCAAACGAAATCTCTGCATTCTGCTCAAGATCGGTATTTAATCTGATATTGCGATACCGTTTCATACCGGTTCCGGCAGGAATCAGCTTACCGATGATGACATTTTCTTTCATACCAATCAGCGGATCCACTTTTCCCTTGATTGCCGCTTCCGTGAGAACCTTTGTCGTCTCCTGGAAGGATGCAGCAGACATAAATGAGTTCGTCGCCAGAGATGCCTTTGTAATTCCCAACAAAATCTGTGTTCCCTCAATTGGTGCTTTTCCTTCTGCCTCCAGCGCTTCATTTGTCTCATCGAAGTCCAATACATCGATCATGGACCCCGGCAGATATTCCGAATCACCGTTGTTTTCTATACGGATTTTTTGCAGCATCTGACGCACAATTACCTCAATATGCTTATCATTGATGTCTACACCCTGCAGACGATATACACGCTGTACCTCGCGAAGCAGATAATCCTGTACGGCCCGTACACCCTTAATTCTCAGAATATCATGGGGATTCACAGAACCTTCTGTCAGCTCATCACCTGCTTCCAGCTCTGCACCGTCCAGTACCTTGATACGCGAGCCATACGGAATCAGATACGCTTTCGACTCTCCGGTTTCCTTGTTTGTTACAATAACCTCTCTCTTTTTCTTTGTATCTTTTATGGTAGCCGTTCCGGCAAACTCCGTAATAATCGCAAGTCCCTTCGGCTTTCTTGCTTCAAACAACTCCTCCACACGCGGAAGACCCTGCGTGATATCATTTCCGGCCACACCGCCGGTATGGAAGGTTCTCATGGTCAGCTGTGTACCCGGCTCACCAATGGACTGCGCTGCAATAATACCGATTGCCTCACCTACCTGTACTGCCTGACCCGTTGCCATGTTGTTACCATAGCATTTTGCACAGACACCGATGTGTGAACGACAGGTCAGAATCGTACGGATCTTTACTCTGGTAATCCCCTTGCCATTCTGGTCAACACCCTTATTGACAATTGCCGCAGCACGCTTGGGCGTGATGATGTGATTCTTTTTCACAATCATATTGCCGTCTTCATCGTAGATCGTCTCACATGAAAAACGTCCGGTAATACGCTCCTGCAGGCTCTCGATTTCCTCTTTTCCATCCATAAAGGCTTTTACATACATGCCCGGAAGCTCTCTGTCTGTTCCTTCACAGCAGTCTGATTCGCGAATTGTCATATGCTGAGACACATCCACGAGACGTCTTGTCAGATAACCCGAGTCAGCGGTACGCAACGCCGTATCCGAAAGTCCCTTACGGGCTCCGTGTGCCGACATAAAGTACTCCAATACGTCCAATCCCTCACGGAAATTCGATTTAATCGGCAGCTCAATGGTTCTACCGGTGGTATCGGCCATCAAACCACGCATTCCGGCAAGCTGCTTGATCTGTTTGTCGGAACCGCGGGCACCGGAATCCGCCATCATAAAGATGTTGTTGTACTTATCCAGACCGGAAAGCAGTGCCTCTGTCAAAGCGTCGTCCGTGTCCTTCCATGTCTCAACAACTTCCTTATAGCGCTCTTCCTCCGTGATAAGACCGCGCTTATACTGTCTGGATATCTGATCCACAGTTTCCTGCGCCTTTGCAATCATCTCCGGCTTCTGAGGCGGAACGGTCATGTCGGAAATAGATACCGTCATGGCTGCTCTGGTCGAATATTTGTAGCCCATCGCCTTGATATCGTCCAGCACCTCTGCCGTTTTCGTTGCCCCGTGAGTATTGATTACCTTTTCCAGAATCTGCTTCAGCTGCTTCTTTGCCACCAGAAAATCAACTTCCAGCAGCAATGCATTTTCTTTCTTTGTGCGGTCTACAAAACCCAGATCCTGCGGAATAATCTCATTAAAAATAAATCTTCCCAATGTGGATTCTATGAATCCTGATACCTGTGTTCCATCCGGGAGATTTTTCGTTACCCGCACACGAATCTTAGAATGTAAGGTTATGATTTTATTCTCATATGCGAGAATTGCCTCATTCACATTCTTAAAGCACTTTCCTTCACCAGTTGCTCCCGGTCTCTCCTGTGTCAGATAATAAATGCCGAGCACCATATCCTGAGAAGGAACCGCCACCGGTCCGCCATCTGACGGCTTCAGAAGATTGTTCGGTGACAACAGCATAAAGCGACACTCAGCCTGTGCCTCCTGGGATAACGGCAAATGAGCCGCCATCTGGTCTCCGTCGAAATCCGCATTAAACGCCGTACATACCAGCGGATGCAGCTTAATGGCCTTTCCTTCTACCAGAATCGGTTCAAACGCCTGAATACCCAGTCTGTGAAGAGTCGGGGCCCGGTTCAGCATTACCGGATGCTCCTTGATTACCTCCTCCAGTACATCCCAAACCTCTGTCTGAAGGCGCTCAACCATCTTTTTCGCGCTCTTGATATTGTGTGCTGTGCCGTTGGCCACCAGCTCCTTCATAACAAACGGCTTAAACAGCTCAATGGCCATCTCCTTGGGCAGACCGCACTGGTAAATCTTTAACTCCGGTCCGACCACGATAACAGAACGCCCGGAATAATCCACACGCTTTCCTAACAGGTTCTGACGGAAACGTCCGGATTTACCCTTCAACATATCGGAAAGGGATTTCAACGCCCGGTTACCCGGTCCGGTTACCGGTCTTCCTCTTCTGCCGTTATCGATGAGTGCATCCACTGCCTCTTGCAGCATTCTCTTTTCATTTCTGACGATAATATCCGGTGCGCCCAGCTCCAGCAGTCTGCGCAGACGGTTATTTCTGTTAATGATTCTCCGGTACAGGTCGTTCAGATCGGATGTGGCAAAACGTCCGCCGTCCAGCTGAACCATCGGCCGGAGATCCGGCGGAATAACCGGAATCACCGTCATAATCATCCACTCCGGTCTGTTTCCGGACTCACGGAAGGATTCTACTACCTCAAGTCTCTTGATGATTCTCGCACGCTTCTGTCCGGTAGCATCTTTCAGCTCGGCCTTCAATTCCTCCGAATCCTTTTCCAGATCAATCTTCTCAAGAAGCTCTAAAATCGCCTCTGCACCCATTCCTACCCGGAAATTATTTCCGTATTTCTCTCTGAAATCCTGATACTCCTGCTCAGAGAGAACCTGCTTTTCAATCAGCTCCGTAGAGCCTGCATCCAATACAATATAAGACGCAAAGTATAAAACCTTCTCCAGCACCCGCGGAGAAAGATCCAGAATCAGACCCATACGGGACGGAATCCCCTTGAAATACCAGATATGGGATACGGGCGCCGCCAGCTCAATATGTCCCATACGCTCCCTGCGCACGCTTGCCTTGGTGATTTCTACCCCGCATCGGTCGCAGACAACACCTTTATAACGGATTTTCTTGTACTTTCCGCAATGACATTCCCAATCCTTGCTCGGTCCGAATATCTTTTCGCAAAACAGACCATCCTTTTCCGGCTTCAACGTTCTGTAATTGATCGTCTCGGGTTTTTTTACCTCACCCCGGGACCATTCCCTGATTTTTTCAGGTGACGCCAGACCAATTTTGATTGCATCAAAACTAATCGGCTGGTATGTCTCTTTATTCAATACATCCGGCATCTGTAGACACTCCCTTCCCTCTATTCTTCGTCAAACATTTCATCATCTGATACATCAAAGCTGAAATCGTCTTCCTCTGACTCCTCTTCCTCGATGCTGTTTAATTCTCCGCTTTCCTCATCAAATTCCTGCTTTGTAAAGCCCAGTGCTCCAAACGACTCATCATTATCAAACGCAGCGTAATCCTTATCTCCGGAAATAATAGAATTCAAATCCGTATTTCCGTATTCGCTTGTCTCCATCAACTCTACTTCTTCTCCGGCCTCGTCCAGAACACTGACATCCAGCGCCAGAGACTGCATTTCCTTCAAAAGCACCTTGAAGGATTCCGGAATTCCCGGTTCAGGAATATTATCCCCTTTGATAATCGCTTCGTAGGTCTTGACACGACCTACTACGTCGTCGGATTTTACCGTCAGGATTTCCTGAAGCGTATAAGAAGCACCATAGGCCTCCAATGCCCATACCTCCATCTCTCCGAAACGCTGTCCGCCGAACTGGGCTTTTCCACCCAGCGGCTGCTGTGTAACCAGAGAGTACGGACCGGTAGAGCGCGCATGAATCTTATCATCCACCAGATGGTGCAGCTTCAGATAATGCATGTGCCCGATGGTAACCAGAGAATCAAACTCCTCTCCCGTTCTGCCATCCCGAAGCTGAACCTTTCCGTCTCTGGAAATCGGAACGCCCTTCCACACTTCTCTGTGATCGCGATTGTCATACAGATACTGCAAAACTTCCTTTTTCAGGATATTTTTATATTTTTTCTCAAAATCCTCCCACTCAGAGTTTACATAATCATTTGCAAGCTCCAGCGTGTCCTGAATATCAATTTCTCTTGCCCCGTCAAACACCGGTGTCTCGATGTCAAAACCCAGCGCCTTTGCCGCAAGGCTCAGATGGATCTCCAAAACCTGACCGATATTCATACGGGACGGCACACCCAGCGGATTCAACACGATATCCAATGGCCGTCCGTTCGGAAGGAATGGCATATCTTCCACCGGCAGCACACGGGAAACAACACCCTTGTTTCCATGACGACCCGCCATCTTATCACCCACGGAAATCTTTCGCTTCTGGGCAATGTAGATCCGAACTGCCTGATTGACTCCCGGAGACAGCTCATCTCCGTTTTCACGGGTAAACACCTTTGCTTCCACTACAATTCCGTATTCTCCGTGAGGCACCTTCAGGGAGGTATCCCTTACCTCTCTTGCCTTCTCACCGAAAATCGCGCGAAGGAGCCGCTCCTCCGCAGTGAGCTCCGTCTCGCCCTTGGGGGTTACCTTGCCCACAAGGATGTCACCGGCACGAACCTCCGCACCGATGCGGATGATTCCTCTTTCATCCAGATCCTTTAACGCATCATCACCGACACCCGGCACATCTCTGGTAATCTCTTCGGGCCCCAGCTTGGTATCTCTGGCTTCCGCTTCGTATTCCTCAATATGCACAGAGGTATATACATCATCCTGCACCAGACGCTCGCTGAGCAGAACCGCGTCCTCATAATTGTAGCCTTCCCAGGTCATAAATCCGATCAGAGGATTCTTTCCCAGTGCCAGCTCGCCGCCTGAAGTCGAAGGTCCATCGGCAATCACTGTCCCTGCCTCCACATGATCTCCTTTGAATACGATGGGTCTCTGATTATAGCAGTTGCTCTGATTGCTTCTGGTAAATTTGGTTAATTTATATATATCCTTTGTGCCGTCATCATTTTTTACGGTAATCTGGCTCGACTCCGCCTTCTCTACAGTACCGGATTTTCTCGCCACGACACAGACTCCGGAATCCACTGCAGCCTTTGTTTCCATACCGGTTCCCACTACCGGAGATTCCGTAGTCAAAAGCGGTACGGCCTGGCGCTGCATGTTTGAGCCCATCAGCGCACGGTTTGCATCATCGTTCTGCAAAAACGGAATCAGCGCCGTCGCAACCGAGAACACCATCTTCGGAGATACGTCCATATAATCAAACATGTGCTTGTCGTACTCCTGGGTTTCCTCCCGGTAACGACCGGAAACGGAATTTCTTACAAAATGTCCGTCCTCATCCAGCTTTTCATTAGCCTGCGCCACATGATAATTATCCTCTTCATCCGCCGTCATATAGACTACTTCATCTGTGACGCGGGGATTTTGGGGATCTGTCTTGTCAATCTTGCGGTATGGTGCTTCCACAAATCCATACTCATTGATTCTCGCATAGCATGCAAGCGAATTGATCAGACCGATGTTCGGACCTTCCGGCGTCTCAATCGGGCACATACGTCCATAATGGGAATAATGCACATCACGAACCTCAAATCCGGCGCGGTCTCTGGACAAACCACCGGGTCCAAGTGCAGACAAACGTCTTTTATGCGTCAGCTCACCCAACGGATTGTTCTGATCCATAAACTGGGATAGCTGTGAGGAACCAAAAAATTCCTTTACCGCTGCTGTTACAGGCTTGATATTGATCAGGCTCTGAGGCGAAATTCCCTCCTGATCCTGCGTTGTCATGCGCTCCCGGACCACACGCTCCATTCTGGACAGACCGATCCGGTACTGGTTCTGTAATAGTTCACCCACTGCACGGATACGCCGGTTTCCCAAATGGTCAATATCATCGTCGTGACCGATTCCCCACTCTAAATGCATGTTATAATTGATAGATGCAAAAATATCATCCTTTGTGATATGCTTTGGAATCAGTTCTCCGGCATTCCTGCGGATCACCTCCAAAAGCTCCTTCTGGTCTGTAGTTTCATCCAAAAGTTTCTTAAGTACCGGATAATATACCAGCTCGGTAATTCCCAGTTCCCTGGGATTTTCAATATCCACATAATTTCTGATATCCACCATCATATTGGAAAGAATCTTTACATTCCGCTCCTCAGCCGCAATCCACACATATGGTACGGCCGCATTCTGAATCTGCTCGGCAAGCTCTCTGGTAAGCTGTGTTCCCTTCTCATATACCTCACCGGTTATGGGATCCACAACATCCTCTGCCAGCACCTTTCCACTCAGGCGGTTCCGAAACGACAGCTTTTTATTGAACTTATAACGTCCGACCTTCGCCAGATCATAACGTCTCGGATCAAAAAACATCGCTGTTACAAGGCTTTCCGCGCTGTCTACGGATAGAGGCTCACCCGGTCGGATCTTCTTATACAGCTCCAGAAGACCTTCCTCATAATTTGTTGCCACATCCTTGCCAAAGCTTGCGACTATCTTGGGTTCTTCCCCGAACAGATCAAGAATTTCCTGGTTCGTTCCGACCCCAAGCGCGCGAATCAATACCGTGATCGGCACTTTTCTTGTCCGGTCCACGCGTACATAGAAAATATCGTTAGAATCTGTCTCATACTCCAGCCATGCACCCCGGTTGGGAATTACCGTACAAGAGTAGAGCTCTTTTCCGATTTTATCGTGTGCAATCCCGTAATAGATACCCGGAGAGCGCACCAGCTGACTTACAATTACACGCTCTGCGCCGTTAATTACAAAAGTTCCCGTCTCTGTCATAAGAGGTAAATCGCCCATAAAGATCTCATGTTCATTGATCTCTTCCGTCTCCTTATTGTAAAGCCTTACCTTGACTTTTAAGGGCGCCGCATAGGTTGCATCTCTCTGCTTACACTCCGGAATTGTATACTTTACATCATCTTCACACAGTGTAAAGTCTGAAAATTCCAGACTCAGATGCCCGCTGTAGTCCTCAATCGGGGAGATATCTGCAAATACTTCCTTCAGACCTTCGTCCAAAAACCATTGATAGGAGTCCTTTTGAACCTCGATCAGATTCGGCATTTTCAATACCTCTTTCTGTCTTGAGTAACTCATACGTATGCCTTTTCCGGCCGGCACCGGACGTATTCTGTTTTTCTCCATTGACGTTTCACCTCTCGTTTTTATTTCATTCAAGACACACTCCTGCGCATCCTGCACATGAGCCGCGTCGTAACCACTCTGTCTCTACACAAAAGTGCACTGTATATGATATCACAAAAGATTCCCAGAAGTCAATAACAAATTTTATCCTGCCCGTTACTATTCACAGTCGATATAGATTCATGCTCTGTTTTGTCATGCTTGCATGTAAGAAACATAGCATGATTCTATATCGTACCTGCGAAGCAGGAACCTCCGCCAAATGAGCAAAACCTGCACGCGCACGCGGGCAGATAAGTGCCGAAGGCACGGGTTTTGCGAATGCCGGTGGAGGGACTGTGAATAGTAACCCCACGCATAAAAAACGGCTGCTACACGAGTTCTCCTTCGTGTAACAGCCGTTCCGCTCATAAAAATCGCACATAAAATTACTTTAATGTAACCTTTGCTCCCTCTGCTTCCAGTTTTGCCTTGATGTCGTCTGCCGTAGCCTTGTCAGCCTGCTCTTTTACGATCTTCGGAGCACCGTCTACCAGCTCCTTTGCTTCCTTTAATCCCAGACCTGTTGCCTCACGGACAACCTTGATTACCTTAACCTTGTTCGGTCCAACCTCGGTCAGCTCTACGTCGAACTCGCTCTTCTCCTCTGCTGCACCAGCTCCGTCTCCGCCTGCTGCTGCAACTACAACACCTGCTGCTGCGGATACGCCGAATTCTTCCTCGCATGCCTTTACTAAATCATTTAACTCTAATACACTTAACTCTTTGATTGCTTCGATAAACTCTGCTGTTGTCAATTTAGCCATTTTTATTTCCCTCCGTTTTTGTTTTCATTACATAATCGTTAAAATGAATGGTTTCCGTATTACTCTGCAGATTCTGCTGCCGGTTCTGCTTCCGCTGCAGGTTCCTCTGCCTTTGCTTCTGTATCTGCGGCACCGCCCTTTTCGGCGATCTGATTCAGAACGCGGGCAAAATTTGTAATCGGGGACTGAATGCTTCCCAGGAACTTGGATAGCAGCTCTTCTCTGGATGGAATACTAGCTACTGCCTTCATTCCGTCCGCATCGTAAAAGGTTCCCTCTACAATGCCTGCCTTGATCTCCAGGTTTGGAGCCGTCTTCGCAAATTTTGCAAGAATTCTCGCCGGTGCTGTTGCATCTGTCTTTGAGATTGCAAAAGCATTCGGTCCTTCCAGTGAATCTGCAAGACTTGCATATTCCGTTCCCTCAATCGCACGGTTTACCAGTGTATTCTTATATACCTTATAGGTCACACCGGCTTCTCTCAACTGTCTGCGCAGCTGCGTGTCCTCTGCAACAGTAAGTCCGCGATAGTCAACCACTACGACTGACTGCGCATCCTTGATCTGATCAGAAATTTCCTGTACGATAGGCTGTTTTAGTTCAACTTTTGCCACGAATCGTGCACCTCCTTTTTTATATTCCATGCTGTCCGAATATTTCTCTGCAATCAGGCAGGGGTGATATTTTCTCCCCCTACTCGTCGCGCGGGCTGCATTTCGGCGATAGCCGAAGTATTTCCTTGTGCAGCCCTGCGCATAGAAAAAGAAAATCCTCCCCCGGAAGACGGGGAGGATTAAAATTCAATCAACAAATACCAGTGTATCTGTGTCCCTCGGTAGGTTCTACGGTTACGCCTTACGGCACCTACTGTCTTCGGCAACATGCTTTGCTATTATAACAATGAATTACTATGATGTCAATCAAAAATTCTAAGCCAATTTAACGGTATTCACCTTCACGCCCGGTCCCATAGTGGGAGCAACGGATACGCTCTTCAAATACTGTCCCTTTAAAGTGCTTGGCTTTGCCTTGTTGATGGCATCAATAAGAGTCTGGAAGTTGTCCGCTAACTGTTCTTCTGTAAAAGAAGCTTTTCCAATTGGCACATGGATAATATTTGCTTTGTCTAATCGGTACTCAATCTTTCCGGCTTTGATATCATTCACTGCTTTGGTAACATCCATCGTAACGGTTCCCGCCTTAGGGTTTGGCATCAATCCCTTCGGACCCAGAACACGACCGAGACGTCCGACAACACCCATCATGTCAGGTGTGGCTACAACCACATCAAAATCAAACCATCCCTCATTCTGAATCTTCGGAATCAATTCCTCGCCCCCAACGAAATCGGCTCCTGCCGCCTGCGCCTCATCGAGTTTCGTTCCCTTTGCAAATACCAGAACCCTTACCGTTTTACCGGTTCCATGCGGCAGTACAACCGCACCGCGGATCTGCTGGTCTGCATGACGTCCGTCACATCCCGTTCTGATATGAACCTCAATTGTTTCATCAAACTTAGCAACTGCCGCTTTCTTTGCCAATGCAATCGCTTCTGCCGGATCGTATACGGCTGCTCTGTCAATTGCCTTCGCAGCTTCTACATATCTTTTTCCTCGTTTCATAATAAATTACCTCCTGTGGTTTTATCGGGAGCACTCCCTCCCACTCAATTTGCTTCGTTTTTTAATCTGATTACAGATCTTAACCTTCTACTTCAATTCCCATACTTCTTGCCGTTCCCTCGATCATGCTCATTGCCGCCTCAAGCGAACCTGCATTCAGATCCGGCATCTTCAGTTCTGCAATCTCCTGTATCTTCGCCTTGGAAATTTTTGCAACCTTCGTCTTATTCGGCACAGCCGATGCACTCTTTAAGTTGCAAGCCTTTTTTAATAATACTGCAGCCGGCGGAGTTTTCGTGATAAAACTGAAGCTCCGGTCTGCATAAACAGTGATGACTACAGGAACAATGGTGTCTCCCATATCCGCTGTCTTTGCGTTAAACTGCTTCGTAAACTCTACGATATTCACGCCGTGCTGTCCGAGCGCAGGACCAACAGGCGGTGCCGGTGTAGCTTTTCCGGCAGCAATCTGTAATTTGATATAGCCTTCTACTTTCTTTGCCATTTGGATTTGCCTCCCTTTAATTCATCTTCTTTACATCAGAAAAACTGATTTCAACCGGTGTCTCCCGGCCGAATAATTCCACATTGATTGTACAAATCTGTTTTCCCTGATCCATTCGCTGTATAACGCCGATGGTATCCTTCCACACACCACCGATCACAACGACCGAATCTCCTTCCTCGAAATCTACAACAATGTTGTCCGATTTGATCCCCAGTGTTCTCATTTCAGCATCAGTGAGTGGTACCGGCTTGGATCCCGGTCCAACGAATCCGGTAACGCCTCTGGTATTTCTCACAACATACCATGTGTCATCATTCATGAACATATTGATAAGCACATAGCCCGGAAACATTTTCTTCTGAACCTGCTTTCTCACGCCGTTTTTGATTTCCTCAACCTCTTCCATCGGAACTCTGACCTCAAGAATCTGTTCCTCCAGATGCCGATTGGCAATCGTCTTATCAATGTTCGCCTTTACCTTATTCTCGTAACCTGAATAGGTATGAACCACATACCAGTTAGCCTCTGCCATAATCACCTATGCCTCCATTACAAATTCACCAGGAAATTCACACCATACTGGATCAAAACATCCGCAATTGCGATAATCAGACCAATTACAACTGACACGACAACTACCGCTGTCGTCTGACGAGCAAGTGATTCCTTCGTCGGCCAAATAATCTTCTTAAATTCAGCCTTAAGACCGGTAAACCAATTTTCCTTTCGAGCTACGCTCTGCTTTTCGGTTTCTCCCATATTGTCACTTCCTTTCACTCAGCACACATTACTTGGTTTCCTTGTGCAATGTATGAGTCCTGCAGAATCTACAATATTTTTTTGTTTCCATTCTGTCCGGATGTGTTTTTTTGTCTTTCGTCAGGTTATAATTACGCTGCTTGCATTCCGTGCATGCTAATGTAATCTTTGTGCGCACAACTTCCACCTCCATTATTTTCTTTGTGGTGCCTATTTTTAGGCATAAAAAAAAGACTTACTTCCAAGCCAGTCTACTATAGCACAAACAACCAAGACCGTCAACTCTTTTTTGACTGTCATTGCCGTTTTTCCCGCAATTTCAATATTACCACAACATCTTGTAGGATGCAACAATAAAATTGTAGATGACAATTGCATCGGGATATGTTATATTAGACTTGTATAAATGGATTTAGTATACCCCGATGTCATTCTTATTATAAAAGAATCACAGGCAAATTTCAAGGAAGAAAGGAGGGGGAATTATGGCAAATGCAATTATGGACAACATGTACAACTATTATCTGGCTACCTATGGAACCACTACCGTTTCACGATACGATGCCCATAAAAAGAGCGAGCTGCGGTCTGTTTACAATAATATTGTAAAGGCAAACAAGGAGTCTCCGTTATATAAGATAAAGAACTCCACCGACATGCAGCGGTTTGCCATTGACATTAAAGAAAATGCCAGACAACTCAGTAATGTGATTGCCTCTCTGTCTACGGGTGAAAATCTGCGGGATGCATTTCAGAAAAAAGCTGCCGTATCAGATCAAAGTGATGTAGTGGATGTTACTTATGTAGGAAATGGCTCCGAGGATGAAAATACCGACAGCTTTACGATTCAGGTAAAACAGCTGGCTTCTGCACAGATCAATGAAGGCAAATACATGAAAGAATCCGATTTGAATTTCAGACCGGGTAATTATTCGTTTGACTTGAATACAAATACAAATTCCTATGAATTTCAGTTTACGGTCAATGAAGACGATACCAACCGAAGTGTGCAGGATAAACTTGTCCGCCTGTTTAATACCGCAAAGATCGGCATTCAGGCAGAAGTTTCAGAAGACGGAAATGGATCTTCCGCACTCCGACTGACATCAAGCCAGACCGGATTAAGCGATTCGGAGAATTATCTGTTCCGCATCACGCCGGACGGCTCCAGGGAATCAGCGGATGCCATCGGAAAGCTGGGAATCGGCGAAGTGACAACTCCCGCCTCAAACTCACTTTTCCTGCTGAACGGTATGGAACGCAGCTCCTATTCAAATACATTTACTATCAATCATACTTTTGAAGTGCATTTGAAGGGCATCAGTGAGGGTGATACCCCCGCAACACTGGGATTTAAGACAAATATTGACGCGGTGTCAGACAACATTCAGGAGTTGGTAGATTCCTATAACTCTATGATCCAGACCGCAGACAATTACCGGAACAGTCAGGAGGAAAGCAACAAGCTTCTGCATGATGTCGGAAGTGTCGCCTTTCATTATAAAAACGACTTTGAAAACATTGGTCTGATCGTACATGATGATGCCCACATTTCCGTGGATCGCGAGAAGCTGGCTGAAGCAGTAGAATCAGGCGATGCGGAAAAGAATTTTTCTGTTTTGAACAATTTCAAGAACGGATTAAGCACGAAGGTTTCACAAACATCGATTGATCCTATGCAATACGTCAATAAAGTAGTCGTGGCATACAAAAATCCGGGTCGGAATTTTGCAACACCCTATATTACATCTATGTATTCCGGAATGATGCTGGATAAATACTTATAAGGTTGCTTAATCAGCAGAGTGTATAAAAAACCATCCACAAATGTGGATGGTTTTTCTTTTTACCTTATCATTTTCTAATCCTGCACATAAGGCATGATCGCGATGTGACGCGCTCTCTTGATGGCAACGGTAAGTGCTCTCTGATGCTTTGCGCAATTTCCCGTAATTCTTCTGGGAAGAATTTTGCCTCTCTCAGAAATATACCTCTTTAACTTATTGACATCCTTGTAATCAATCACATTGTCTTTGCCGCAAAATACGCAAACTTTCTTTCTTCTGTGCATTCCGCCTCTTCTTCTCATCGGCGCACCATCTCTGTCTGTTTATTGAAAGCCATGGCTGTTCCCTCCTAAAAATTTAATTGAACGGCAGCTCCTCATCAATGCCGTCCGGTATGTTCATAAATCCGTCTCCGGCACTTTCCGGTAAAGGTCTGTCCACAGGTGCAAAGCCTGCATTGCCGGAAGCTGCCGCTTTACTCTCGGCAAACTCCTGTTCCTCGACAACAACATCCGTCGTATATACCTTCTGCCCGTCTTTATTCGTGTAGCTTCCGGTTTGGATACGTCCCGACACAACGATCTTGATTCCTTTATGGAAATACTTTTCCGCATGTTCGGCCGCCCTGCCAAAAGCAACACATCCGATAAAATCTGCCGTGGGACCGTCTCCGTCACGTCTGGTTCTTCGATCCACTGCAAGTGTGTATCTGGCGATTGCCATCTGATTATCTCCACTTGAATAGCGAACCTCCGGATCTCTGGTCAATCTGCCCATAAGTATTACTTTATTCATACTTTGATCTCCTCTTTCTTGTTTTATGCCTCATCTTTTCGAACGCATAAAAACCGAAGAACATTGTCCATGATGCGAACATTCTGCTCGATCTCCGCCGGTGCAGTCGCTGCTGCCTCGAACTGGATGAAATAGTAGAATCCGTCACTCATCTTCTGAATGTCGTAGGCTAATTTTTTCTTACCCCAATCTTCTACCTCTGTTACAGTTCCGCCTGCGCGGGTAATATACTCCTTTGCTTTGTCAACTGTAGCAGTTCTGACATCGTCTTCGATCTTGGCATTCACAACTAATGCTAATTCGTATTTGTTCATGCTAGATTTACCTCCTTTTGGTCTCTGGCCCCCCGTCTCTGCGGGAAGCAAGGATTTTACATATCACGAGGTTTAATCATAGCACATTTTATTTATTCTGACAAGTCCTTTTTTTCCTTCCATCACATCTCATTGTTCCGGACAAAAACTGTATTTTTTTCTACTATGGAGCGTGCCAGCATCACCTGATGACCACAGCCGCAACACTTCAAGCGAAAGTCCGCGCCCACCCGAAGGATTTCCCACTCTTTGCTGCCACAGGGATGTGGTTTTTTGAGACCGACAACAGCTCCCACCTCGTATTGCTTCGCCATACAAAGCCTCCTATAATCGATAAAAAACTTCTCCTAAACCAGTCTGAATCACAAGATTGGCATATCGATCCCTGGGGGTGGACGATTTGTTGATCAGAACCAGCTTATCTCCATGATAATAATTGATTAACCCTGCTGCAGGATATACTGCCAGCGATGTTCCTCCGATAATGAGCATCTCTGCCTGGCTGATATAAAAAACCGCCTTGTCCATCAATGCGTGATCCAGATTTTCCTCATACAAGACAACATCCGGCTTGATCGTTCCTCCACAGGCATCACACTTTGGAATCCCCGTACTTTTCCGAATGTACCGGGCATTAAACATTTTTCCGCATTCCTGACAATAATTCCGGTGCACACTTCCGTGAAGCTCCAGCACGCACTGACTGCCTGCTGCCTGATGAAGACCATCAATATTCTGTGTGATAATTGCCTTCAGTTTCCCCTGACGCTCCAGCTCTGCCAGCTTTTTATGTACGGAGTTTGGCTGTGCATCCAGATACAGCATTTTGTCGCGATAAAATTCATAGAACTCCTCCGTTTTCATCTCATAAAAGGTGTGACTTAAAATTCTCTCCGGCGGATATTTATATTTTTCATTGTAAAGTCCGTCCACGCTTCTGAAATCCGGGATTCCACTCTCTGTAGACACTCCCGCACCACCGAAAAATACAATGTTATCCGATTCCTGCACCCATTGTTTGAGTTTGTTTTCCAGTGCTCTGCTTTCTTCCTTCGTTATTCTCGGTCCCATATCATCCACCTCAATCTGTATGCAGTGGTTCTTGCATTGCGGGAACAGGATTTGAACCTGTGACCTCCGGGTTATGAGCCCGGCGAGCTTCCAGACTGCTCCATCCCGCGGCATAATTACCATATATGATATGCATAAAAAAATAAAACTATGCATCCCCACTGACGCCATCTCAAACGATAAACCACCCCCGCAGCACACGCTCGGAAATGCTTCGCATTTCCGAGCTGACGGGCTTTGGGATCGGCACGCGCCGCTACGCGTCACCTGCCATGTCGTCGGAAGCCATCCTAAAATGAGCTTCGCTCATTAGGCTTCCTCCTCTCGCCCTATCAAAATCAAATCTGCTCATTTCGTCTGCAAGCAGCCGGATTATCAGCTTATGATTTTGGTGCTGCTCAATGCTTGTCCATAATATACTCCGCAGCACACGCTCGGAAATGCTTCGCATTTCCGAGCTGACGGGCTTTCGCCCTATCAAAATCAAAGCTGATAATCTCGTCTGCAAGCAGCCGGATTATCAGCTTATGATTTTGGTGCTGCTCAATGCTTACGCACATTATATCACGTTGCCCACATACGGGCAAGGCAAATGCTCGCGGCAATCCCTGCCACTGTGGCCACCAGCGCGCCCGCCAGGGTGAACCTTGTTTTTTTTATCTTAACGGACAGGAAATATACCGACATCGTGTAAAAGATCGTCTCTGTGGAGCTTAGCATAACTGACGCTGCCATCCCCAAAAAGGAATCACAGCCGTGCTCCTTATAGATATCCAGCAAAAGCCCGGTGGCTGCCGAGGAGGAAAACATTTTTATCACTGCCAGCGGCATCAATTCAGGAGGAATGCCCAAATAAGAGGTCCATGCCATGCATTTTTCGGAGAAAAACTCCAAAAATCCCGAGGCACGCAAAATCCCCACCGCTATCATGAGCCCGATGAGCGTGGGCAGGATCCCTGCCACCGTTCGGAGTCCCTCTTTCGCCCCTGTCAGGAAATCATCATACACATTCTGTTTCATCAGCAGACCAAAGCCTATGATATAGAACAAGAGCAGCGGAACAATCGCATTGGAAATAAAATTGATAATCTGCATTCCTACCTGCCTTTCCGGTCTGCCAGCTTACAGAATACAATGGCTGCAGCCGTGCTGGCCAGTGTTGCAAGCAGTCCCAGTGTGATAACCGCAGAGGGTGTCACACTTCCGTATTCACTGCGATAGGCCACAATGTTCATGGGAATCAGCTGCAGCGAAGAAATATTCAGAATTAAGAATATGCACATTTCATTGCTTGCCACGCCCTTTGGCTTCCCCTGCTCTTCTGCCAGCTCCGAGAGTGCCTGCATCGCCTTTAAGCCTGCCGGCGTGGCTGCCCATCCAAGTCCCAGCATGTTTGAGATCACATTTACGGCAATATAGTGATTCGCCTCGTGTCCCGATGGGATTCCCGGAAAAAGAAACCGAAGCAGCGGCTCTAATTTTCTGGTTGCAGCTTCTGTGATTCCGCTGTTTTCCGCCACCTTCATGATTCCCGTCCAAAAGGACATGATTCCCAGCATGGCGATGGCAAGTGTTACTGCCTCTTTTGATGAACTGATTGCCGCATTCGTTACCTCCGGCAAAGTTCCGTTATAAGCCGCATAGGCGACTCCAATCAAAATCATAAATCCCCAGAGATAATTTAACATAGGAATTCTCCCACCATGAACATTGGCAGCTGCGATTCGACGCTTACCCCTATGCGCCCGAGACGACAATTTGCAGACTGCTTAAGCATAATTGTTGGTACAGCTTATGTAAGCCGGTTAAGGATTAGAACCGTTCAAATTAAATGGCATTTTTTCCGTGATATTTCAATAAAATGAATGAGACCTATCCTACTGGAGCAGAACCAATATGAAAAAATTTATTTCCGTATTATTTTCACTACTCTCACTCTCCTTAACCCTACTTACCAACGGTTGTGCCGTCCGGCAGGATAGTGCTCTATCTTTTTCTGAATACACAGATCGGCTCTTCGTCAATGAACTGAAGCAGGATACCTTAAGCATGCACTATACGGTTCGGGATCCGGCTTCCTACGGCATTACGGATTATCAGCCGTCTCTGCCGGATTATTCTCCCCAAAACCAGGAGACGCAACTGTCGATTCAGGAAAATATTGCTTATGCACTGAATAGCTATGATCCCGATGAGCTTGACCTGCAGGAACGGATCACCTACGACATTCTGGCAGATTCCTATACATCCGGTTCCGATACCGACACCTCCCTTTATGCGGAGATTCTGCGTCCCTCCACCGGCTTCAGTGCGCAATTACCGGTTCTTTTTGCAGAATACAGCTTTTACTGCGAGCAGGATATCAAGGATTATCTGCTTCTTCTGCAAAAAATGCCGGACTGCTTCGCTTCCATCTGCGAATACGAAACCGAAAAGTCGGCAGCAGGCCTTTTCATGTCAGATCGTCAGGCAGACCGTCTGATCTCTGATATCAACGCCCTGTGTGAAACCTCAAAAAAGCATTATCTTCTGGAAACCTTTGAAAAAAAGATTGACGCGCTGGATTTTCTGACCGCGATAGAAAAAAAGGATTACATTTCAGAGAATGAAACATATTTTTACCAGTTTTTTCTTCCCTCCTACCAGATGCTTGCAGACTGTCTTTCTGAATTGAAGGGAAGCGGCACCAATGATGCCGGTTTATGCTATTTTCCGAATGGAGCGGAGTACTATGCAAATCTGGTGTATCAGTCCACCGGCTCTTCTCATACGGTCGATGAATTGCTGGATATGGTGGAAGCGAGACGCACAACGGACATTTCTGCCATGGCAAAGCTTCTTGCCAAATATCCGGATATCAGTCTGGAACCAACGGATTATGCTTACAAGGATGCATCCCCCGAGGAGATTCTGGCACATCTTACCGATTGTATCGGAGATTCCTTTTCTCCGCCGGTATCTACGGATTTTACGGTCAATTATGTGGACGACTGTATGCAGGAATCCATGGCTCCGGCCTTTTACCTCACTGCCCCGATTGACGCTGTGGATCAGAATGTCATCTACATCAATCCTTCTGCGGGCTATGACGGTATCAGCCTCTTTACCACACTGGCTCATGAGGGCTATCCCGGGCATCTGTATCAAACCACCAAAACAGCCTCCGCGGAGCTTCCCGTCATACGAAACCTCTTAAATTATCCCGGATATGTGGAGGGATGGGCAACCTATGTGGAGCTTTTGTCTTACTCCTATGCCGGTCTGCCCGAGGAACAGGCAGCGTTTCTCATGCACAATCAATCCGCCATCCTCAGTCTGTACGCAACTGCTGATTTGTCAATTCATGCAAAGGGATGGACACTGGGGGACACCATCTCCTTTTTCTCTGATTACGGAATTTCAGACGCCGCCACCGTCACTGAAATCTATTACTATATTGTATCGGAGCCTGCCCATTATCTGAAATACTACATCGGTTATCTGGAATTTCTGAACTTAAAGGCGTATGCACAAAAAGAGCTTGGCGACAGCTATACCGATCAGTGGTTTCACGATGCCGTTCTTTCGATCGGTCCTGCACCGTTTGAGATCATTCGTCGCTATCTTCCGGACTTTGCAGCAGGCTCTGATATACCTCCCGCTTGCTGATCCCCCGATCCAGTGCTACGGATTTCATGGCTTCCTTGTGCGGCACTCCCTGCTGCTCATAGTATGCCATGTGCTCCTTCAGACTCATAGCCTCCCATGCAAGCTGCTTCTCCCGTTCCTTGTCCTGGAAGGTCTTCCCTTCGACTACAAGGACATATTCTCCCCGAGGTTCATGGTCTTTATAATATTCTATGACATTTTCTAATGTCGTTTTTGTCGCTTCTTCATGTTTTTTGGTCAATTCACGACAAACACTTAAGGTTCGGTCACCCAATATCCCATAGAGCTCATCCAGTGTTTTTTTCAGCCGATGCGGCGCTTCATAAATGACGATGGTTCTCGTTTCTTCCCTTAACTCCTCGAAAATCCTCTGCCGATCCTTTTTTTCTCTGGGGAGGAAAGCCTCGAAAGCAAATCTACGGGTGGGCATCCCGGACATGGTAAGAGCCGTCACGCAGGCAGCAGGCCCCGGCAACGAGGTAACTTCAATTCCTTCATCCAGACAGATGCGAACCAGCTCCTCTCCGGGATCCGAAATTCCCGGAGTGCCGGCATCGGTGACCAAAGCAATATTTTCTCCTTCGTTAAGCTTCTCGATCAGTTTATAGGCTTTTTCGATCTTATTGTGCTCATGATAACTGGTCATCGGAGTCTTAATCTCAAAATGGTTTAACAGCTTCATGGAGTTTCTCGTGTCCTCTGCCGCAATCAGGTCAACCTCCTTTAGCACCCGCAGCACCCGCAGCGTAATATCCTCCAGATTTCCGATTGGTGTGGCACATAAATATAATTTCCCCGCCATCTTACCTCCTCACTTTCACTGTCCCGGTTGCATTTGATCATAGAATTTTAATATCCATAGATCTCATAAATTTCATCGGTGTACACACCGGGCTCTTTGTATACAATCAAGGGTCTCTCCACGGTCATTCGGGATTTTCCGCCGCGGCATCCCTCCAGAAGAACCATGTTTGGCTCCTTGTCTACATACGGATACACCAGCTTCATCCGTTTCGGCTCAATACCGTGTGCATGCATTCCGCAAATAATCTCCGCCAGACGAAACGGCCGATGAACCATAAAAAAGTGTCCGCCCGGTCTTAGGATGCGGGCACTCTCCCGCAAAATATCCTCCAACGTACATAGCACCTCATGACGGGCAATTGCCTTTGCCTCATCGGGATTCTTTAACCCGTGCTTTCCGATCATATACGGCGGATTCGTGGTAATTACATCAAAAGAAGATGCCCCAAAGATTGTGGAGGCATCCCTTATATCCGCTGTCACAATATCAATTTTATGTTCCAATCCGTTTAGGGCAACACTACGCCTTGCCATATCTGCACTTTCCGGCTGAATTTCAATCCCGGTAAAATGACCGCCCTCGGTCTTTGCCTCCAGTAAAATCGGAATGATTCCGGTTCCCGTACCCAGATCCAGCACCGTTTCCCCTTTTTTGATCTGCGCAAAGCCGCTCAAAAGAACGGCATCCATCCCGAAGCAAAAACGCTTTTTATCCTGTATGATCTGATATCCGTTGCGCTCCAGGTTGTCCAACCGCTCGCCGGGTCTCAACTTACTTTCTGTCTTCAATCTTGGATTTTTCTCCCTTGTCTTCTAATACGGACAGCTCCTTCATCTCTGCAGCGGACAGTTTGTTGCGGTCCTTTTTTCTTCTGGGCTTAAATTTGAGCTCGTCCGCCTTGTATTCACGGATCTCCTTCTCATCATCCATCTCCACGATTACCTTTACCAGCTGCCGCAGCACGCTCACATTCTGAACCTCACCCTTTAAACCGTCCGGGGTTGTCACGGTATCCCCCACATTTGGCAGACGGCTGTTGAGATATTCATAGGTTTCCTCTTCATTCTTCAGACAGCACATCAATCTGCCGCAGGCGCCGGAAATTTTGGTCGGATTCAGGGAAAGATTCTGCTCCTTCGCCATCTTGATGGACACCGGGGCAAATTCCGACAAATACGCTTTACAGCACAGCTCCCGTCCGCAAATACCGATTCCGCCCACCATCTTCGCTTCATCACGGACTCCGATCTGCCGCAGCTCGATTCTGGTTCGGAATATGGCCGCCAGATCCTTTACCAGCTCACGGAAATCAATCCGACCGTCTGCGGTAAAATAAAACAGCAGCTTGTTCCGGTCAAACGTATATTCCGCTTCCACCAATTTCATATCCAGCTTATGCTTTGCAATCTTTTCCTGACAGATTTTGTAGGCCTCGCGTTCCTTTTCCCGGTTTTTTTCTACGGTTTTTGCATCCTCCTCCGTAGCCACCCGAATAATAGACTTTAACGGCTGTCCTCCCCCGTCTCTTTCCACCTCTCTCGGCGGAATCAATACGGTTCCGTATTCAACACCCCGGGCTGTTTCCACAATCACATGCGTACCGGTAGTAATCTGATACTTTCCCGGATTGAAATAATAGATCTTCCCCGCACTCCGAAATCTTACTCCAACTATTTTTGCCATGTCAATTCTCCTTTATTGTCTGCAGTAATAATTCCAGTGTCAAGTCAAAGTTTACGTTGGCTCTCAGACGTATCTTCGCTTTTTCCAATGCTTCAAGCACTGCCTCGATTCCGGAATACGAACTCCTGCTTGCCTGTTGTTTTATGTCGTAAACAGCATCCTTAAAGATAAGCCGGTTTACATCTGTGGTTGCTTTGTACATCAGCATATCCCGATACCAGATCATCATGATGTCAAAATAATCCTGAATCTCCAGCTTAAATTCACTGATCTGCTTTACAGCCTCCTTAAACTCATACAGCTCAATGTCGTGTATGCGCTTTAGGAGCTGCATTGCAGCCGCCTTCAGCTCGTGAAAATCCTCGGAAGCTGCCAATGTCATGGCTTTCCCCACATTTCCCTGGGCAAATGCCACACATATATCTGCCTGATAATCCGGTATCCCGCATTTTTCCATTAAAAAGCTTTTGATCTGCTCATCCCCCACCGCCTTTAAGTTCAGCGTCACACATCGTGACGTGATGGTGGGCAGGAACGTACCCGCATTGGAGGTCAAAAGCAGGATGACCGCATAGACCGGAGGCTCTTCAATAGTTTTCAGCATCGCATTTTGCGCCTGTGGATTCATTTTTTCTGCTTCATCTACAATATAAATTTTATATTTACTGCTGTAGGGCTTGATGTCCACATCATTTACGAGCTGTGCCCGGATGTCACCCACTGAAATCGTGTTTGGCTTTTCATGCGTTACATACACGATGTCCGGCTGATTGTGATTCATCGCCTGTCTGCAGGAATGACACTGCAGACATGGCTCCGACTTGCCTTCCTCGCACTGCAATGCCATGGCAAAAGCCTCTGCCAGCATCTTTTTTCCGGATTTATCCGGACCGTTTAAAATATATGCATGAGAGATTTTATCTGCTTTGATCGCATTCTGTAAATGCTGTATGATCTGTTCATGCCCTATGATGTCTGCAAAACCTGCCATTCTGCGCTCCTTTATGTGAAAATATCCAGTAATAGCCCGGCTATCTCACCGATTTTGTTTAAGATTGTAATATGATCCGATTCATCCTTCATCAATTCTGCTGCCAGCTCATCCAGATTCTTATCTACCAGCCGGACAATTCCGTACACCCGGTGTCTCCCCTTGCGGTCAAGAAAATTTTCTCTGGAAAATTTATGAGAACGGTTGACCACTTCATTCAGGAAATCCTTGACCAGGCCGCGGTATTTTTTCATATCCCGAATATCCATATGCTGGGCAATGACATTTCCCTGCGTGGTAATATCGTTCAAAAGACTGTTTAATTTCTGCTGCAGCTCCGCCTCCTCAATATTACTTGCAAGCGTAAACTTAAAGCTTCCATCCGCTTTATCCGTCTGATTTGTATCAGGTGTCTGTGTAACCGGAGCTATATGATTTACCTTTATATCCATCTCATCACCTGTCCATTATAAATGCCGCAATTTCTTTTGTGGCTTTCTCGATATCCTGATTTGAGAAACGGTATGTGACGTTGGCATCTGCCAGTCTTTCCTCAGAAAAATCCTTTTCATCAGCCAGAAACCGCCGACACAGCTCTGCATATTTCGGCCGACTCTGCTCCCGCTCCCGATCCAGTGCACGCTGGAGCCGGATTCCATCCTCTACCTCTATATAGATCGGAAGAATCCGATTCACTCCATAATATTTTTTTAACCGCAGGAATGCTTCCAGAGTTCCGATCATAAGATAGCTTTGACCGGAAAGATCGATCTGCCCATCCTCCACGGTGGCATACCTCCATGTTCCGTGAACCGTCTGATAGGCTCTCATCTCTATGATCTTTCCTTTCCTGTCAAACTCGTCCAATACATCATCCGTCACAAAATGGTATTCCATACCTTCTTTTTCGCCTGCACGGATGGGTCTGGTTGTATACAGAATAATTTTTTTGCAGGGAAGCTCTGGATTTTCCAACAGCCGCTTGTATATCGTGTCCTTCCCGGAAGCACTCTTTCCCATCATGCAAAAAATGTATCCCATATCTATCCTTCCCTGTTATTTCATATCTTATCGGTAATCATTCGTTGATTTTTATGTCTCCAGTATAATGGATTCCTTAAGAAATGACAACTTCTATCTGATCATTGTCAGTAATCCCCTGAATCGAAAAGGAGTATTCCCGGCAAAGGCGAATGGTCTCTAAAACATTTTCATCGATATACTCTCCCGGCAGCAAAATGGGAATCCCGGGCGGGTAAAGGCTGACATAGACGGCACTTACCTCTCCGTTTGCCGATGTCAGATCACAAAGTCTGTGCTCGGAATCCATTGCTTCCGCAATGGTCAGCGCTTGCCTCCTCCGCTGATATGCCTGTCTGACAAAGGAACGGATCCTGTCATCGTCAGATTCCCGGCTGCCACTCTCAGAAGCCTGATCCAGCTTCCGTAGTGCCTGATAAAGCCGGTCAAAGCCCTCCTGTGTATCCATTATGCTGCTCATTGCAAGCACATAGTTTCCCTGACTCATTTCCGGCTGAATATGATCCTGTGTTCTCAACCGATCATAGATTTGTTTTCCCGTCATGCCTGCTGCCATAATCAAAAGCTTGGAAGGGTCAAAATTATAACTATCCGGTCTGCAAATTCTGACCTTCGTAAATTTCTCTGTGTTTTGGTAAAAATCCCTTAATCGCCCTGCAAAATTTGAAAATAAGCGGTCTCCTTCTTTTTCCAGCATACGGATACAGTGTTCCATCCGCATCAGAAACAGATAGGAGGGCGAGCTGGTTTCATAAATGTCCAAAAACTGCTGCAATTTTCTTCGGGAAATCCGTTCCGAACAGCTGTGCAGAATGGCAGTCTGCGTGGGAGCAGGAAGTGTTTTGTGAAGACTTTGGACAACAATATCTGCTCCAAGTGTCACCGAAGATTCCGGAAAGTAATTGTGAAATCCGAAATGTGCGCCGTGTGCCTCATCCACAATCAGAGGCACTTGATAACGATGTGCAATATGTGCTATTTCCGTAATATCGCTGACCACTCCGTCATAGGTAGGAGATGTGATCAGAACAGCCTCAATATCAGCATTTTCCTCCAGCTGCTTTTTTACTTCCTCCGGTCGGATCTGCCCCTGTATTCCTTCCTTTGTGAGAACCGGATATAAAAAAGAAGGCTTTAACTCTCTTAAGTATACGGCATGATATGCCGATTTATGACAATTTCTCGCCATCAGGATATGTCCCTTTTTCTTTACAGCCGCACTGACTGCCGCTAAAATTCCACAGGTACTTCCGTTTACCAAAAAATAAGAATTCGCCGCGCCCCACAGCATTGCTGCCCGTTTCTGCGCATCTGCAATAATCCCGCGTGCATCATGTAAGTTGTCAAAACCGTCAATTTCCGTAATATCATAGGCATATTCCGCTTCTCCACATGCCATGTTCCGTTTATGTCCGGGCATATGGAACGGATACAGATCAGATTCTGCCAATTCCTGTAATGCATCTGTAATAGTTTTCATATATTACTCCTGTCAGCGGTTTTTTAATTTAGTGAAAAGGTCATGCCCTTTTTCCCACATCATTTTATAAAGAATACCAGCATCTGTCAATTTGTGTAACAGTTTCATCAATCAGCTGGCTGGACGCTGAATTGCAACTATGATACAATCTATAAGATTTTATTACAATCAAGGGGGAACTGACATGCCATATGCACTGGTCATACTCTGTGGTGGAAAAAGTACCCGGATGGGAACGGACAAAGCGCTGCTTCCATTCGGTCAAAAAAGCCTGATTGAGTATCTTGTAGATAAATTTCATCCTTATTTCTCCAGTATTTATCTGTCCGTACAGCAGCAGGGAGATTACAGCAGCCTGCAGCTTCCCGTAAAATATGTTGCAGATATTTACCAGAATGCCGGAGCATTATCCGGTATTTTCAGTGCGCTTTCCATGATGAAGGAGGATCGTGCCTTTTTTATTACCGTGGATACACCCTTTGTCGAACCACAGCTTGGAATCTCCCTTTTAACGGCATCTGAGGGCTATGATATCTGTGCCATCCGGCGCAAGAATCTGCAGACAGAAACACTGTCTGCCGTATATAGCAAAAATGTAACCCCCAGAGCCGGAAAAGCTTTGATTCTTAAGCAATATTCGCTAAACCTGTTTCTCGAGAACTGCAGCACAACCTACGTGCCGGAGGAAGACTTAGACGGAAAGTGCAGCACTCCTGTTTCTCTGCAGTTTTTCAACATGAACACACGCAGTGATTATTATCGGGCACTCCATTTCCTCTGGCGGGATGGAAAGCTTCCCACCTCTAACCATTCAGACGATACCTCCTCACTGTTTCGCAGACAGGAATCCTCCATTCCGATCCTGTCCTTTGTGGGAGATTCCCTGATTGATAAAAAAAACTATGTGGAACAGCTTTCCTCCGTATTGGATAAGGATAACATAAAAAATGCTATTTTCCACTATGATGAAAATCAGGATCCCGCAGCACAGCGGGATGCCCTGCGCCGCATTACCAATGTGGATCTTATTCTTACCTATGATTTGAAGGATCTGGCTTGCTTCAAAATCGAAATGCTGCTTCAGGAGACAAACCGAAATCCTCTGTATAAGGAGAATGAACTGATGGCATATGTGACGGATTTCAACTATAAATCAGTTCTTCCCACATATGATTATCGGAAACTTCGTTCGATTGTTCCGTTTATCCGAAATTTTGTAAAAGATTATGGAAACTGATGTATTGTGGATTTAGGTCATGATGCCGGGGACAGGATGGAGGATCGACGGTTCACATCGTGAAACGATGTGAACTTTTGCGCAAGAAATCTCTGGGGAAAGCTAGGGAAACGCTGATTAATTGACCTAATTCTCTGCATTATCCCTGTTTGTCAAGTTTTTATAAAAAGCAAGAGGTATGTACCACATATACATGCTCTCCACCTCTGCTATTTATACTTTTTTGAGGATATTTCCTCATAA
>JAFUTQ010000061.1 GCA_017484135.1 Lachnospiraceae bacterium
GGAACCTCCACCAAATGAGCAAAACCTGCACGCGTATGCGGGCAGATAAGTGCCGAAGGCACGGATTTTACGAATGCCGGTGGAGGATTGTGAATAGTAACAACGGCAGCCGGAATCTTTCTTGCGCAGCCCCTTTTATATCGAGTGGGAAAATTTTTCCCACTCGCCGCGCGGGGCGCGTCCGGCGGCAGCCGGAATCTTCCTTGCGCGCCCCTGCGCATAAAACGCAACACACCCGGATTCCTCCGGGTGTGTGCTCTATCCTCGTTGCTGCGTAGTAAATTAAACGTAAATTTTGCAAGCCTGCTGAAACAATTTGTCGAATTCATCTGACTCCTGTTTCGGTTTCTTCTGCGTCTGCTGCTCCTGAATTCGTTCCTGATTCGGACGAACCATTCCGGACACCATCTTGACAGATGGAAATGCCATAAATCCCTCATATACATTCATAGCCAGATCCCTCCTTGGATAAAAATACGCCGCCATCATCAGGATGGGGTCATCTCAAACTGAGATGTGTTTCATCGGTTACAAACATATTATGACCTATTTTCCACTTGCTGTCAACAGGTTATCCACATATTTTTGTTTATTTTTCACTTATTGCCAACTTTTTCACGTGGATAACTCTCGATTCCGCCGCAAAAAAAGACAAAAAAACACACTTTTCCACATAATCCACACAATCAACAATACGTCGCCCACATATCAGGGCGGCATTTACAGGTTTGAGGAAACGGCACTCGCCGCAGGCTCCGCCGGAGTAAATACACGCTCCTTTCTGACATCCTGTTCCTTCGGTGCCTCCCGGTCTGCTTCCTCGCAAAACTGCTTCTGGGAATCTACTTTCGCTTTTCCCCGCTTATCAATCTTTTCATAGCGTCCGTCCGGCTGCAGAATATTGGCCTTGACATTATCTGCAAATTCCACCTCAAGAATATGCAAAACACGTTTTCTCAGCTCCGGATCCTCCACCGGAAAAATAATCTCAACTCTTCGATCCAGATTCCGGGGCATCCAGTCGGCACTCCCCATGTAGATCTCTTCCTGACCGTCATTATAAAAGCAGAAGATCCGGCTGTGCTCTAAATAGTTTCCCACAATGGAACGCACATGGATATTTTCACTGATTCCGGGAATTCCCACCTTCAGACAGCAGATTCCTCTTACCAGAAGCTGGATTTTCACTCCCGCTACGGACGCGTCATACAACGCCGCAATGATTTCGGCATCGCAAAGAGAATTCATTTTTGCCACAATTTTTGCAGGCCTTCCCGCTCTTGCATTCTTCGCTTCTCTGCCGATCAGCTTGAGAAATTTATTCCTCAGCCAGATGGGAGCTACGACCAGCCGATTCCAGCTGAGCGGCTCGGAATAGCCGGACAACATATTAAACACCGCTGTCGCATCCTCACCGATCGCCCCCGAACAGGTAAAAATTCCGCAATCCGTATAAAACCTGGCCGTAGAATCGTTATAGTTTCCGGTACCCAAATGTACATACCGACGAATTCCCTCCTCCTCTCTGCGTACTACCAGCGCAATCTTGCTGTGGGTTTTTAATCCCACCAGACCATATATCACATGACAGCCTGCCTTTTCCAGCTTTCTCGCCCATACAATATTATTTTCCTCGTCAAAGCGTGTCTTGAGCTCTACCAGAACCGTAACCTGTTTTCCGTTTTCCGCCGCCAGGGCAAGGGATGCAATAATCGGAGAATTTCCGCTCACCCGGTACAGCGTCTGCTTAATTGCCAGCACATCCGGATCCTTTGCCGCCTGCCGGATAAAATCTACCACCGGATCAAAGGTCTGATACGGATGATGCAGCAGAATATCTCCTTTTCTGATTGCCTCAAACACATTCGCACCCTGCGGAATCCGGGAAACCTTCTGCGGTACATGCTGTTCGTAACGCAGTTCATCGTATCCGGGCAGGTCATAGAGTTTTGTCAGATAGGTCAGATCAATGGGACCATTGATTTTATAGATATCATCCCCGGACTCGATATGCAGCTCCTCTTCCAGAAATTGCAGCAGCCGCTTATCGATCCGATCCTCCACTTCTAAGCGGATCACCTCGCCCCATTGTCGTTTTTTCAGCTGTTTTTCAATTTCCTGCAGCAGATCTTCCGCTTCATCCTCATCAATGCTTAAATCCGCATTCCGCATGATCCGATAAGGATACGCACAGATTACATGATAGTTCGAAAACAGTTTGGATATATTTTTTTCGATTACCTGCTCCAAGAGGATAAAGCTCTGATCTCCTTCCTTTTCGGATGGTATATACACCAGCCTTGGCAGTACCGAAGGTACCTGTACCGTAGCATAATCATGCGCAATCCTTGCTTTCCCCGCGGTCCGCTCCTTCTTGGGCAGCGCCTTTGTCTCAGGCCTCTGCTCCAGCATCGCCACAATATTTAAGGTCTTGTTGCGAATCAGCGGAAACGGGCGGGATGCATCCACCGCCATGGGGGTGAGCACCGGATACACATTCTCATCAAAATAACGATCCACATAAGCCGCCTGTTCTGCACTCAGCTTCTCATAGCTGTCAAGCAGATGTATCCCTTTTGCATGAAGCAGCGGCAGCAAAGACCGATTATAGGTGGAATATTGTAGTTCCACCAGTTCTCTGGTGTCATGATTGATGGCCTTCAGCTGCTCAGACGGGATCATGCCTGCAATGTCCTTCTTCTTATAGTCTGCATGAACCATATCCCGAAGGGACGCCACGCGCACCATAAAAAATTCATCCAGATTGGAGGACGTAATGCTGACAAACTTTAACCGTTCCAAAAGCGGAATTGTTTTGTCTCTGGCCTCATTCAGACATCTGAGCTCAAACTTCAGCCAGCTCAGTTCTCTGTTTTCAAAATACTCCGGTTTCATATATTCTTTCCATTTTTCCATACGCACGACCTCCTTTTATAATATGGAACGGCAAATGCTTGCAGCTAAACAGAATGGTTAAATATTTTTTTTGCTTTTACGGTTGGTTTTAAGCTGAAAACCTCTTCAAAAAGCTCCGCCTTCCGGTAAAACAATTCCTTTTCCAGCGTAAAATCTGCCTCCGTCTCAAAGGTAATCACGAATTTTTTCCCGGACACCCCCGCTCTGACATTTTTGACCTTCTGCTTGTGACTGTGATCCAGCGCATTTGCCACGCGCAGGATTGCTGCCAGCTTTGTAACCGTAAGATAACTGTGCGCATCCATTTTGTCCGCCAGCTCCTCATAAGAATCCAGCGGCAATGTATTGTAGAGCACTGCGCTGGCTACAATCTGCTGCTCCAGCTGCGTGAGTCCGAGAATTTCAGATGCCATGATAATCTGATAGGAGCATGTGACGCCGTTTACCAGACTGACATATTTGCCGCAGTCATGAAGAATGGCCGCCACCTGAAGCAAAAGTCTTTCGCGTCTGCCCAGCCCATGTGCCTTCTTCAAAGCGTCAAAAATCAGAAGCGACATTTCCTGCAGCGCCTTCAGATGCGGCTCGTATCCAAAATACCGCTTTGCCAGATGTCTGGCCGCCGACAGGACATCTTCGTCAAAATCATGCGCTATTTTTAACATCTGATGCCTTTGCGCATAGTCAAACGCGATGCCGTCCGTCACATCCATCCCCGGTGTATATACATTTTTCGCCCGGAACTTCCGGGCAATACTTCGATATACCACCAGTGCCGGGACAATCAGCGGATCGCTCTCACTGGTCAGATTCAGCTCTTCTGCCAGCTGTTCCGTCCCTTTTCCCTGAAGCTTTTCCAGATAATCCAGAAATTGCTCCGCTCCCGCCTGACGCAGTCCTCCGTCCGACTGCAGATTTTTCATAATCTTTACACTATAATCCCCCATCAGCAAAATATTCCTGATATCCTTCCCCTCCAGATACAGGGATTGAAACACACTGAGCTCCTTATCCACCAGTTCCTGAACCTGTTTTTCATAATGTGAGATGGTATCTCCCACACCGGACAGCTTTTCCCGAAGCCGCATCATTCCCAGCATAAACTGCTGCGTGGTAATGACCCGTCCCTTCAAAAACAAGGTAATCTGCAGACTGCTTCCCCCCACATCCACAATCGCCGTACTCTGTCCGATAATCTCATCAAAGCCCTCCGCACATACTGTCGCACAGTATACCATAAAGCGCTCCTCGGAATTGCTTAGGAATTCCACCTCAAGGTTCGTGCGCAGACGGATCTGCTCTATGAAAAACAAATAATTTTTTGCATCCTTCAAAAGGGTTCCGGTACACACCCGGTAATCGTCCACACGATAGGTATGCATCACATCGTGAAACTCCTGTAACACCCTGCACAATGCGTCTGTGGTTTCATATCCGATGAATCCGTTCCCATAAACGTCCTTTCCAAGCTCCATCCGATGGCGGATATGGTCAATCGTGTGTATGCCGCGCCTTGCAGATATCTCAAATATTTTCATGCTGAGTTCATAGGATCCAATGTAGATTGCAGCAAAGGTTTTCATACGCGATTCCCTCCTTTCTCCCTAATTGTGGTTCATTTGAAATTTGACAATTTTTTGCACAAAGGGTTCACATCGTTTCACGATGTGAACCTTTTGCCCCTCAAGTCATGGCTTATTCACGCAGCAAACAGTACTGAATAAACTGCTGAGCAGTCCGTCCCGACAAGCCGCCGTGCCGCAGCTCCCATCGGGAAGCTTCCTCTAAAAGCTGCTCCCTGTCCATGGCAACATGCTGTCTCTTGGCAAGCTCTGTGACAATGTGCCCAAACTCTTTCGGATCCGGTGCCCCGAAATAAATGGTCAGTCCGAACCGATACGCCAGTGATAATTTTTCCTGCACCGTATCGGACGTGTGCATATCCTGCCGCACCTCCTCTTTGTCGGAATAGTTTTCCCGTATCAGATGTCTCCGGTTCGAGGTGGCATAAATCAAAATATTTTCCGGCTTTTTTTCTAATCCGCCTTCAATCACGGCCTTGAGATATTTGTAATCCGTTTCAAATTCCTCGAAGGAAAGATCGTCCATATACAAAATAAAGCGGTAATTTCTGTTCTTGACCAGAGAGATCACAGCATTCAGATCCTGAAACTGATGCTTATACACCTCAATCATCCGCAGCCCTTCGTCATAATACTGATTCACGATTGCCTTGATGCTGGTAGATTTCCCGGTGCCGGAATCTCCGAACAGCAGGCAATTGTTTGCCTTTTTCCCCCGGACAAAGGCTTCTGTATTTTCGATAAGCTTTTTTTTGGCGGACTCATACCCCACGAGGTCATCCAGCTGTACATGCGCAATTTTTGTGATCGGACAAAGCTTAACCCCGTCTTCCCCATGCGCAATGCGAAATGCCTTGTGAAGCCCCAGCTGCCCGACTCCGTATTTTTGATAAAAATCTGCTACCGCATCCCGGAACGCCTCGGGGTTCGCCGCGCTGCCCAGTGTGACCGCCAGTTCGCAGATGCAATCGCGTATACGTTTTCCAAAAACAATTCCCGCATCCTGCACTCCGGCATAAGCCAGCAAAGGCTCTATTTCTCCGGCTTCCAGTCCAAGCTCCGCTGCCATATCACGCAGATGAAAGTCAAACAGCTTCTTAAAAATCCGAAAATCATGCAAAGCCAGTTCCCTGATACTGCCATCTGCGGCTCCCCTCTTTTCGCAGGCCAGACTGTATGCATTTTCATGATTGACAATCAGAAAGGTCAGAAAACAATGCCAGAGATTCCCCTCAAAGCCATGACTGGCGGAAAACTCCACAAGCTCATGCGCACATTCGTAATATCTTGCCCGAACATCCCTCGCATCAAACAACTCATTCCGATAGTTTTCCAGAATCCATGTCAATTCCGAAAACAGATGTCCCTGTTCAAAATTTCTGTACAGTATCAGCGCTCCGGCATTCCCCATTGCTTCCATGCCTCCTTTCGTAGGTGTAACAGTTCAGCCCGCGCCATTCGCAAAACGCACTTTCAGTGCTTTCCGCTGCTGACGCAGCTCTTTTTGCTCATAATCGGGCGCTCCGCTCATAGCCACAATCAGCTGCTCATTCATACAAGCATGACTCGCATCTGATAGTGGCTATGGCTGAACTGTTACTAATAATTCCCCAGTATTTTTAAGTCCTCTGTCTCCTCCGCAAGCCCCTGCAGGGCATTCCGTACCGCACCGTCATGTAAATTTCCCTCGAAATCAATGAAAAAACGATATTCCCAGTTTCGCTCTCCCAACGGACGGGACTCAATCTTATTCATATTCAGATCGTTATAATAAAAATGCGACAGAATGCGATACAGGGAGCCGCTGACATGCGGAATCGCAAAACAGATGCTGATTTTACGCGCATCCCGGATAAACCGCTTTTTCGCTGTGACAATCACAAAACGCGTGCAATTATCGGCATAATCCTGAATGTTTTCCTCCAAAATATCAAGCCCGTAAATTTCGGCCGTCAGCCTGCTGGCAATCGCCGCCTGGCACTTTTTTCCTTCGTCTTTTACCTTCTTGGCGGATGCCGCAGTATTGCGCAGGCTCTGTTTCTCCCACTCCCTGTGTTCGTTTAAGAAACGGCTGCACTGCATCAGTGCCTGCGGATGTGAATAAACGGTCTTGATATCCTGCAGGGTGGCTCCGGGATTGCTCAGCAGACAGTGTTCCACCCGGATCACCTGTTCCCCCACGATACAGGTGTCATATTCCACCAGCAGATCATAATTTTCCGAAACACTTCCGGCCGAAGAATTTTCAATGGGCAGTACCGCATAATCTGCCTCTTTGTTTGTAATGGCCTCCATGGCATCCCGCCAGGTATCCACATGATAGCTGTCCGAGCTGTCCTTAAAATACGCCTGCATGGCCGCCTGACTGTAGGCCCCCTCCACGCCCTGAAAGACAATTCTGGGATGCTCCTCCGGCAGACAGGGCACCTCTTCAAACGCAGAACCGGAATCCATTCCCCGCTCCAAAAGCAGCTGGTACTGCCGCTTCCGGCTCATACCCATCAACTGGGAAAAAAGCTCTCTGGCATCCTTTTTCAAATATTCCTGCGTCACCGCCTCCGTGATCGCGTGAAGCTTCTGTTCCTCGCGGCTTTTATCAAATACCTGCTTCCCGGCGGCAAGCTTATACTCTGCCACCTGCTCCGCAAGCGCCATCCGTTTTTCAAAGGCTTTGACCAGCTGGCTGTCCACCTCATCAATTTCTGCCCGTATATCTGCTAAATCTCTCATCATCCCTGCACCTTTCCTTTGTCACAGATTTGTGCGCACGATTTTGGGTTTATAACCGCTCTGTTCCAACGCAGTCATAATCTGAGCCTTATGCTCTGTTCCAAAGCTTTCCAATGTGATTCGAAGCTCAACCGCCGCATTTCGATTGATGGACACAAACTGATTGTGTTCCTGCTTAATTACATTCCCCTGCTGCTTTGCTATGATATCGGAAACCTTGGTAAGCTCTCCCGGCTTATCCGGAAGCAGTACGGATACCGTAAAGATCCGGTCGCGGAAGATCAAACCCTGCTGCACCACAGAAGACATGGTAATGACATCCATATTCCCGCCGCTTAAGGTGGATACCGCACGTTTATCCCTTGCCCCGAGCTGCTTTAAGGCTGCCACCGTAAGCAGTCCGGAATTCTCTACGATCATCTTGTGGTTTTCCACCATATCCAGAAAGGACACCACCA
>JAFUTQ010000062.1 GCA_017484135.1 Lachnospiraceae bacterium
CGGAATGACTGCCGCAATTAACAGGTAACAAAAAATCGCCTCCAATCAAAAAACTTACCGGCTGAGCCGGAACGATATGTTTCTTGATTAAACAGGCGCGAAGCGCCGCATTTTTTGAGGAAAATGTCAAGTGTTTTTGGAAAAAAAAGTGGGGGATTTTATAAAAAATGGAATCTGAAAGCCTTATATTTACTGGCTTAGAGATTCCGAGAGATTATGACTATAAAAAGGAGGAGACTGATATAAATGATGATTCCAGATATGGACAGTATAAAAAAATTAAAACAAGACATAGAAAACAAACTGAATGCAATCGAATTAGAGGAAGCAGGACGGTTAATTTCAGAATATGAAAAAATGGCCCCAATGGATATGGAGTTGATTACTTATAAAACGCTGTATTATTTATATGAAAATGAGCTTGAGCAGGCAATACAATATGCGCGTTCAGGAGTACGCCGATATCCGATGAATGGGGATATGTATTATAATCTTGCCAACGTTTATGAGGCAAAAAATGAACTGTTATCTGCATGTAAAAATTATACGAAGGCCCAGCTGATCTATGAGTATGCAGAAGACGAGAAATGGCGGTTTTTATGCATAAAAGAAACTATGGATAGTTTGTGGGATAGAATTGATGAGATATTAACGCAGACCAGACAGATAGGGGACAATGCTTATGCTCAGAAAGTGCAACAATATGCAGAACGACAAAAAACATATTTTGGATTAGTGAACAGCAGCTACAGAAGCTGTGATCAAATTGTAGGCAGGTATCATTGGATCAGTGATTATGAAAAGAAGTATGTAGGCGTATACAGAACTGCCGTATTGAATTTTGTGGGAGAAAATAATTGGGATGTGATCCACATAAAAGGAGAATTTTTGACTGTTGAAGAAGGGACACATTACAGCATTGGAGGAACTGCAGAGGAGTATCTTCTTCCCATTGCGGTAGAGCAGGAAAATACAGTTCATGATTTTATGCAAGAGGACAAAAAATATCAAATTTTGCAGAGACGGAATAAACAATTCAATTACTATAGAGTAAAACAGGGAACAGAGGTTGTCTCCAGTCAAAAAGGATATTATGGAAAACCGATCCCATTAGGGCATGATGGGAAAAGGAAAAAACTGGTATTGAATATTTTCGCAGACGGATTGTCGCAGGAAATACTCGATGGGAAGAATTTTGCACAAATCATGCCGCATACCTATGCTTTTTTCAGGAGAGGAATGATTTGTACACAAGCGTACAGTTCGGCAGAATGGACATATCCCAGTCTTGCAAATTATGTGACCGGACTGGATACAGTGCATCATATGATGTTTCACAATCAACTGGATGGTACGCTGCCGGAGGAGGTTCCTACACTGGCGGAGTATTTTCAAGAGGCGGGATACTATACAGCAAAGGTGGATGGTGAATGGAGAAGCGTCCCGTGTTATGGACATTGTAGGGGATATGACAGATATGTATATCAAAACCCCATGCTGGGCTCCAGAGGGGAAATTCAGATTGCAGATATCATAGAGCATTTGGAAGGATTTAAAGATACGGATCAGTTTTTGTGGATGTGTATCGGAGATTTGCATGATGTGGCAGATGGTTTTGAACTGCCTGTTGGTGTCCAGACAGCACTGAATCTGGAGGAACGTGTGATAGAGGACATAGGAGAGACCTCTGTGAAGCAGGCGGCCAGCGAGAATAAAATCAAGGCTTTTAAGAAGATGGCTTCTCATGTAGATATATGGCTGAATGCAATCTATACTTATATTGAAGATCATTATTCCGATGATGAGATTATCATCAGCTTATTTGCAGATCATGGACAGGGATATCTGATTCCGGAGGGTGGCAAATTCTTGAGTAAAGAGCGTGCGAAGGTGGCATTTATGTTCCGGGGAGGACTTTCTGCGCAGATCAGTGATGAGATTATTTCTTCCAGTGATTATATTAGCATTATGTGCAAATTGGCAGGGATTCCCATGAAGGATGTGGAGACGATGACGAACTTGCCGGTCTGCTTTGGTGGAGAGAAGGAAAGAGAGTATGCGCTGTGTGAAAGCCTTCATCCGAAGGATCCATACTATGCGACGTTTTTTACAAAGGAAAACACGATTTATTTTGAAAATGGAACACCTACTGGGGAGGATGGAAGGTTTGAATTGAAGGACTATACGCTGAGCATCGAGGATCTGCAGGGGAATGCGGTAGAGGATGAGGATTTGTATCAAAAATATATGGATATTGTGATGGAGCATATTGCACCGTTAATTATATATTAGGAAGGCTTTATGGCGAACTGGAGATTATTATGGTAAAGAGAAATATTTTATTAAATCCGGGACCGTCCACGACAACGGATACGGTCAAGATGGCACAGGTAGTGCCGGATATCTGCCCCAGAGAACAGGAATTTGTTTCTTTAATGAAAGGCCTGAGAGAGGATCTGGTCAGAATCGTGCATGGAAATACAGATAAATACACATCCGTGCTATTTTGTGGTTCCGGGACGATAAACATAGATGTCTGTCTGAATTCGCTGCTTCCACAGGGAAAAAAGATTTTAATCGTGAATAATGGAGCCTACAGTGCAAGGGCGGTGGAAGTCTGTGAGTATTACGGCTTGGATCATATCAATCTGGAATTTCCGGTGGATCAGCTGCCGGATCTGGATGCTGTGGAAAAGGTTTTAAGGGAGAATCCGGATATTGCTCTGGTGCATACCACGCATAATGAGACGGGAACCGGGATTTTAAATCCGATCCGGGAGATCGGAGCGTTGGCACATGCATATGGAGCGGTTTTCACGGTGGATACCACGTCTACCTATGCCATGCGTCCGATTGATATCGAAAAGGACAATATTGATTTTTGTATGGCCTCTGCACAAAAGGGGCTGATGGCGATGACGGGGTTATCCTTTGTCATCGGGAATCGGGCGATCATTGAACAATCCAAGGAATATCCCAGACGTTCCTATTACTGCAACCTGTATCTTCAGTATCATCACTTTGAAAAAACAGGAGAGATGCATTTTACGCCTCCCGTCCAGACGATTTATGCGGCCATTCAGGCCTTGAAGGAATATTTCGAGGAGGGAGAAGAGGCAAAGTGGGCACGGCATACGAGAGTGTTTGAGGCGATTCATAGAGGATTGGACGAGCTGGGCTTTCGGGATGTGATCAAAAGAGAGTGGCAGGCGGGGCTGGTGGTGTCTGTCATATATCCAGATGATCCGAATTGGGATTTTGACCGGATTCATGATTATTGCTATGAACGGGGCTTTACGATATACCCGGGAAAAATATCGGGTGAAAATACATTTCGTCTTTGTGCATTGGGGGCAATCGATGAAGAGGATATTGTTGCATTCTTTCAAGTGTTGAAAAAAGCGTTGGAGGAAAATCATGTGAGGGTTCCCGTTCAGTATACAACAATATGTTAACACGTTGAAACTTGGTTAGAACAACGTGAAAGTATATGTGTGTTGAAGATGGAGTCAGACGATATTGTTATGCCTATAACGCAAGAGAGCCGGATGACTCCGACTCTCTCAAGTATGCATCCGCAAATGCATACCCCAATTAGTACTTATAATATACAACAAGCATTGAAAAAATGCAAGTTTTTACAAAAAATTTTTTAAAATATCCATTCTCGATGCCAAATCTGGATGAATCACCATCGCAGCAACCTTAGGATTAACAGCTTGCTTATAATTATCTGTTATCTTTTCAAACTCCCGAATAAATGCTTTTATTTCTGTCTTTGATACCTTCAGTAGTTTCATATAGTAGCACATAAGAATAATGTAGTCGCCAATTGTTTTGAAATTCACATATGGCAATCCGATTTCAAGTTTCAAGCACTGCTGCATTGCACCGGTAGGATCAATATTCCTGAACCTGGTATCGAAAACTACTGCATTATGTGCAATAGCATTTCGTAAATCTTTTAATGTGTATATGTATTTATATATCAATTGTCTACCGGTATCGCAAGACACATTTAGAGATAAACGCTTTGAAATATCATCTCGAACATCATATGTAAGGCATGATAATAAATATCCCAAATCACCCATTGTCATTATTTCAAATAAAGCCCATATCGGAACATCTGAATATCCAATATTATTATAGAAATGCGTTATTTTTGGATTATTCTTCTTATAGGCATATGCAAGGCTAGACTGAATAGTATTCTGTAAATTTAGCTTATTCTGTTGCAATTTCCTTTTCTGCTCTGTAGTTGCTGAAGCCGGTGCGTTGTTGTATCCGCTAACAACCTTATCATACATATCCTGAATAGCTTCCGAATTGGCATTTACCAAAATGCTTTCCAATACAATGTTTTTTACTGCGGTCTCAATAAACATCATTTTTCCATATAACAATGCCTTCAAATCAGAATCGTATTGAATAGTAGCATAGACTTCATCATATGACGTAAATGGTAATCGTGTATGCGCATTTCCAAAAAAACGATACCCCTTGTATCCATGAAAATATCCTGTATTAATGAGTTGACGCTTCTGCTTGGAGCCCTGTATTGAAATTCCACTATCTCGTAAATGCCGCATCAGAGCATCTGCTTTTTTATAACTCATAGATGCCTCCTGAAATTAATTTTAATACAATTATAATGCGATTTAACAGCAAAAACAAGACAGTTTTCCGCGGACATGACTTTTACGCTGGCGCATCGAGGAATATTTCGCTATAAAAAGCAGAGAGATTTATTTATTTTCAAGTTACAATTTACGGGAACCTGACACTTGAAAAACAGAAAAAGATTTTTATATAATGAAGGTAACTATTACTTGGTAAACTTAGGAGATGGAGATTCGTATGGTAAGGGATTAGACGAACTGGGCTTTACGATATACCCGGGAAAGATATCGGAGGAAAATCATGTGAGGATTCCTGTTCAGTATGAGTAAAACCCGCATGCGGGCAGATGAAAAATTCATAAAAAATTTGTTAAAATTCTTGTCAGATTGGGAATGCTAAGGATATAATAATGTTGAGAAATTCGACAAGTTTATTGACGAAGAGGGGTTGTTTTGTTAGAATATCTCATGTGCATTTTTTTAGGAGGGTTGTCATGAAGGAGTTCAATGTAGAGAAATTTTGCAAAGATTTAATTACTCTACGAGGAAAAGAATCACAGGCTTCATTTGCTCAGAAGCTTGATATTAAAAGACCTACGTTATCTTTGTTAGAAAATGGCAAGCAAATGCCGACAATTGATATTCTCAGTCGTATCTGCAGCTTATCGGGAAAAAATACGGATGAGTATTTTGTTGAGTCAACAACGGATGCTCTGTTATATCTGATGGGAAGTCTGGATGAGTCTGATAAGGCTAAAATTGAGGAAATGGCCGAGCGTATTCGAATCAAAGAGAAGTATGAATTACTGGCCAAGAGAGGTAGTCATGTCATCGATTGATCATAATGAATTGTTTGAGCAGTATTATCAAAATGAATATGATTTTAATACGGCTTCTCTTTCCCCTGATGAAATTGCTGATATCAAAAGACTTGCCAGAGAGAAGAGAGTGGACTATGCGTTGGCACCGATGGGAACGGGTGTGTTCGATTGGATTTTAAAGCAGAATAGCAATATTCGTTTTGAATTAGTGCCCTTTGATTCGGAAAAGATTGATGGAATGTTGTATATTCCGACCATGGGAAAAGAAAGGGCATATATTATTCTTAATGCAAATAAGCCATTGGCCAATCAGATTTTTACAGCAGCACATGAATATTATCATTATGTGAGAGATTATCAGAGGTTTAAGGAAACCCCATACATCTGTGACTTCGGTATGCTTAAAGATGTGAATGAAATGAGAGCATGCAGGTTTGCTGCTGAGATTCTATTGCCGGAAGAGGCATTATTTCACGAAGTACAAGATTATTCCCGGGCTATGAATGTTAAGAGTATGAAGGAGATGGACTTTAATCGCTTTGCAACGTTAATCATCTTCATGACTGTAAAATATCAAATGCCGTTAAAGGCTGTAATCTACAGACTTTCAGAAGAACACTATATTGATAGTATTGATAAATATATTGAAAATTATGAATTCATCAAAAAGGTTTTACAGGAGATAAAGATCTTTGGGAAACGGGTGGATGAATTGTACCGTACAGAGAATAGTTATGTCCTTCCGTACAGTTCAACCTATCAGGATATGGCGAAGGCTTTTTTTACCGGTAATGCTTTGCGAGAAGATATCTTGGAGGACGCTGTAAAGCTGAATCTGAACATGAATCTGATCAACGGGCTTCTTGTTGAGGACACAGAAGTGGACGACGATGACGATGATGATGATGAGCTGTTCTCAATTATCAATGCAAAGCGAGGGTAATTGCCTATGATAACACCGTTGAAGAAAATTGCTTTGCATGATTTAATCAATTTATAAAAAATACTGTGCGGATGTGATTAAAAGGCATGGGTTGCCTGTAACTTTCGGAGAGTATATTAAAGCGTCACAGGACTATTTATAACAGAAAACGATGTGAGGATTCTCATTAAATATGAGAGGTAGAGAATACAGATGTGAAGAATCCAAATTAATATGTAAAAAGATATACTAACACTATGAAACATGGTTGGACAAAAGTATACAGGAGATTGAATGCAAATGAATTATCAATGGAAAGAAGTATGGGAAAAACGCACAGGTAATCTGGATCAAATAAGTCGTGAGAATACGCAAGAATTCTTCGAGGAATTAAAAAGAATCGATGGATTTGATATTACCGGGAAAGTGGAATCAGAGGCATGGGCTAATCAGCACAAGGAAATCTTACATAGACTTTCAAAAAAACACGAAATACGAAGTGTGTTTGACGTGGGCTGTGGTTGTGGCGCCAATTTATATCTTTTTTTTCAAGAAGGACTTCAAATTGGCGGTCTTGACTACAGTAAGACGCTTATTGATATTGCAAAAGAGGTATTTGGTCATGTCGACGTATTAGAGCTGATTTTGGGGGAAGCAAGAGAAATTTCAACGGAGATAAAATATGATTCAACGATTGCCAATAGTGTGTTTTCATATTTCTCCGGAGAGGAATATGCCAAAGATGTTTTAGAGCGGATGGTAGACAAGGCCAGATATAGCGTTGGCCTGTTGGATTTACATGATATTCGGAAGAAAGATAGATTCTTAGAATATCGTAGAAGGACGATTGAAAATTATGATGAACGATATAAAAATCTTCCCAAATTTTTTTACAGAAAAGAATTTTTTATAGATTTTGCAAAGGAGAAGAATTTGGAGATTGATTTTTTTGACACGAATGTGAATGGATATTGGAATAATGAATTTGTTTTTGATGTGTACTTGTATAAGGAACGTGGAAACGAAAAATAAATTACTAAATAGAGTACATTTGAAAGTTGTTCGATCTATCGAAGCGCTGGGTGCTGGTTTATTATTAGGTAGAGGATACAAATATGAAGAAAGTATATACATGTTTTTGTACGGATGTCATTCACGAAGGACATCTGAATCTGATTTCACAGGCAAAAAAATATGGGGACGTAATTGTAGGAATATTGACGGACGAGGCGATGATCCGATTCAACCGGTTTCCCACCATCAGCTTTGAGGAGAGGATGAATCTGGTAAGGGAGCTTTCTGACGTGAGCGAGGTGGTGGTGCAGGAGGACATCCTGTATAATCAGGTGGTGCGGGATATCCGGCCGGATTATATCATACACGGAGATAACTGGTGTGAAGGTCCCCTGCGGACGCTTCGCGATAATGCGGAAGTGCTACTGCAGGAGTATGGGGGACAGGTCATTGATGTGCCGTATACATACAGTGAGGAGGTAAAGCGGATCGATCAGCAGATCAAAGAGAAACTTTCGATGCCGGAATACCGGAGGAAACGCCTGCGTCAGCTGCTCCGGCTTTCTCCCATTGTAAAGACGATGGAGGTTCACAGTGGTCTAACCGGCTTGCTTGTGGAAAAAACTGTGGTGGAGAATCATGGAGAACTGGATCAGTTCGATGCCATGTGGATCAGTTCACTGTGTGATTCCACGGCCAAGGGGAAACCGGATATAGAACTGGTGGATATGACCTCCCGGTTTCGGACCATTGATGACGTGATGGAGGTCACGACCAAGCCCATCATTTTTGACGGAGATACGGGCGGACTGATCGAGCATTTTGTCTATACCGTGCGCACGTTGGAGCGTATGGGGGTGTCTGCCGTAATCATTGAGGACAAGACGGGACTGAAACGAAACTCGCTTTTTGGAACGGAGGTAGAACAGACACAGGATTCCATTGAGCATTTTTGTGAGAAGATCCGTGCAGGGAAACGGATACAGCTGACGGATGATTTTATGATCATTGCGCGGATTGAAAGTCTGATCCTGGAACGGGGCATGGAAGATGCGCTGACCAGAGCAGAAGCTTATGCTGCGGCAGGGGCAGACGGAATCATGATTCACAGTCGGAAAAAGAATCCGGCAGAGATTTTGGAATTTTGTGATCAATTCCGGGAAACGGACAGGGAAACTCCCATTGTGGTTGTGCCATCCTCGTTTAACAGCGTCACGGAGGAGGAGTTGATCAGGCATGGGGTAAATATTGTGATCTATGCAAATCAGCTGACCAGAAGCGCGTTTCCTGCCATGGAGCAGACGGTAAAGGATATCTTAAAGTATCATCGGGCACAGGAGGTGGATGACCGTCTGATGCCGATCAAAGATATTCTGACGCTGATTGATGAGCTGTAAACGATTCAGAGGATGAAAGGGAAATATCGTTTTGAGAGTTGAAGATTTTATAGAAATACTGGGAGCCGATTTTTATACGGGAGTTCCCGATTCGCAGTTAAAGCCATTGTGTAATTATCTGATGCATACATACGGAATCGATCCGAAGCACCATGTGATCGCCGCAAATGAAGGAAACTGTACCGCTTTAGCGGCGGGGTATCATCTGGCAACCGGAAAAGTTCCGGTGGTGTATATGCAAAATTCCGGCGAGGGCAATGTGATCAATCCGGTTGCGTCTCTGCTGAATGATAAAGTGTATGCGATTCCGGTGATTTTTGTCATTGGATGGCGTGGCGAGCCGGGGATCCATGACGAGCCGCAGCATATCTATCAGGGGGAAGTGACGGTCAGGCTGCTGGAGGATATGAATATCGAAGCGTTTGTGATCGGAAGGGATACGACGGAGAATGAGCTCGCAGCTGTAATGACGCGTTTTCATGAGTCGCTGGCAGCAGGGAAATCGGTTGCCTTTGTGGTGCGCAAGGGTGCACTGTCCTATGATGGAAAAGTCAAATATGAGAATGAGCATTTGATGCTGCGTGAGGAGATCATCCAGCGTATTGTCAGGGCGGCCGGAGAAGATCCAATCATTTCTACCACCGGGAAGGCCAGCCGGGAATTGTTCGAGATCAGAGAGGTAAACGGTCAGAGCCACAAGTACGATTTTCTGACGGTGGGTTCTATGGGACACAGCTCCTCGATTGCCCTTGGCATTGCGCTCCATAAGCCGGATACCAGAGTCTGGTGTATCGATGGAGACGGGGCAGTTCTGATGCACATGGGTGCAATGGCGGTGCTGGGAGCGAATGCTCCGAAAAATTTGATCCATGTGGTGATCAATAACGGGGCACATGAGACGGTAGGCGGTATGCCCACCGTGGCAGAAGGGATTGATATCGCGGCAATTGCAAAGGCATGCGGCTACCCACATGCTGTGAGCGTTGATAATTTTCATGATCTGGACAAGGAGCTGGAGGCTGCCAGGAACAGAGAAGCGCTTAGTCTGATCGAAGTAAAGTGTTCGATCGGAGCCAGAGACGATCTTGGCAGACCGACGACTACTGCGCTGGAGAATAAGAGGAACTTTATGGAGTATTTGAAGATATTTGAAAGTAAGAGAAATTTCTAATTTTTATAGTATCAGATGTAGTGCGAATGATATATCATAATTGGTTATGTATTTTCAAAAAAAACCCGATATACTAAGTGATATTGGTGAATAGGAAGCCCTAGCCTAATGAAAATTGAAAAGGTTCAAATATGCTAAATATAATCAATAAAGAAAACAAAATACTAAAGGTAATACAAAAACTACATGACGAAAAGGCAGAGGTTGTTTTATATGGCGCCGGCTATTGCGGACATGAAGCCTTGACGTTGCTTCGGGAAGGTGATGTCAAGGTGGCTGCAATCTGCGATGATTTTAGGATAGGAGAAGAAATCGATGGAGAAACGATAGGAGATATCCGTGAAATAACGCCGAATGAGCACACGGTTATTTTTATTACCAGCGGTTTTAATGAATCCATGAAGCGTAATCTGGAAATGCTTCGGCTTATGGATCATTACGTTGAGCTTGATTTTGGACGGTATGACCGGGAGAAAGAAACCTATCAGTGGTATAAAAATCATCAGACCGAAATAGAACAGGCATATGCTCTTTTGGAGGATGAAACATCCAGAAGATGGATGGAGGAGCTGATTAATTATAAAATAAGCAGAGATAGTTCCTCTTTTTTGGGAAATAAGCAATATGACAAACCGCAATATTTTCCGGTGGAAGAGGGTTTGGATCTTCGCAGAAAAAATCATGTTTTTCTTGATCTGGGAGCTTATGATGGGGATAGCTGCAGAGGATTCATAGACTATGTGAATGGGCAATATGAGAAGATCATTGCGGTTGAAGCAAGCGATATCAACTATAAAAAGCTTCAGACGAAAATGAGCGCTGTGACCAATATGGAGCTGTTGAAAACGGGAATATACAGGGAAAAAGGAAAATTGAAATTTGAGCTGAATGATGCAAAAAACTCCTTTGTTTCAGAACAAGGGACATCATGGCTGGATGTGGATTCTGTGGACGGCATACTTGGCAGTCAAAGAGTTTCATTCATCAAAATGGATATTGAAGGAGCGGAATACGATGCTCTGATAGGCGCGGAAAAGACGATTCAAAGAGATACGCCTATCTTAGCTGTGTCTGTCTATCATTACACAGAAGACCTGTTTCGGCTGCAGCTGTTGATTCAAGAAATGCATCCACGCTATAAATATTATTTGAGACACTATTCGCCTACAGCAATTGAGACGGTACTATACGCAGTTCCAAAAGAGGAGAAATAAATGGCAAATTCTTATAGTTCAGCAAAAATATTTCATCATAAGGATATTTTGGATGCAATTGAGAGAGAGGAAAGATTTGCACCGGTTTATGTGCGGCTGAAGCCCACAAATATCTGCAATCATCACTGCGCTTATTGTACATACGGTTCCGGGGATACAAGCCAGAAGACAGAGAATAGAGACACTATTCTTCATGCGGACATGATCCCTTGGGAGAAGCTGCAGGAAATTCTTGAGGATATGCATCATATGGGAGTCAAGGCCATCACATTGTCCGGCGGAGGTGAGCCGTTGACCTATCCACACATTCTCGATGCGGTAAGAATGATAAAGGACTATGGAATGGATTTATCTTTGATCAGCAATGGACAGCTTTTACGTGGAGACATTGCAAAGGAGTTTTATGATGCAAAATGGGTGCGCATATCCTTTGATTCCCCGATAGCACACGAATATATGAATTTGAGGAATGTGTCTGAAGCAGCCTTTCATGCAGTGTGTGACAATATGAAAAGCTTTGCCGAAAATAAAAAATACGATTGTGTTTTCGGGGTAAACTTCGTGATTTCAAAAGCCAACTGTAATCATGTATATGCAGCTGCCGGGTTCTTAAAAAAGTTAGGGATCAATAATGTGAAATTTGCGGCAATGGTGGCGGGAGAGCCCAATTATCATTTGGCGATCAAGGATGATGTAATCGCACAGATTCATCGGGCAAAACAGGATTATGAGTCTGATAACTTTCAGATTATCAATAATTATGAGAATGACTGGCAGGACAAAAATGACATTGAGCAGCCATTTGAAACGTGTTATACCTGTAGAATGGTTACGGTAATTGCGGCAGATCAGTGTGTATATTTGTGTCATACGCGTGCCTATGATTCCGGAGCGTTATTAGGAGATTTGCATAAACGGGGTTTTCAGGAACTGTGGTATTCCGATGAAACCCGTCAGCGGCTGAAAACCTTGAACCCGAAAAAAAGCTGCAGAAATTTTTGCGCATATCAGGAGAGAAATCAATTGATCAATGCATATTTTGATGCAAATTATGATCATATCAACTTTATATAGGAAGTGATCAATATGAAAATACTTGTGACCGGTGCCGGCGGAATGGTGGGAAACTACGTTGCAGCTTACTTAACACATGTCGGGCATGAGGTGGTTGGGACGGTTCGAAGAACGTCTTCTGCCAAAGAGGTCCGAACCGTTGTGTGTGATTTATCTAAGCCGATTACAATCCATGAGGAGTTTGAACTGATTATACATACGGCAGGCGCACTCCCCTATAGGAATTCTACGGTTCTTCAGTATAAGCAGGACAATATTGACGCCATGGAACAGTTGTTATCTTTTGCGCAGGCGAAGGGTATCCCGCGAATGATTAATTTGTCTACTATTGGAGTATATGGAGAGTTTCGGGAAGAACGCATTCATGAAGACAGCGACCATATCAATCCCGATCCCTATGGACAGTCTAAGGAGATTGCGGAAAGAATGCTCAGAGAGTGTGGATCGGTGGAAGGCATTAGCTTAAGAATGCCGGGCATCTTAGGGAATGGAGCGAGGGGAATTTGGATTACCAATGTGATAGAGAAAATGAAACAGAACGCCCCCGTAACGATTTATTCGCCGGAGTTTGTCACAACAAATTTTGTGGATGTTTATCAGATATCTGTATTTATCAGCAAATTGATAGATAGGAAAAAATGGGAATATGACACCTTGGTTTTAGCGTGTTCGAAAGGGAACCGGATTGGGGAAATTGTAGAGAGAACAAAAGAGAAATTAAAATCAGGAAGCGAGATTCTTGTTGGGAAAGGAGATCGGGCTCCGTTCTGGCTGGATGCCTCCCGGGCGGTATCTATGGGCTATCCGGAGAGCACACCAGCGGATGTGGTAAGCCGTTTTTTGGAAGGTGATTTATGATTGATTTTATAGAAAAACAAGAAAACAAGATGTTACGTGTATTGACAGATTTAAAGAAAAGAAACATGCCGGTTGTCTTATTCGGAGCAGACCTGTGTGGGAAGAATTATATGTCGGTATTGAAACAGTATGAAATACCTGTCATTGCATTTGTGGACGATGACAAGAAAAAACAAAAGGCAGGATATTGCGGAAAGACCGTTCTTCCGACTGAGGAGCTGTTTACAGAACGATATGCAGAATATCCCATTTTAATATCATCCTTTGGTCCATCCAGACTGATGAAAAGATTGGAAGATTTATCGAAAGACTTATTGAAAAGAGTTGTATGGACAGAATTTTACTTATGGGAAAAAGAACTTGACTATTACGAATATTATCAATCGAAGGAAGAATTGATTCACAAAGCCTATGGTTTGCTAAGTGATGAAAAGTCAAGAAAATGCTTTCGAAATTTATTGCAGTATAAGATTAGCAGAGATCGCAGTCTGATCCGTGAAATTCAGGATTCTCCCCGACTTCAGTATTTTGACCCAAACGTAATTACTTTTGGAGAACGGGAAATCTTTCTGGATTTGGGAGCATATACCGGAGATACCGTGAATCAGTTTTGTAATACAGTACATGGAAAATATGAAAAGGTCTATGCAGTAGAACCGGACGAAGAAAATTATCGAAGATTGCAGGTTAATACGAAACAAATGAAAAACATTGCCTGCCTGAAATGTGGTGTAGCATCGCAGGATGGAGTTTTGAGGTTCAGCTCTGACGGCACCTGGACATCTGCGGTGGACGAGATGGGTAACGCAGAAGTCGAAGTAAAAAGTGTTGATAATATCGTGAGGGAAACCGGTGTGACCTATATAAAAGCAGATATTGAAGGATATGAGGAAGAAATGCTTTTGGGAGCACACGAGACAATTGTTCGAAATTATCCGCAATTGGCTATAGCGGTATATCACAAAAAAAAGGACATTTTCACGCTCATTAATTCTATTCATGAGTTGAGAGATGATTATGATTATTATTTGAGACATTACACAGAATTGCCGATAGATTCTGTACTGTATGCGGTGAGGAAAGATGGATCATAGAAATAATGAAATTGAGCAAATTGCAAGAGAATTGAGAATCGATATAGCGAAGATGTTTTATATCTCGAAAACAGGACATTTTGCACCTGCGCTTTCCTGTGTTGATATTTTTGCAGAGCTGTATTTTGATGGAATTATTGACTATGAAAAGCGGTTTTCAGAGGACCGGGATCGCGTCATTTTGTCGAAAGGGCACGCCTGTGCTGCATTATATGCGGTATTGGCAAAGGCAGAGTATTTTCCCAGAGAGGCATTGGGCAGTTTTTATCAGAAGGACTCGCTTTTGGGGGGGCATCCGAATGTCGCACTTCCGGGGATTGAAACGGCGACAGGAGCACTGGGACATGGGATCTGCTTTGCAACAGGAACGGCGATGGCGGCAAAGCTTGATCATAAGGATTTTTACACGTATGTGATATTGGGAGATGGAGAATCGGAGGAAGGCTCTGTATGGGAAGCGGTTCAATTTGCAGGCAAAGAGAAATTAAATAAACTGATTGTGATTATCGACTATAATAAGCTGCAGGCCAGCGATCGGGTTGAACAATTATCACCCCTCGAGCCGATCAAAGAGAAATGGGAGGCGTTTGGATGGAGCGTCCTTTCGGTGGATGGACATGATTTTGGAAAGCTGCACGACGCTTTTCTTACGGCAAAAGGGAGTCAAAGTTGTCCAACGATAATCATTGCGGAAACCATCAAGGGAAAAGGACTCTCTCTGGCAGAAAATAAACCGGAATGGCATAGCCGCGCACCGAGGGATCATGAATGGGATATTGTTTGTAGGGAGCTTGGAATTGAACGGGCGGAATTGGAGAAGATATGAGAAACGCAGCAACGAGAGTCGTAGAAGAACTGGTTCAAAGGGATCGGAATGTATTGGCGGTCACAGCGGATAATCGCAATGAAATTTATCAGCATATATTGGAACATTTCCCGGAGCAGTACATAGAGTATGGCATAGCAGAAGAGAATATGATCGCCAGCGCAGCCGGATTGGCATCATGTGGAAAAATTCCATTTCTATATACCATTACAAATTTTATGTCAATGCATGGCTATGAATTCCTTAGGAATGATGTGTGTATCCCCAATCAGAATGTGAAATTTTTGGGGCGGTCAGCGGGCCTGGTCAGCAGCAGTATGGGACCGACTCATCAGGGGACGGAAGAATTGGGATTGCTACGGCCCTTGCCCAATCTGATCACGATTACGCCGTCTACGCCGATCATGGCGCAAAAGGCAACAGAATACGCATATCAACACACAGGTCCTGTGTATCTTCGTTTAGAGGGATTTGGAGAGCCTGAGTACTATACCGATGATTTTGTGTTTGAGGTTGGAAAAGGTTATGTACTTCGGGAGGGAACGGATGCCGCGATTTTTGCAATGGGCTCTGTAGCATCAGAAGCATTAAAAGCAGCGGAACATCTACAGAAGGAGCGTCAGTTGTCTGTAGCGGTTGTTGATATGCCTACGGTCAAACCGATAGACCGGGAACTGATTATCGATTACGGGAAAAAATGCAAACTGATGGTTTCGATAGAAGAGCATAGTATCTATTGTGGACTTGGCAGTGCTATTGCTGAAATTGTCGCGGAAGAGGGATTGGGCGTTCCTCTGAAGCGTTTGGGATTGGAATCATGTGTGGATACTTGTGCGAATCGGAAGGATCTGAGAGAGCATTATCATCTGGATTCTCGTTACATCGTGGAGATGCTGAAGACGTAACAACAGAACTTGATAATAATGGCTGTGGATGGTATGCTTATTTTGTAGCATAAAAATTGTCATACAAGGGGGAATGAAATGAGATCATTAGTAACCGGCGGGTGTGGCTTTATCGGATCACATATGGTTGACCGCCTTCTGAAAGAGGGACATGATGTCACTGTAATTGACAACTGTAGTACCGGAAGACTAGAAAATCTGGAGCATCAAAAAGAAAATAGTCATTTGACCATTGTGCAGGAGGATATATGTAATTATGAAAAGATCCTTCCGTTGTTTCGTGATGTAGACTGGGTTTTTCATTTTGCGGCGTTAGCGGATATTGTACCGTCCATTCAGAGACCGGAGGATTATTTTCATTCCAATGTAGATGGAACATTTTCTGTTCTGCAGGCAGCCAAGGCGGCGCATGTAAAACGGTTTCTGTATACAGCATCCTCATCCTGTTACGGGATTCCTGACCATTTTCCGACAGATGAGAATGCAGCGATTCGGCCGGAGTATCCATATGCATTGACCAAGAGACTGGGAGAGGAGCTGGCGTTGCATTACGCACATGTGTATAAGCTGCCGGTTGTCTCACTGTGTTTATTTAATGTATATGGGCCAAGGTCCAGAACATCGGGCACTTATGGAGCGGTTTTTGGCGTATTTTTAGGGCAAAAGCTGGCAGGAAAGCCCTATACGGTAGTTGGAACCGGGGAGCAGACAAGGGACTTTACCTATGTTACGGATATTGTGGATGCATTTTATACGGCGGCACAGTCCGATATCGTCGGCGAGAGATTTAATGTGGGCAGCGAGCATACGTATTCCGTCAACCGGTTGGTGGAGCTTTTAGGGGGAACGGAAGAAAATGTAGTCCATATTCCGAAAAGACCGGGAGAGCCGGACTGTACCTTTGCGGACACAAAGAAGATCAATCAAATGTTAAATTGGCATCCAAAGGTCAGCTTAGAAGAAGGGGTGCAGTATATTTTGGATCATATCGAATATTGGCGGGAAGCGCCGGTATGGACTCCCGATACTATAAAGGATGCAACGGCAGATTGGTTCAAATATTTAGGCAAGTAAGGAAATATGATGAAAGATAAAATCGTTACAAAGGAACAGTTTGCAGAAATAAGAAAAGAAATCAAACAGCAGGGAAAACGGATTGTATTATGCCATGGGGTGTTTGATCTGCTGCATTTAGGTCATGTGGAACATTTCTTAGATGCCAAAAAATGTGGAGATATTCTGGTTGTTTCCGTAACAGCGGCAAGGTATGTAAACAAAGGACCTGGACGCCCCTTTTTCAACGATCAGCAGAGACTGCAGTTTCTGTCTCAGATTGAGGCAGTGGATTACTGCATGCTGAGTGAGGCGGTAACCGTTCATGACATTATCCGTTATGTGCAGCCGGATGTCTATGCGAAGGGCAGTGAATATCAGACGGCTGAAAATGATTTGACCGGAAACATCGGCAGCGAAGAAGATATTGTGCGCGAGTATGGTGGGACGGTTTATTACACCAAAGGGGATGTATACAGCTCCAGCAAGCTCTTGAACCATTATTTTTCGGCATTGCCTCCAAAGGTTTTAGAGACTTCCATTCGTCTGAAAGAAAAATACGGACAGGATCTGATGCAGCAGATCAGAAACCGGATGGAAGCGTTTCGGGATATAAAAATTCTGGTGGTTGGGGATGTGATTTTGGATGAGTATGTGTTCTGCAATGTACAGGGGCTGACCATGAAGGATGCAAGCCTTTCCACGTTCTACGATTATGAAGAACGCTATACGGGAGGAGCATTGGCGATTGCAAAGCATGTGGCAAATTTTTCGGATCATGTCACATATTGTTCGATGATCGGAACGGAACAGGGAGTTCGGGATTATATCTATGCAAACATGGGAAGTGTAAAGCTGGAGATCATAGAGGATGAGCATTTTACAACTCCTGTGAAGCGCAGATTTTTGAAAGAAAATCCACACCGACAGGAATTTGACAAGCTTTTTTCGATCAATCATTTGATGAAAAGAGGCGAAAAAAAGAGATTTGATTATCGGGCATTTCATGAAAAGTTAAATGAATTGACATCACAGTTTGACATGGTAATTGTTGGAGATTTTGGACATGGTCTGATCGATGCAAAAGCAATTGAGATATTAGAAAATAAATCTAATTATCTGGCAGTGAATTGTCAGAGCAACTCTGCGAATATGGGTACCAATCTTATCACAAAGTATGGTCGTGCGGATTCCTTTGTGTTGGATGAGCGGGAACTCCGACTTGCTTTCGGGCAGGAATTGAGTCGACGGGAGGAGTTGCTTCAAAAGTTAAAAGAGCAGTTGAAGGGGCAATGTGTATGGGTTACCGTAGGAGCAGAGGGGGCGATTGGGATGCAGAAGGATTTTCTTGTGCATGAACCTGCTTTGACTCTGTCCGTGAAAGATACCATTGGCGCAGGGGATGCATTTTATTCACTGGCTTCCTTATGTGCTTATAAGGAATTGCCGGTAGAGATTTCTACCTTAATTGCAAATGCGGCAGGGGCTTTGAAAACAGGGGTTTTGGGAAATAAAGAGTCGGTAAAAAAAGTGGATTTGCTGAAATTTGTCAATACGGTATTAAATGTGTGATAAGTGCTACAGGATTGTGAGGATAGAATGGGACAGGAACTACAAGAGTTGCTAAAATCGATACATCAGCTGGAAGAACGCGGAAATATTGAAGAAGCGACAGCTTTTTTGGATCAATTAATCCGGGCATTGCCGGACAATGGGGATATTTTGCTCGAAAAGGCGCAGTTCGAATTTCGTCAGCACATGGATCGGGAGGCATTGCTGGATTTTTGTGAAGTATACAGCGTGAACAAGGATTCGCAAATAAAGGACTTTTTACTGGAAGCGTATTATCAACCAAATGCTGAGCTGTTAGAGAAAACTTTGAACAAAAACAGAGACCTCTTGCGAGAGTATCCTTATCTGTATGAAGACGGCGAGCAGACTGATTCCAAGGTATTCCCGCTGTGGTATGATGATGAGTATTGTATTTGGTATGATGCCGGAAAGGATCAATTTCGGAGGATCGAAGCAGTAACATTTCATTTTGAAGGAAAACCGGATACAGTGATACTTGTGGAACAATGTATGTGGATTGCCGACATTCTCCATTTTGAAAAAGTGACAAGACAATCAGGAAAATATCTCGATATGGAGCTTCCATTTTATCTTATGTGGGAGAAGGACGGATTTGCGGTTTTTCTCCGGCTTGTTGATTTGCAGACCATGATTGAGGAAAAAAGAATCGTTTATCTGATAGGTGCTGCTTCCGTCAATAATTACTTTAAAAATGAAATGACCCCGTTACCAACTCTTGTTTTTCCATATATGAGTGAGAAATGTAGGGATCTTATACAGTCGTTGACAGATGAGAGGAAACATCTTTTTTGTCAATCGCAAGAAGAAATTAACTTATATTACGAAAAAAATGCCGAACAGATTATTCAGAATATACAAAACGGATTGCCCAGAATTTTATTTCTTACCAGTCGGTTTACAACAGCAGTACAATATTATTTTAGAGATATGGCGGATGCGGCATGTAGGGCGGGCTGTAAATGTGTGGTTGTTAAGGAGGAGAATGCATTACAGCGAGTCAATCCGGTTTCATTAATTGCTCAAATCAATCGGTTGAAACCGGATGTCGTTGTCTGTGTGGATCATTTTCGGTTTGAAGAGATAGATGTTCCAAAACAATTAGTTTGGATAACTTGGATTCAAGATCCGCTTCCCGATATCATGAATCCGGAAACACCTTCCAAATTGTTAGCCACAGATGTGGTAATCAATCAGTTCTATTCATGGAAAAAACTTACAGACATATATAGGGATATTGATATGATGGATGCATCTGTTCCGACAAATCCATTGATTTATAAACCCTATAAGTTATCGCCGCAGGAATGGGAGGCATATGGTGCAGATATTGCTATAGTGTGTCATTTTACGCCTTCTGAAAAGGCTATGTTGGATTTGTTGAAAGATATACCGGAAGAATTAAGCAACACACTGCGTTCCTTGCACATGGATTATTATCAGATGCTATATGAAACAGGAAAACCATTATGTGGAGAGAAGGCTTTTGCAGAGTATGTTTTCAAGGAATGGCAAAAGTATGAGGGAGTTGTTTCGGATAAGGATGATTTGATGCCATTGGTCAATCATATGGCAACAACCTATGGGCAATGGACATTCCGGGAGAATTTGGCGCATTGGATTTTGGATGCGGGATTTGAAAATTTGAAGCTCTGGGGAAATGGTTGGAATCAAATAGAAAGGTTTCGACCCTATGCTATGGGACCGGCACCAAATGGAGAAATTCTGTCTAAAATATATCAGGCAAGTAAAATTGTGCTTGGAAGTAATTCGGTTTGCACAGCGGCAACAAGAGCCGGAGAGGCGATGATGAGTGGGGGATTTTATCTGGCTAATTATTTGCCGCCGGAAGCTGACTGGGTTGACCTGAGGATGCAGCTGGAGGAAGACAGGGATTTTGTCATGTACAATGGGCGGGATGATCTGATTGAAAAGCTCCATTATTATTTGGAACATGAGGAGGAGAGAAAATGCATGGCGGAAGCAGAGCGAAAAGCAGCTCTGAAACATATGACCTTTGATTCCTTTATACAGAGATTTTTAAAAGAGGTTCCGCATATACTGGAAAAGCAATTGCAAAAGGAGGAAATAAGTGAGTTACCTAAATGAGTTAAATCAAATCATCAATGAGGTTCGGGTTTTTGGGGACAGCAGTGATAAAGAGATGAGTTATGATGATGGGATGGAGTATTTGGTAAATATTTTCCTTGAGCACAAAAGAAAAGGAACAACCATTTTTTTTATAGGAAATGGGGGAAGCGCGGCCATAGCGTGCCATATGACGGCAGATTTTTTAAAGAACGGAGGGATGAATACCTGCAGCTTATACAACAGCTCGGTAATCACATGTCTGGGCAATGATTATGGGTATGAGTATGTGTTTTCAAAACAGCTGGAAATGCTGATGAAGGAAGGCGATCTGTTGGTCGCAATCAGCAGCTCGGGGAACTCTCCCAATATTGTCAAAGCGATTGAAACGGCGAAGGAAAAAAAAGGCAGAGTTGTTTCCTTTACCGGCTTTCAGGCGGACAATACAGCAAAAAGTATGAGCCATGTCAGTATTTATGTTCCATGCGAAAAATACGGAATGGTTGAATCAATTCACAATGTAATGCTGCAGCAGGCGGTGGACACGATTATGGAGCGAGAAAAAAGTGGAAAAAAGTAGATATCCTGCCGTTTTTTTGGACAGAGACGGGGTACTGACTATTGAAAGAAAAAGAATCTCAATGCCCGATGAAGTGGAGCTATATGAGGGAGTTGCAGAAGCAGTCCGGGATATTCACAGGATGGGTTATTTTGTGATCGTGACAACGAATCAGAGCGGGATTGCAAGAGGACTATTTTCCGAGGAGGAAATACGACAGCTTCATGACAGATTAAAAGCGGAGACGGGTGTGGATGAAATATATTATTGTCCACATCATATAGACGGAAAAATAGAAAAGTATCGAATCAATTGTAACTGCCGGAAGCCTAAAATCGGTATGATTGAGCAGGCAATGTCTGACTTCCCGATTGACATCAATCATTCATGGATGGTTGGTGACAGGGAAACAGATATTCAATTTGGAAAAAATGCCGGAATCAGGACGGTGTTGGTCAGAACGGGTTATGGCGAAGAAACCTTGAAGAAAAATATTGATTATGATGATATTGTGGACGACATTTGGGATTTTGTACGATTAATCCGGAAGAATGATAATGAGCAATCCATAGAAGGAACACGAAAAGAGATATAAGAGAGCGGCAGAGCGACTGGCATTGTTATGAGAGGGGATTCTATGACAAAATATAGTATAATAATTCCATGTTATAATTCAGCACGAGTCATTCATCAGTGCATTGATTCCATTGTGTGTCAATCATACGGATTTGAGCATTTTGAAGTGATTCTGGTAGATGATGCTTCCACAGATCAGGAAACGATTCCTATTTTGAGGGAAATAGAAAACCGATATCCCGATCAGGTAATGCTGATATTGTGCGAAAAAAACGGAAAACAGGGTCGTGCCAGAAATATTGGATTACAATACGCATCTGGTGATTACATTTCCTTTATTGATTCGGATGACTGGATTCACCGGGACATGTTTCTGCATTTGGATCGGATTGTGACGAGTGGTACATTTGATATCGTGCAATTCCGGTATCAGGGTAGAGAGCATTATGAGGATAAGGATGAGAAAATTGATGATGTGACATATGCTGTCTATGATTTTTCAAAAAAAGAAGAAAAAAGAATTTATTTGCTTAATTCAATGATTCTGAATGAGAGCTGTACAACGAAAATTTATAAAAAAGAATTTTTACAGAGAGCGTCCACACACTTTGCAGAAGGAGTTACCTATGAGGAACCATTATTTACCTACCCGTTGAAATTCTATGTCAAAAAGGTTGCGGTTACGGAAATAGCTCCCTATTACTATAGAACGAATCCGGAGGGCACGACATTACAACATATGAATGATCCCGATAAAATTTATGAGCATATGATGGTTCAACTGGCTGTATGGAATGATATGAAAAAAAGACCTTTTTCTCCAGAATTCTATGATGAGATTGAACTTTATTTTGTTCATTCGTATTATGTTGAATCCATATATTTTATGAAACAGCGAGGGTTTCGGGTTTCAAAAGAGTTGTTTAAGGACATGAGCAAAACGATCATGGAGGAAACCCCTGATACACTTCATAATAAACATTGGCAGGATAGATCTCTACAAATGGAGTATCGGATGGTGAAGCTTCTTTATTATTTATATGGTCAAAACGATGTTGTGATAGAGCAGACATTGTCGGAGTTGGGAATGTAAAGAGACAATTCTTACAAAATGATGTTGAATTTAACGCTTTATATCAGCAGAATTATTGTTGCATGCAAGGAGGCAGTTTCATAATGACCGTAACAGGAAAGTGAGAACGATATGAAAAAAGTGGGCATTCTTCAATCAAACTATATACCGTGGAAAGGGTACTTCGATATTATAAACATGGTAGATGAGTTTATTCTCTATGATGATATGCAGTATACTCGTAGAGATTGGCGGAACCGTAATAAGATTATGACAAAGAATGGCCCTATTTGGTTGACTATACCTGTGGATGTGAAAGGGAAATACTATCAAAAGATAAACGAAACAAAGGTTCTTGATAAGCATTGGATAGATGAGCACAAAAAAGCACTTCAGTGTAACTATGGGAAAGCGCCATTCTTTAGAGAATATAAGGATATAATTTTTGAAGTTTATGATAAATGCCAAGGTGAGGACTACTTGAGTCATGTAAACTACTTATTTCTAAAGGAGGTATGCAAAATACTGGGAATAAATACGAGAATAACATGGAGCTCGGACTACAATCTTGCAGATGGAAAGACAGAGCGATTGGTGCAATTGGTCAAAGATGCGGGAGGCGATTATTATTTATCCGGACCTGCTGCAAAGGCCTATATAGATCAAAAGCTGTTTGAAGAAGAAAACATAAAGCTCGGTTGGATGGACTATAGTGGGTATCCAGAGTATCCTCAAATTGGCAGGGAGTTTGAACATGGAATATCTATTCTGGATTTGATTTTTATGGTGGGTGGGGGGGAAGAGGCACTTGAATACTTAAAGAAAGGGAGGAAACAAGATGATTGACGAGAGAATTATTAGACAAGCAGATATGTATTTCACTGAAAAACTGCAGGAATATCATACCGGACCGCAAGTGTCAGATTGGAATTCTGTGGAGGCACAGGAAGTGAGATTTCAACAAATATGCAAAATACTTCCCGAGGATTGCAATTCAAAATTCAGTGTATGTGATTACGGATGTGGTCTGGGCGATCTATATGCGTACATAGGAAGGTCGTATAGTAATTTTGCTTATGTTGGAATGGATGCCAGTGAACAGGTAATTGCATCGGCAAAGAGAAAGGTGGATGGGGGAGTGTTCCTTCATGGACATAATATTGAGGACAAGCATGATTATATTGTCTCCAGTGGGATTTTTAATATCAAGTCGGACGTGTCTGATGAGGACTGGAGGAAGTATATTGTTGAAACAATCCATATGTTCAATCAAGTTGCTGTCAAGGGTTTCGCCTTTAATTGTTTAACAAAGTATTCCGATGTGGAATACATGAAGGATTATTTATATTATGCGGATCCCCTGTATTTGTTTGATTATTGCAAGAAGAATTTTTCGAAGAATGTGGCATTGCTGCATGACTATGGAATTTATGATTTTACAATCCTTGTAAGAAAGGAATTATAAACGAGTTGGAGAAAAATGGGATTAATATCTGTGTTAACTTTCTAGTTGCATTTAATAGTTTATTAGTATGTTGCTAATGTGATAGATGAAGTCTTTATAGAGGAGGATGCACTGGAAGAAATGAAAAAATTGCCATAATTGGCGCTTCCTAATTTACAAGAGCCATTAATTCAAAAAGCGAAGAAAAAGGGTTTTGAGAAATGTGCTCTTGTTGAAGAATATGTCAAAGGTCAAGAGTATAGCGTGGAGTATATATCCTGGAAGGGAAACCATCATTTTCTTGCGTTAACTCAAAAATACACGATTGGTTCGCCCTATTTTATTGGGACAGGTCATTTGGAACCAGCATCGGTAGATGACGTTACGTTAGAAAGAGTAGAAGCTGTTGTTTCACATGCATTAAACAGTTTGAATATTCAGTATGGTGCTTCACATTCAGAGCTTAAGATTTCAAAAGAAGGCAATATTAAGCTGATAGAGATTGGAGGAAGAATGGGTGGAGATAACATAGGGGCGTCTCTAGTCGAGTTGTCGACCGGGTACGATTTTTTTGATGCTGTTTTAGATGTGGCACTGGGAATTGAGCCGAAGTCAAAAAACAAAGCAGTCCAGTGCAGCAATCAGGTTCGTTTTTTCAAAGAAGGACTTAATGGTGCTTGAGAAAATCAAGTCTGAGCACCCTGAGATTTTAATCGAAGAGGCTGTACAAGAAATAACAGACGTGAAGGTTGCAGACAGCGGATCTGAGCCATCTGCCCTATGATTATCATAGAAGATCTGTATTTACAGAAAACTATTCACACACTCGCTATAGCAATCAGCCAGCAGGCTTTTAGACCACGGCATGAGCGGATCCAGTATTGATCGACCTATATTTCTGTTTTCATCCACAAATTTTGGCAACTCTGTCAGCAAGTGCTTGATGTAGTAATAGACATTTAAATTGTTTGCTCGTGCTGTTTCTGTAATGATATAAATGATCGCACTTGCCTGCGCTCCACGGATGGTGTTGATTGTTACCCAGTTTTTGCGTCCAATAGTAAAATTTCTCAGTGCACGTTCTGATGCTTATTCTCATATGTGGATAACTCAGCGAAAACGCCATCCGGCCATTTACAGTTGGCCGCAAAAATTGGCTGTTTTGTGACACTCCTAATGGAGTTCAGGCCAGTGCTATCGTATACACGATGGTAGAAATGGCAAAAGCAAATGGAGTAAACGTCTATCACTATCTGACTTATCTACTTGAGAAACTTCCAAATGATAGGATGAGCGATGAAGAGTTAGAACTCCTGGCATCATGGAATGAAAACGTGAAAGCCGAAATCAAACGCCATGCAAGCAACGGGAATTAATCATATGTGAATTGTCAAGGTGCTCCGGCTGCTGAAAAGTAGCCGGGTATTTTTCTATCAACGGCTGAAAATTAAGCGCTTACGTAAAATAAAATATTCATAATGCCCCCTAAAATAGATCGCAAAGAATCGCTTGTTATGAATTTGTTCTTATTATATAGTATAGAAAAGGGAAAAAGCAACCTATGTCCTAATTTACAAAAAAAGAACTAAAATTATTGGAAGGAATGAATATGGACAAAAAGAATCAAGTTTTATCTGTGTGTATTATTACTAAAAATGAATCAAAAAAATTAGAAAAATGTTTGCAGACATTGAAGGCGTATCCCTTTGAAATTGTGATTGTGGACACCGGGAGCACGGATGATACAAAGCAAATGGCAAAAGCCTATACCTCAGCAATCTATGATTTTGACTGGTGTGATGATTTTGCTGCGGCAAAAAATTTTGCAATCAGAAAAGCCGGAAATGATAGGATCATGATATTGGACAGTGATGAGTATTTATCAGAAATAGATGTAAAAGGCCTTTTGAGAATGTTGGAGCAGTGCCCGGAACAGGTGGGCCGGATCTGCCGTCATAATGTGCTTACGAGAGATGGGCAGAGGATAGAAAATGTGGAATATATCAATCGAATTTTTTCCAGGGAATTATTTCATTATGAGGGGCGTATTCATGAACAGGTAGTGGCTTTATCGAAGAAGGAGTATGAAACATATCTTGCGCCTGTGACAATTATCCACACAGGATATGACGGGACAGAAGAAGAACGAAACAAGAAAGCACAGCGAAACATTGAACTGTTGCTAAAAGAACGGGAGGAGAATTTCAAGGATACCTATATCCTATATCAGTTGGGAAAGAGTTATTATATGGCAGGCAGCTATGTACAGGCGATTCAGTATTTTGAACTGGCATTGGGATATGATCTGAATCCAAAATTAGAATATGTCATTGATATGGTTGAGACCTACGGATATGCACTTCTGAAGGTAGGTCAGGTTGAGACGGCTCTGCTGTTGGAGAATATCTATCAGGAGTTTGGAGACAGTGCAGATTTTAAATTTTTGATGGGCTTGATTTACATGAATAATGAGCGGTTTGACGATGCGGTTACAGAGTTTGAGAAGGCCGCAGAATATAAGACATCCCGCATGGTAGGCGTCAATTCTTATCTGGCGTATTATAATGCCGGCATCATACGGGAATGTCTGGGAGATGTTGACGCGGCCCGTAGTTATTATGAAAAATGCGGGAAATATGAGAGAGCGGTAGAAAGATTGACATGTATCAATAAACAAAATACAGAGGAATGACATGATTATTACCAAAGGCAACGACATATACATATATTTTGAACTTATCAAACAATTGAATCCGACGTCCGTTCTTGATGTGGGGATGTTTCTGGTACGCTGCGGCGCAGTGGGGCGTCAGGCAATGGGATGTGAGATCGCATCAGAAAAGCGGTTAGAGGGGGTACGATTATCCGAACTTCCGGAGCTGTCGGTATATGAAACGGTGTATCAATAGATTTTTGTGTTATGGGAACAATGTGAAGAGAAAAATTTCATTTATGATTTGGCATTTTTGACGGAACGATTGCTGCGTGTATGGGTCATGAATCAGCGATATATTGTGCGGAAGGAAGAAATTATACAGATAGAGGGGTAAGAGGAAAAAACTTGCAAGGACGCTAATAAATGTATAAATTGAAAAGAGATTTTGATTATTCAAAAGAGTCGGCTTAAAGGTTTGACTCTAAACAACTAAAGTTTGAGAGAACAGGAGACATGGCAGTTGTGAACTCAAAGCGATTCCTGGCTTGTGGGGATTATTTGCAGATGAGGGGAGCGGATGTTGATACTGATGGAGGATTACCTGTTCCGCTATCACCTCCGACCGTTTCATTTGGGAGTAGACACCCTTCTACTGTACCAGATGTCATTGAAAATTGTTCAGTATATTTACCTGTTGCATCAATAAATCCGGAATGCTATAATTTTGTCAAAGCATTAGACATTTCTCAATCACAGTAGTTTTTCTGTTTCTTTCTAAAGCACATCTGAGATTTCGAATGCTTTTATACTTTCTCAATATCAAATAAAAGCAAGGAGGTGTCATATGGGCGAATATTATGAAAATGAACAGAGAAATCAGAAAGAGAGGAGCTTTTTTGACATGGCTATCAGGGTAGGTGTAGGAAAATCAGATTTTGATGATCTGCGCTCGGCGGGGAACTATTATGTAGATAAAACGGAGTTCATCTACGAGCTGGTGGAAAAGACAGATAATAAAGTAACGTTGTTTACTAGACCTCGTCGTTTTGGTAAAACACTTATGATGAGCATGCTGGAGAATTTTTTCAGTGTAAGATTGGACAGCAAAGAGGCGTTTGAGGGATTGAACATAACAAGGCATGTGACGTTCTGTGAGAAATGGATGAATAAGTACCCGGTACTTTTTATTTCTTTTAAGGATATTGAAGGCCTTACCTTTGAGAGTGCATACAAGATGCTGCAAACAAGGATAGCGGATGTATGCAAGAAAATAGCGGATTTGACAGAGGAAAAGGGAATTAACCGATACGATGTTGAGCTTTTTGACAGATTACAGTCCAAGGCGGCGGATGAAGATGAAGTCAATAATTCGCTCAAAACGATCATGCGTATCATGCATGCTGTATATGGGAAAAAGGTGATTCTGCTGATCGATGAATATGATGTGCCGTTGGCAAAGGCAAATGAGGGTGGGGGAATTAAGAACGTATATTATGAAAAGATGCTGGGGGTAATCCGCGGCATTATGGGAACAGCCTTGAAGGACAATGAGTACCTGCAATTTGCTGTGATAACCGGTTGCTTGCGAATTGCCAAGGAGAGCATCTTTACGGGTACAAACAATTTTGCATCATACTCTGTGCTGGATAAGCGCTTTAGCGGATACTTTGGATTTACGGAAGCTGAGATGAGAGAGCTCCTGAAAGACGCAGAGCTTCAGGATAAGGCAGATCTGATCAGGGAATGGTACGATGGCTATGTCTTTGGAAACAGCTGTGTATACTGTCCTTGGGATGTGATCAATTATATTTCCAATCTGATGAATGATGAGGAGCAGGAGCCGGATAATTACTGGAAAAATACAAGCCATAATGGAATTTTGCTTACCTTTGTTGAAAGGACCGATTTTCATGTGGAGGGAAAATTTGAAATACTTATGAATGGAGGCACGATCACACAGAACATTGTGGATGATCTCACATATGACACGCTGCATTCTTCAGAGAATAATCTTTGGAGTGTTTTGCTCATGACGGGATATCTTACCAAAGCAGATCCAAAAGCGGGGAAAAAGGAAGTAGAGCTTAAGATTCCAAACCGTGAGATTGCTACGATCTTTGAGGACACGGTTGCCATATATTTTACAGATACGCTGGATAAGGGAATGCAAAAAGCTATGGTACAGGCGCTTTGGGATGGGGATGAGGAGGCGGCAGCAAGAAGTATTTCAGAGCTTCTTTGGAAAACCATCAGCTATCACGATTACCATGAAGACTATTACCATGCTTTTCTGGCAGGAGCGTTTGTGGGACTTGGATATGAGGTGGATTCGAATAAAGAGTCCGGACTGGGAAGAGCGGATCTTATATTAAAAGACCGGTCAAACCGCAGGGCAGTCATTATAGAGACTAAGAGATCTGTCAGGGAATCTGATATGGAAAAGGACTGCATGGAGGCAAAAGATCAGATTGTGAGACAAAAATATGCACAAGGATTAAATGGCTATGAACAGATTTTACGCTATGGCGTGGCATTTTTTCAAAAGAAGGCTTTGGTCAGAAGGCTTACTGACACCGTAAATTTGAGGTAAGCGGAGTGTATACGGAGGGAAAATGAGGAAATATAGCAGACATCTCTTCTGCAGAAACTCTTGATTTTTTCTACAAAGCAGAGTATGATGCCTATTGAAAAGTATTACAATATTAGGAACAAGTTTTCAATGGAGGCTCGTTATGGAGATTAAGCGTGACCGCTATTTGAATAAGCTCATTTCTTTTATGTGGGATGGACAGGTAAAAGTCATTACCGGTATCAGGCGTTGCGGGAAATCTTACTTACTGAAAAAACTGTTTCGGGATTATTTAATATCCACCGGCGTGGCATCTGACCATATTATTGAGTTGGCTCTTGATTTAACAAGCGATATTCGTTATCGAAACCCCTTAGAACTGGCAAAATTTGTGCGAGCCAATGTGGAGGGCAAAAGCGAACAGTTTTATCTTTTTGTTGATGAAATTCAAATGTCCGATGAGGTTGTCAATCCTTACAATCCCGATGGAAAGAAAATTACCTTTTATGACGCTCTGAACGATTTGACCATCTTGTCAAATCTCGATATTTATGTTACCGGCAGTAATTCGAAGATGCTTTCTTCGGATATTCTTACAGAGTTTCGTGGTCGCAGCAATGAAATTCGTGTTCACCCCTTGAGCTTTGCAGAGTACTATTCTGCGGTGGGCGGCGATAAGGCAGACGCCTTTGATGATTATGCCTTTTACGGAGGAATGCCGCTGATTTTATCCCGTCCTACGGAAGCGGCAAAGATGAATTATTTGCAGTCACTTGTTTCCGAGGTTTATTTAAAGGATATTGTTGAGCGAAAAAAAATCAAAAGAGAAGATGTGCTGGCGTCCATTCTTGACCTGCTTTGCTCATCTGTCGGCTCTTTTACCAACCCGACGAATATTACAAATACGATCAATTCAAAGCAAAAGAGAGCAGGCGAAAATGTTGTAGCTCACAATACGGTAAAGGTGTACATTGATTACCTGGCGGATGCGTTTTTGTTCAGCGAATGTAAAAGGTGGGATGTGAAGGGCAAAGATTACTTTGACTATCCCAATAAATACTATTGCGAGGACATCGGTTTAAGAAATGCAAGAATCGGTTTTCGTCAGCAGGAAATGACGCATATTATGGAAAATATCCTGTATAACGAGCTGGTTATCCGGGAATGTGCGGTGGATGTGGGCGTTGTTTATTCAAACGAAAAGGATTCAAAGGGAAAAATCAATAAGGTTGCAAGGGAAATTGATTTTATCGCAACCTCCGGAGGAAAGAGAACTTATATTCAATCTGCTTATGCGCTTCTGACCGAAGAAAGGGCAGAAACCGAAAACAAGCCATTTTCGTTGGTTGGAGATTCATTCCCCAAAATCATTGTTCGCCACGATATTCGCAAGCGTTGGTATGATGATAACGGAATATTGAACATTGGCATTATTGACTTTTTGCTTGATGATTCTCTGCTTTGAGGGTGTCTGTGCGACCACTCACGCATTGAAAAATTTTGGTCATTCGTTGTCACAAAAGGACATGTTTAATGTCGCATCCTTAAAAATAGCGCCGAATCCTTCTGAACCATACAACGCTATGACAGACCGGCGGAGGGTTCCTGCTCTTCTTATTTAAAGAATACGTTTTACAATGTTTGGTTGAGGTGCTAGAATATACATAACAAATGAAAGGATTCCTTTTGATGTGTCCTTAGATCTCATTTTATTCAGAAAAAATATGGAGTGTTTGAAAAGATAAAATATGGCGAATAATTGTCAAGTACCTACACCGAGAAAATATGTAATTCAAATGCTTAATTATATAAAATATAAAAACGGAGTATTTGGAAAGCGAGTACTGGAAAATTCTTGTGGTAAGGGAAATATATTGGTAGAGATTGTAAAGCGATATATTGATGATGCTCGTAGAAATTACATAGACGATGAACAAATTGTAAAAGGAATGGAACGTGATATCGTTGCTTTCGAAATAGACGAGGAAGAAACAAAAGAATGTATTCGCAGGTTGAACAAGCTCACAAAGAAAATGGGGCTTTCTCAAGTTCATTGGAATATTAATAACAAAGATTTTTTAAGGCAGCCAAGGGAAAAGTACGATTACATTATTGGAAACCCACCTTACATTACATATCATGATATTCATGAAATTGACAGAAAATATTTAAAAGAAAAATTTGTGTCATGTGAAAAGGGGAGATTTGACTACTGCTATGCATTTATTGAAGCCAGTGTGAAGTCCCTAAAGGAGCAAGGAAAGCTCGTATATCTTCTTCCTTATAGTGTGGTAAAAAATAAGTTTGCAAATAAATTAAGAGAGTATCTCATGCCTTATATTACTGCAATTTACGATTATGCGGGAATTAAAATTTTCCCGGATGCAATAACATCTTCAGTTGTTCTCCTTATGGAGAATAAGGAAAATAAAAACTATGTAAAATATCATGAGATATTAAATAAGAAGAAAAGAAAAATTCTTCGACAAAACTTAAATGGGAGATGGAATTTTGCTGATGATGATGCCGCGAGTGGACAAAGACTTGGAGATTATTTTGAAGTGTGCAACAGCGTGGCGACACTCTATAATAAAGCTTATATCATCCATGAATATACACAGCAAGATAATTTTTACTATGTGGATGGCATGAAAATTGAAAAGCAGATTGTGTATCCGGCAATCAGTTTGAAAAGCTTTAACAAGAAAAAAAGGGATGGTATACACGATACGTTAATACTGTTTCCATATAAGGTTATGGGCGGACAAGTGGAGCGATATTCCCCAAATGAGTTTGAAAAAAAATATCCAATGGCAACGGAATATCTCAAAGTATATGAGAGCAATCTCGGAGAAAGAAAGAGTGATGAAAACTCTTTATGGTTTGAATATGGGAGAAGTCAGGCAATTAATAGGGTATTTGGAGAAAAACTTGTAATACCCATGGTTGTTACAAATCATGTTTCTGTATGCCGGGCCGGGACTGATGCGATTCCATATGCCGGATATTTTATAAAACGTAAAAAAAACTCCACAATGACGCTGGATGAAGCAAAAAAGATTTTGGAAAGCAAGGAGTTTTATGAGTATGTGAAAGCATATGGAACTCCGACTACACCGACATCATATAGGATATCCGTCGATGATATTAAAGAATATAAGTTTTGATGGGAGGAAAAACGATGGCAAAGGTATCGTTTAATGTAGATGCGTATACGGCAAGATTGATAGGAAGAGAGAATGTTTCAAAACTGGAAGGCGCCGTGATTGAATTGATCAAAAATACGTATGATGCCGATGCGTCGATTTGTATCTTATATTACGATGACAATTCAGAGGTTTTGTACCTTGCAGATAATGGCGTTGGTATGACGCAGGATATTATTATCAAACATTGGATGACCATTGGAAGATCATCAAAAAAGCAAGCATATATAACAAATGCAGGAAGAATTCAGACAGGGGCGAAAGGGATCGGAAGATTTGCACTTGACCGAATTGCGGAGAAATGCACGATGATCACGGGAACGAAAGAAAACAATGATAAAATTATTTGGTCCGTTGATTGGTCCCAATTTGGGGGAGATCTGAATATTACAGAAGTAACAGCGGATATAGAAAACAGCAGCGTTTCTTATGAGGAATTTGTAGGTCATTGTGATAATCAGGACATAGTAAAATTGATCAAACAAAAATGGAAAAACAGTGGAACCATATTTAAATTATCAAATTTGCATGAAAAGTGGGATCAAAATCTAATCAGAAATCTTAGAGATAATTTGTCAAGCCTGATTCCCTATGAGTTGGGAGAAATATATAAGATATACTGTTTTGATAATGCAACAGGCATTCATGAGGCGGAAGTATTTAGTAATGTAGATGCTTTTTCATATGATTATAAAATTGAGTATGAAGTGGGGAAGAATAGCGGAGGGCAAGATGTTCATTACCGAATATGGCGAGATGAATTTGATTTTGGAAGTAAAGAGAATGATGTTTTAGCAGGCGCAGATTTAATCAACGAAAAACAATCTTTTCATGGGAAACCAATTGAAAAAGATTGTTTGTTTCGCGAGGTTGTACCGGATAAGGATAATACAATAGGTTATTTTAAAGGCATCTTATATTTTTCAAAAATTAGTACAACCAGTCAAGACAAAGAGCGTTTCTATCAGAAGGATATTTCAAGCAGGACAGATGTCAGAGATACATTTGGGGGACTAAAGATATATAGAGATAGTTTTAGAGTCAGACCGTATGGAGATCCCAAATCTTCATCCTATGATTGGCTGCAGTTGGCTCGAAGAAAAAATATGTCACCTGCCGGTGTTGGCTCTTATAAAGGAACTTGGCACGTTAGCGCAGACCAAATGTTAGGTTCTATTTTTATATCAAGAATGAACATTTCATTGCCGGATCAATCGAACCGGGAAGGAATCGTGGAAACAAATGAATTCCGGTTGCTAAAGGAATTCACTTTGAAAATGATTGGATTTTTGGAACAGGATAGACAATATGTTTGTCGTAAGTTAAGGGCTTTTTATGAAAGTACCCATGAGACAGAGACGATAGAAAAAGATATACGAAAAAAAGCGGAACAGAAAAAGAATGATAATACAACGAGCAATCAAACAAATCAAGATAAATCAGATATAGGTGTCGATCCGGTTGCAGCGCAAAAGGTAATAGATGCAAAAGATGAGCAAATCGAGGAATTGCAAAATGAGTTGAAAATGCTCAGAGCGTTGGCAACGACAGGAATTGTAACTAATACATATATACATGAGTTTAAAACTTTAACACACAAATTGAATATGAAAATTGCTATGGCAAAAGAAGCAATTGACCAGGATCATGATATTGAAGAAGCAGGAAGATATATAAATCAGGCAGATGGTGTAAGAGAAGCTTTTACTTCCTGGTTTCAGGTTACAATAGAGTCGGTAAAGAGTGATAAGCGCAGAAGAAGAAAAATTGATGTTGCAAAGGCTATTGCCGGTTTGGCGGAGTCATGGAACCTGACACTGGCAGGCAAAGGTGTTCATATTCATTTCAAGAATATACAAAACGAAGAGATTGTATTAAAGTGTTTTCCCTATGAAATTGAGACAATCATTAATAATTTGGTAACGAATAGTGTTGCATCATTTGAAAGAATAGGGACAGACGATAAGGATATACTAATTAACATATCCGAAAATGAAGAATATGTATTTATTGAATATTCAGATACAGGAGCCGGGCTGATTGATCTCTATAAACATAATCCCGAAAAAATATTGCGACCATTTGAAACCAGTAAAAGGAATGCAGCCGGTGAATTGGTTGGTACAGGTATGGGGTTGTGGATTGTAAATAATACAGTGCTTGAGTATAGAGGAAAAATAGATTTGGCAAAGAATAGAAAGACAAATTTTGGTTTTTATGCTACAATTTCGTTAATGAAATGACAGGGAGGGCGGTCATGTATATTGTTGGATATATTGATGATGAAAATGATGTGATGGCAGATTATATAAAAAGATTAGCTCGCCGTGATATTGAAATGAAAATAGCACCCAAAGGTGATATGGAGAGTATAAAAAAGTGGATTGTGAAGGAACATGTTGAGTGCATGATGATAGATTATCAACTAAGCGGAACATATGGGTTTGTGGGAACGGAATTGTTTTCGTATCTTAATGATGAATTGCCGGGGTTACCGTGTATGATTTTAACCAGTTATACGGATTCGTCTGTACAGGAAAATAAAGTGGTTCAAAATTGTATTTTTGATAGAAGTAAGATGGATAGAACCGGTGAAGAGTTTGAACAGTTTTGCGAGATCATAAAGCAATCCTCCGAAGTATTTAAATATAATCTTAGCAAGTACAAGCAGAAGTATGAAATGCTTTATCAAAAAAGAACGGATGGAAGTATTCGTCCGGAGGAAGAAGAAGAGTTATTATCGGTTTTTAAGATATTAAGGGCGTATGGGGAAGTGGATGATATTTCGTCGCAACTATTAACAACAAAAGTAAGCGCTACATTAGATAGTGTATTGGAAAAGCTGGATGATTTGTTGAAGAAATGAGGAATAAAAATTTGAGAGTTCATGGAATTACAAAAATTTCTAGAAGAATAGACGTTGAGCATATGCATCCTTATGGAAAGTATCTTGGTATTCTAAGAGAGGATTTTGGACATATTTGCGGATATTGTGGAAAAAGCGAAGTGGTTACAAAGAATGCATTTGAGATCGACCATTTTGTGCCTACAAGATTAGCACCGGAAAAAGAGGATGACTATTCCAATCTGGTGTATGCTTGTTATGAGTGCAATCGAAAGAAGACGGGGAAATGGCCATCAGGGGATAAGAATATACAATTTGTCGATGGTAAGGGCTTTGTGGATCCGGCAACAGACGAATATGATAAAAATCTTGAGAGAGATGAAGATGGAAATATGGTTGGGAAGACATCCGCTGGAAAGTATATGGTTGAAATAGGATTTGAATTCAATAAAAGACCTATGAAAGAGATATATAAGGCAATGTTGTTGATTGAGAAGAAACATCAACTGGAAGAAAAAATAAAAACGTTATCCGGTGAGGAGCAGCAACAGTACATGGAATTTTCAATTGCATTAGAGCAGTTTCAACAAACCCTATTTGAAAACAAGGAATAGTAATAGGATGGTACATATATGGAAACAGCAATCTTAATGGCTTCCGGCCTGGGGACAAGGATGCGCCCGCTGACAGAAACGGTACCGAAGCCACTGATAAAAGTAAAAGAGCAGCCAATGATAGAAACGGTGATTCAAAGTCTCAGGCATAGAGGGGTAGAGAAAATCTACGTTGTCATGGGATACCTTGGAGATCAGTTTCAATATTTGACGGAAAAGTATTCTCAGCTTGAACTGATTGAAAATCCTGATTACAAGCGTGTGAACAATATATCTTCCATATATGCCGCCAGGAATGTGCTTGGCAGTTCGGACTGCTTTATATGCGAGGCGGATTTGTTTGTGGCAGACAGCGGTTTATTGAATGTGACGCTGGAGGAATTGGAAGCGGTAAACGGTTCTTCACGCCCGTAAAAATTCATTCGATAAGTGTGGAGGGAAAAAGAGAACAATGGGGAATTGCATTTACGGAGAGAAAGTAGTATAGTTGAACTATCAAACTTGGCTCTGCTACTTAATCAGCAGATCCCAGGGTGTTCTCTGCCCACTTATTTCCGAGTCATCTAGTCTTTGATAGGGAGAACGGCAGATGTAAAATGATATTGAGACATCGTAGATAGGAGTGATTCGCATGATCTTAGTAGATAAAAATATAAAAGAATACGTATCAAAGAATGAGTTGATTACAGAAGGCTATGATGAGGCGAATGTGAACGGTGTGTCGTATGATTTGACGATAGGGTCAATTTTGGATGAAAAGGAAAATGAAGTTGATGAATATCAGTTAGAACCGGGAGAAATTGTTTTTATCAAGTCGAGAGAAATGTTAAAAATACCGCTTGATATTCTGGGACGCATAGCTGAAAAAAATTCCCGCATGCGGCAAGGGTTAAAGATTGATGGACCTCATTATCAGCCCGGACATGAGACGTATCCATATTTGAGGGTGCAGAATGTTTCCGGTACGAACACCGTCACTTTGACGAAAGGTATGAGAGTTGCGCAAATTATTTTTGAACAGCTTCAGGAGCAGCCCGATGTGACTTACGATTTACAAAAGGGAGCCTCTTTTCAGAATGAAGAGAAATATAGGGGATTGGGAAATTATCAAAAGGAGTATAGTAGGCAAATCCGATCAAAGGAAAAACAAGCTTTAGACGAACTGGAGAATGTATCACAAAAAATCTATGCTAATGTGCTGACGATCATGGGTGTTTTGGTCGTGTTTTTTTCCTTGTTGACTATAATTATCAAGCATTTACGGAAGCTGTAATCGATTTCAGATATGTCTTGCTTATGAATCTTACATTGGCATTGAGCATAGTTGTTTTAATGAGAATTATTTTAATTTTTATTAATAGAGCGAAAAGCAAGGTTGTTTTGGCCATATATACGATTGTTTTAGCGCTTTTAGCAGCGACGACGATCCTATTTGGTCTTTATACTTTATAATCCCGCTAGAGTGGCGGATTTGTTTGTTCCGGATAAAAATTTTGCCATAAGTTGTCACAAAATGTCAGTTTGGGAGTTGTCCTTTATAGAGAGACCTATAAAGGACTTTTTTATGGGAATTTTCAGAAACAATCCGTACAAAAGCAAATGAAGGAGGTAGTCTATGGCAGACGCTGAATTCTTCTGGAGAAACATGAAAAATAATTCTTCCATTACTTTTTATGCACATATTATCAATTACGATGAACGGAATAGCTATGACGGAAGATGCCCTGTTACTTTTGAAGCGGTGGTTCAAGACGAGATTCAGATGTTTGTGACAGGAGAGCTTCCGGCTGCGTTTCCCAATACCATCAAAGAAAGCGATACCTTTTTTGGACTATGGAATCATTTTCAAAGGGGCGGGCTGACAGAACCGGCATTTGTGGCCGACAAGGCAAAGTATCTGGGAAAGGCTACAGATGCAGTAATTACTCTTATGCTTCATTCCTTTGCGGATACAATGGCCATTGTCGAGGCGGAAAATGACTGGTGGACGATTGTGGTATATGATAAGGTGGCGTCAAAGGCAGAGGATGCCTGTATGCTTCAAATGACCGGGTATGAATGGATCGAGGAAGAGTTTGCGTTTGAACTCAGAGCGGTTTCGAGGGAGGAGGAAGAGCGGCTTTATCATCTCTATACCTATTACCATGAACCGGAATCGCGAAAAAACGGGCATGACAGTGTGGGGGCTGTAGGGCCGAATACTGTATTTCAAAGCGTGCAGGTGCTGTATGTGGGCGCAGCCCTGTGCTGCTGTCTTGTGGGTGCAGGGAACAATGTGCTTGGCTATTTTGATATGGGAAAAGAGTCTTCTTATTCGCAAAAACAATTACAGAAAAGAAATCCGGCAAATTATCCGGCCATGAATAATGAGAAAATACAATCCTGTCAGGCTGTGTTGTGGGATGCGCAGAATATACCGGGCTTAAGCATCATGATTTCCCATTGGCACACGGATCATGTTCAGATTCTAAATGAAATGGCAGTGGATTATGTACAGAATGGTAATTTTGCAGGTTTCTGGCAGACAGCAGAATTTATTTATCCGGGAATCATTCAGGCAAAGGGATGGGCATGTACCTATTATGCGAATTTTCAAAGTGCCATACAGACTGCCGGAAATACTCATATAACGGCTGCACCTTATCAGAATACAGATCACAACGGCGTCATCTATGGCGCACAGAATCTTACTATATATAAATGTGACAGAGATGACACTGCAGTCGGAACTCCAAATCATCATGATCATGGAATCTGGGCAACGGTTCGTTTGAACAGTAACCGGACTGTTTTTTTGGCGGGAGATTGTGCCTATGATACGATCGGTGTAGGAAATGCGGCGGCTCCGGAGCTGACAAATAACGGATCGGGGTATCACTATCTGGTGGCCTCACATCACGGAGGAAAATACACACACACTACAGCACAGGGGAAGACCCAATACATTCCACGTCCGACACCGCCGGTTTCGCAACCGATGGTCTTTTATTCGGCCAATGGTGTTGCGTATGGACATCCCGTGCCGGCAAATGTTACCGCATACGAAAATGCAGGATGGAATTCGAGATATCTTCAGACTCTGCCCGGTCAGGGGAATAATGCATTCGTGTTGTCTTGATTTTATTGGCTGTTGTCTAGAGGGGAGGAGAAATGAAAATGGATATCAGAAATTTGTATGAAAAAATAGAATCCCGGATTAGAGATCATAGTTTTTCCTTAAGTGAAGAGACAACGGAAATGGAGTCGTTTGGGAGATTTTGTGCGGTTTTTGGGACAGAGACTCTTTCCCTGCAGGAGGTTTCCTGTGCACTTGAGTCGGAGGAATTGGCACTTCAGGGAACCTTTGGACAGGCTTTTGTTGATTCGGATATGAGGCTGGATATCAAAATTACCGAGGATGGACGGGTTCACGCAGCTATTTCTATGCCGCAGATAAGTCTGGATTCTGCAGGTCTTTTTTGTACGCAGAATTCTGTGCTGAAGATGGAGCTGCAAGAGGGGGCGGCGGACTTTTCGGAACATATAGAGGGAGAATTGTCCTTTGGCGGTATTGAGTTTGTGTATGCAGCGGATCGAAGAGAGATTGCGGCAAGACGACAGCTTCAGGTACGGTGCCAAAAAGAGGTTGAGGCTGCAGCGTTGGTAAATGCAGCGCTTGGCTTGTTCGGAATGGATTTATCTGTGTTTGGACTGGAGGAGACAAAGCTGTTTGAGCTAAAGGAGCTGTCTTTTTCTTACACTGCACCTTCGAAATGGCTCAAGGAAACAAGGGCGGATACGAAACAGGATGACTCTTTCAAGCTAAAAATCCGGACGGATATCGGTTTTTGTTTTCGGGATATTTTTGGGATGGAAAATGTGGGATTTGCCCTTGAAAAATATGGAAATAAGTATGATCTTGCCATGGAGGGAGATATAGTAATTTTCGGCAGCAGACTTTCTTTTTTTCTCTGTTATGGTCGGGAGGTATTTTCGATTTCTTTGTCCGAATGCGAAAAGGTTCGGCTGGACAGCGCGGACGACATGGGGATACTGATCGGAGAAAAGAATTTGTCAGAGAATCTGCCGTCAAATTTTCATCCCTCCGGCAAGCTGCAGCTTCATACAATGAATTTTGCGGTGTCGTCCGATTTTAAGAACATTCAAAATTTTAATATTGTAGTTTGGCTGAATGAAAACTGGCAGCTCTGTGAGTCCCAAAAGATCATGGTGTCGGATATTATGCTTTCGTTTGCGTATGACCTTGGGGGGAAGAGTGTCTGGATTTCAGGTAATTTGCAGTTTGGGCAAATTGCGACATCAATCTGTGCCGGTGTTTCGCTGAGTGAACAAAACAGTGTGCAATGGCGTTTTCGATGGGGTATGTATGAGGATGAAACAATAAACCTGACAAAGTTCATCGGACAGCTTGAAGACGCTTTGGGAGTTGCGTCGTCGCAGATAAGGCTGCCGGAGATTGAAATAGGAAATGCTGCTGTGGAATACGCAGCTGGGACATTTTCCATCACACTGGATATTCTGGTGACAAAGTCCGAGCTGTTTTCATCGCAAACAAAGGTACGGATCACTTCAGCTGTAAAAGAGGGCAGGCGGGACTTTGAAGCGGAGTTTTCATGGGAAAGTACGGGACGAAAATTGACGATTGGAAATCTGTTGGCGGAATGCGGTGCGGAGGAGGCTGTTTCAGAGATTCCGGAATTTATACGGAAGATCGGTCTGGAAGAGGTAGCGCTAAGATATGATTTCTTGGAAAATAAAATCAGCTCGGAACTGGAAGTTTCCAATCTGGGAACCTTCCGACTTGCGCTCGAGTTTGGAAAAAACAAAGCTTATGCGGTCAGCTTTTCACCCTGTGTATCAGAGCTTTCGCTTGCAAATCTTCCGGTTGTGGGAGGCATTGTCCGTCCGGTTCTGCCCTCATTAAAGAACCTTTCAATTACAGATATCATGCTGTATGCATGTTCACGGGATTGTAAAAAACAGCAGCTTCCCGCAGGAGTTGGTCTTGTATTCTGTATCTGGGGAGAAAAAAGGGTGTGCATGCTGTCAGAGAAAAAGAATTCCGCAAAGCAGCCCATTCGGAATGAGAGTCAGCAGCAGGGCTCGAAGGTCGTCTGGGTAGACATCAATCAGACAATTGCAATCTTTTCTCTGCACAGACTGGGAGTGGAGCTTGCTGAAAATTATCTGACGTTTGGGGTGGACGCGTCATGTAATGTTTCCCCGCTGACCTTTACACTGGCAGGGGCGGGCATTGGAGTTTGTCTGACCGATCCTGCAAGGCTTCGGTTTTACATTAGTGGATTTGGAGTCTCATTTCAGAATGAAATACTTGCCATCGGTGGGGAATTTTTAAAAAGCGCGGATGGCTATACGGGGGAGCTGCTGATCAAAGTCAGACAGATTTCTGCGGCTGCCATCGCCGAATATTCGGAGGATGGATCATTGATGGCATTTGCCGCAGTCACAGCGAATTTTGGAGGACCTCCGGCGTTTTTTGTGACAGGCGTGTCCTTTGGCTTTGGATATCATAAGAGACTGATTCTCCCGGACATTGATAAAGTGACAGATTATCCGCTGATAGCAGCAGCCAGAGGCAGGCTTTCCAGAGAGGCACTGTCGGGTGAGTTAAAGACGTATTTTGTGCATGAGCCGGGACAGAAGTTTTTGGCGGCGGGAATCCGGTTTACGTCTTTTGGAATCGTTGACACCAGCGCCATTCTGACCGTGAATTTTGGCAACTCCTTTGAGATAGGACTGCTTGGACTTGCGGAAATGACAATGCCCCCAAAATGTGAAAATACCCCCATCGCATATGCAGGGCTTGCCCTGAAGGCAGTGGTAAAGCCGCAGGAGGGGGTGCTGAGCGTGGAGGCGCTTCTGACCCCGGAGTCCTATATCTTATCCAGAGACTGCAGGCTGTCGGGTGGTTTTGCCCTGTATAATTGGTTTGGCGGCGAAAACAGCGGCGATATGGTAATCACGCTGGGCGGCTACAGGCGCGGCTATCAAAAGCCGGAGCATTATCCCGACGTGCCCAGAGTCGGGTTCTGCTGGAAGCTTGGATCGCATTTGAGTTTTACCGGGGAGATGTACTTTGCCCTGACACCGAAGGAGGTCATGGCGGGCGGCAGGCTGAATGCCGTTTATTCCCTGGGTAATCTGAAGGCGTACTTTATTGCTGCGGCGGATTTCTATCTGGGCTGGAAACCCTATGCTTATGAGGCATTTTTGCAGGTGCTAATGGGGGTCTCCTACCGGGTGGATTGCTGGTTTGTGCATCATACCTTTTCCATTGAGCTGGGTGCGTCACTCCATGTGTGGGGACCCGATTTTGCCGGAAAAGCTCACGTCAACTGGTACATCATTTCCTTCGATATCACCTTTGGCACAGGGATGCCCCATGCAGACGAAAGGATAGAGTGGGGGGAGTTCGTGGATTCGTTCCTGCCTGTGGATGAGAAAAAAGCGGTGGGGCCGACAGACGGAACAGATCAGGGCGCACAAAAGGCGGCGCCTCTTACGATTGCCTATCCGGAGGGCGTAGTTTCTGCGGGGAACCGGACGCTGTGCCGGGCAGACGCCCTTCACATAAATGTGGAATCGGCAATTCCCATGACCCGGTTTGAGGTAAATCAATCCGGGAAACAGGAGATCGGGCAGACAATCTGTATCCAGCCCATGAAAGAGGCAAAACTGGAAAGCTGCCTTCAGGTGGAGCTGCAGGATGAGAGGAACCAGCATGTAAAAGTCGCTGTGTCTACGGTAAGGAAAAATCTGCCTTCTGCACTATGGGGCAAAAAGGGCACAGATGCACTGGTCAGAAATGTGGTCTGTGGAGTGGCTCTTGTGCCGGAACCTTCGGAATACAGGCTGTTTCCGGAAAAGCAGGAGATTTCCATGGAACGGTTGTATTTACTGGACACCATTGTCATCAGGGATGCATTTTCATATATGGATTGCCCGCCTGCGTCTTCCTATACGACGAAGGATTCGTGGCAGACCGTATCCGGTACGTTGGATGCGTTCAATGTGCGGAAACGTCGAAAGGAATTTCTCAGGCAGCAGGGGATTGACAGCGGGGAGATATCGCTGGGAAAATATGCCGTAAATGCAAGGAATCTATTGAGCGAAGAGATTATGATTCGCGTGTAAAGGTTCACAATCGCGTGATGGGAAAGGAGTAAGGGATGGAAGAGGAAATGAAGTTTATTGATTACATAAAGCCGCCGATGGAGAATGGCACCTATTATATCCGTGCGACCCAGTCGGTGACATCGCCTGAGAACTGCCGGTTTGAGGACAATGCGCAGTTTTTCATTGCGGGACATGCCTTTCGGCTGCCGCAGGAGGGCATTTTTTCGACTTATCCTGCGGACAATGAAACCGGAGAATTTCAGAATATACTTCCGTTTGTGGTTATGGAGAACAGAACCTTTCCATGGGAAAACAGCTTTTGTCCCGAAAGAAACGGAGTGCCGGTACCATGGGTTGCACTGCTGGTGGTTTCGGAGCGGGAAGGAGCAGAGGAGAGAGAACTGCAGATCGGAGAGCTGCTTGAGAAGCGGGAGGAGGGAATCTATTATCCAAAAAAGGAAAAGCTGCCGGAGATTTTTGCGGAGAAAAAGACAGATACCTGTCATGTACTGGATTTGCCCAAGGAGCTTTATGAAAGCATCATGCCTTCGTTAGACGATTTGCCCTACTTGTGTCATGCAAAATGTGTCAATCTGAACAAAACAGAGGACCGAGTCTGTGCCAAAGATGGATTTTTTTCCGTTATCTGCGGAAACCGCTTTATCCCGTCAGGAGACGGGGAGTCGCTCAAAAGTACAATCCATCTTGTTTCTTTGCTTGGAATGGAGGATTTGTCGGCAATGCCGGACTGCAAAAAGGTAAGGCTGGTTTCCCTGTATCATTGGAATGTGTTTTCCCAAAAAAATTCCGGGGAAGACTTTGGGATGGCCATAAAACGGTTAAAAGAAAACTGCAGTGTCATCCATGCGTCCATGGATACGGACTTAAAAAGGCAGGGCTGCAGTATCAAAAAACACTTCACACGAACGGGAGAGCAGACCTATTCGCTGTACCGTCCACCGCTGATTCCGTATGCAAATACAGAAGAAATGGAAGCGGAAAACAGGCATACGGCAGATGGGAGACTGATATATGACAGGGAGACAGGCATCTTTGATGTCACTTATGCCGCGGCATGGCAGCTGGGGAGGATGCTTGCGCTGAACCACCCGGTAACTGCGGAAAGTATCCTGCAGTTTCGGAAGAAACAAAAGCTGGAGCGGCATCACAGCTGCCTGAGATCCAGCGTGGATTTCCGGAAACTGGACATCGAACATCTGACGGTTCTTCTTGCAGGAACAAATAGTTTGAAGGAGGGAGGCTGCGATGAAGCGGATACAGATGATACAAACGATGGCAGAGCCGTTGCGTCAGTTTTCAGAGGATATCGTTGAATTTATGACCCGGCTCAGGCTGCTGTACGAGGTTCCGTTTTCGTATCTGGTCACAGAGGAAGCGGTTCTGCCGCCGGAGAGCATACGTTTTTTCTACATTGATGGCAATTGGACGGAAGCACTGGTACAGGGAGCGTTATCCGTGGGGAGGGTTTCCGAAGCGGATGGGATATCGGATTGGACGCTGCAGCGTTTGTCCATGTCCACAGTGAACCGGCAGTTAAGACAGATCCGGCTGCAGCTGATGCACGAGAATCATAAAAGGGGATTAAAGGAGACGGAAGGCAGGGCGGCATCGAAATTCCAGACGGGTTTTCTCATCCGTTCCGGATTGGTAAGGAACAGGAAAGGCCTGGAAATCATGGGAAAAAATGGCGATACCCGGCTGGAGGTATTGCGGCTGGAAGCGTTGGCGGATGATATTTTGATTGGTCTTTTTGATGGAGAGCTTACAGATTTGGTCATTGCGGAGCCAAAGACCGGATTAAGGTTCGGAAGTTCCGATGATACAAGAGAAATCAAGGTGCGTTCGGTTACGGATGACGATTCCTTTGGAAAATATCTAAATGATACAGTGGATCTAAAGCAGTTTACACAGGCAGGCGGAAAGCTGGATGTTTCCCGCCTTGCCCAAAAATTTGGGAGCATATTGGGACATGAAATTGGTGCGGCAGAATTGGCATTTGAGCTGATAGCGGTTGCACAGAGAGCGGAGTTTGTAAAAAAATGAAACAATTAATCATTCCTTTTTGTGTGGAGGCGCTTCTGTCAAACGGAAAGACCTCGGATGATCAGAGAGTTCCGGTCATAGCGCCGGATTATAGAAAGGTTTCCTATACTTCCTTGCTGGGAAGTAAAAATACTCCGGGTAATTTTCAGACGGGCTCCGTGTTAAAAGCGGGAGCACATCTGCATTTTATTCTTCCGGATGCCTTTACCCATGCCGGGGCAGAGGGCTATCCGGCGGTTCCGGACCGATACGTTGTGACGAGGCTTTATGCGGATGACAGCAGGGATAAGATTATCACAAAATGTTTTGTGGTGGAAAGCAATTTTATGAGTACAGATTTCAAATATGCGGACAGTATCACAATACCAAGGTTTCAGGAAACGGATCTTAGAAGGAACTGGAGGTATCTTGGAAGAAGCTACCAGGTGGAAAAAGCGGCTGAGCAGGAGGGCAACGAAGAATATTTGGAAAAGCTGACCGCAGTGGGAGCAGGGGATCCCATGTTTGCAGCATACTATCCCTCCTGTTCCAGTGTGTTTGGTTTTTATGATGATCTGCAGGATGTGCCCCTGAACACGTCAATTTCTTATTTTGTGATGGGATATTATTGTGATCGATCCAATGACCGGTTTGGCAGTGTAAAAACAACAGAGGATTTTCAAAGGCTGCTTATGGAAATGAATTTTTCCGTGGCACAGACGGAGGAGCTGTGTGACAGCTGCGTGTTGTTCGGGGAAATCAGTAAAATTTTCTGGCAGGGAACGGAGGCATCCTATGACATGGCTCCGGCAGGAGAAATCCGGGTGGCAGCCGGGCATACTTCTGCGGAGGCGTTATCTGCGGAATTGGTACGGTCTATGAGTCTGTCTGAGGATACGGAACGTTTATTGACTGCAATTCAGTATGATCTGGCAGACAGTGCAGATGTTCTGGATGGAAACTATAAGCTGGATGACGAAATTTTTCTTCGGGAATTTCAGCGGCTGGAAGGCGATGTAACAGGATCGGAGCTGAGATTCTCCATGAACCGGCAGACAGAGGACAAGGAGCCGGAGTTGGGGAAGTTGTTTTCGGATTACAGCAGGGCGAACAGAAAGTTGTTTGCGTTAGAGAGGAAACTGGAGAAAAGACGAGCCAGACTGTTTTGTGCTTGGGAGCAGTACATGCTCTGTTATGAGGATCCACGTTTCGTGCCCGGGGATGCTCCTGAAAGATCTGAAATGCTTCAGGAGATTCTTCGAATTGCCACGGAGGAGATCAAGGGATTGGAAGAACAGATTTCCGGTCAGAAGGAACTGTGCAGACAGTACAAAGAGAAGCTCCGGAAGGAACTGGGGGAGCGGGCGGAGGTTTTGGAAACAGCAGATGAGCCTTTTTATGAACCAAAGGATCCGGTTCTTTTGTTCAGCGGATCGGGAATGAGAAGAGCCTATGCATTCGGGGAGGATGGGCGTTTTACAAATGACGGTACGCTACTCTGCCAGACCGGAGCGTTGAAGGCAAATATTGGTTTGGAGGCTTTGATAGAGTGCCTGAGCGAAGCCCCGTTTTTTGACCGATTGCCGAAAGAGTATGGGGATCTGCTTTATCAAGGACTGTTGTTAAGTGACGACTGTTTGCCTGTAATTGAAAAAAATGTGGGAAAGGTGGAGTTTGCCGGAAACCTGCCTTCGGAGGCTGCAAAGAATATTTACCATAAAGAACCGATTACTTTATTTCTGGCATGGGAGGCGGAATATTTGCCGACAGAAACAAATCCGACACCGGAGGGTGCACTGAAGGGCTGGGAATATTCGGCAGATGAGACAAATTACAGATATACGGGAGGAATGTGGCCGGCACAGTTGAAGAAGGAATATATTTCGGGTCGGACGGTGCTTACACCCCATGCGGTGATTCATTTTTCAGAAAGCATAAAACGGTGGCTGGAGGTACATCCGGATGCTACAGGGATAGCAGAAGCCGCGGAGAAAATCAAGAATCTGGCGGTTGTGTCGCAGAATCTGGATGGATTTACGAGAGCAATGCTTGGGTTGAGGCACACCTTCCAGTTTCCGATTGCAGGCGTGGGCGGGGATAAGGCAGTGGCACAGGTAGTGAGTGAACAGATATCCTCTGAGAGGCTTTCCGTTCTTCCGGAGGGGACGCTTCGACACATGCGGGGAGGGATGTTTGGGATTCACAGACTTTCTTTAGTCGGAACCTTCGGACAGACACAGAGTCTTTCGGATTCCTCTTATTTTGGAGACCGGCAGATTACCTTTTCTGAGTCAATGGAGCGGGTAGAGCCCAATTATGCGCTGCTGCCACCTGCTTTTTTTGAACCTGTCAGACTGAGGGCACATTTTATCAGTGCAGGGGATGATGGCGTGCTTTCTTCATCCGCACCGGAAACTTCCCCGGTCTATGGAATCATTCTGCCGGAGCTGCTGAACAAAAGGCTGATGATTTATAACGCAAACGGGGAATATCTTGGTTCTGTCAATACCGCGTATGAGGGGGAAAAGACGGTTGCCCGGTGGGTGGATGGAATATTTCCGGAGAGGACATTTGCCGGGACAGAGATCGGGGATAAACGCCTCAGGGCATTCGTGCAGGCATTTTTGGAGATAGATGGCGCGCTTTCGGATATACTTGGTCTTATAGATATTTATTATCAAAAAAAGCTGATCCCCCATAGCCAAAAACAGATTTGGGGAAGACCCTTTGTTTTGGCAAGGTGCAGCATACAGTTTGAATTTTTGGGGGAGCCGGAGTATGACAAGTCGATTTCCTCTTTTGGCAGATACGACACCAAGGGTGCAGAAAAAATTCGATTTCCGGTAATGATTGGGGACATGGAGCGTGCCACGGATGGAGTGCTTGGGTGCTTTGATGACGATTATGGATATGGCGGATTATGCCCAGCGTTTGGTACGGACATAAAACATAGCGGAAGATATCTGCTGCCTCAGAATCAGATCAAAATATGTGCAGAAACAGGGGAAAAGCTGTTTAGCGTGATGATGGCGGGACATGCCGGGGTTACCCTGCAGACAGGACTTATGCCGGGACAGCGACTGTCATTGCCAGCCGGGCATGCCGCAGCAGCAGATGAACTCCTTGCAGCCGCGGAAATGAATCCCGTGATTGCTTCGACAGATCAGGCTGCATTGCCGCTGGAGGGCTATACATGGAAGTACAGGGATGGTGGGAAATTTGTGCAGCACAAAATCCTGCCGCCGTTTACGGGGTTTGATGAAACTATGATCATGGATGGTTTTATCGGAAAGGAGCGGGAGGATGAGTAAAGGAATTATTGTGGAGATGCCGGAGCAGCTCTATGTTTCCTACCAATCAGACAGAACGGTGGAAAATGAATTTTATTTTGTAATCTACAAGCAATACAGTGCCATAGCATATAGCGGACAAAACATTCTGCAGGCACCCTTTGTGACAATTCATGGTTTTGAACAGCTGGTCAGGATTCCACAGAAGACGAAGGAAGAACAGGAGGCACAGATCATGGCCGCGGCAGAGAGGTTTGTTGATCAGCTGTCGATAGACCCTTTTTGGACGGTTACATATCATTATGATCGCGACACAGAAGAGCTTGCGATGATTCTGACCTGTACCGAACCGGAGCTTTCCGCAGATTTTAAGGTAAAAATTTTTACGGATAATTTCATATGCAATTGCACGGATACACATCAGCCGGTGGTGCTTACCATTCATACCGAAGGTTTTGAAGAGGTTTTTGGGGAAACAGAGAAGTATTCCGATTACAGAGTCAGTATCCGCACGGTCTATGCGCCATGCATCACGGAATTCATGCTTTGCTGCGGAGACAGTGAGTATACCGGTCAGGTTTATGTGAATCCTGAGTATGACAATCCGATTACCCTGCACTGGAACATTGTGGGGAATGGAAGACTGGAGCACACACTTCAGAAGGGCAATCAATATATGAAAGCAGCATCTACCGCAGATCGGATCACAGATACGGTAGATGCCTCCGTGATCTATACACTGGAGGTAGAAAATCAAAAAGGCTTTCGGGACATGGAACAGATATCGGTGGATATTACCGGATGGCATAAGGTAGGCGGAGTAGAGGGATTATTTCAGGATGTACAGGGAATACAAGACCTTGCCGGAATCGTGCGATATGAGAACTATTATTACTGCTATATGCATCCGGTGCTTTATCAAAGCACCGATGGGTGTAAATGGATTCAGGCAAGCGAAAATACTGCAATGTCAAAAGAAATTTTTGATTATACTACCTGCAGCCTGCATGAGAATAGCCTTTATGTAATGGCAGGAAATGTGGGGAACAGACTAAAGATTATGAAATATTGCTTTCGGGACAGGAAATGGGAGGCGTCCTCTGCTTATCAAAACTGTGTATCTGCTGACGGACATTTGGCATTTTCACAATATTACAGTTATTATGGGCAGACGGTAGTTACCGGAATGTCCATATCGGGACATGACGATGAAAGTGAATGGATGTATTGGAACAGAAATAATTTTGCGATTACTACAGATGGGCAGCAGGCACGGGCCAGTGATCTGTGCTTTTGGAAGGATCAGTTTTATGCGGTAATTTTATGTGAAGATGGGAATTTCTATTTTTATGAATGCAGGGACAAGATAGAGGATGCCTTGTTTGTCTGTGAGGCAGGGGGAGCGGGCAGGATACATCTTCTTCCGACGACAAACAAGCTGTTCATTGCAGTGAACGGTCGACTATATGATGCAGTGAATAAGAAACCGGCAGATGTTTATTTTCCGACAGCGGAAAGGGATGATTTTTGTCTGGGTTCAGACAAAACGGAAATATTCGGGATTTTTAATGATGGAAATTTCTGGATATATAAATGATTCAAAAGTCAAAAAAGAAAAGGAGAAAAAGAAAATGAGTCTGATAGAATTTGAGAAAAAGATGGAAGAACAGGAAGGCTTGTATCTTTTGAATCTGGCAGTGGATGAGGAACGGCAGTACTATCTGGAAAGCGTTGGCGGGGAGGACTATCTCAAAAATAACTTCCCTTTGATGTATGAATCCTACATCCGTTCATGGGAGGCTGACAGAGATGAACCTGAGGATCAAAAGGATACGGATGATGTTCATTTTGAGGTTTACGATATTATGAGCGTTATAAATGGGGAGGCGGCATCAAATGTTGAAAATATATCGGACAAGTATTCTCTGGCAGTCAGTATCACAGGAGATTTTTTGGACACGAATACCGTACTGACAGCTCCTGTTCCGGCGAATACCTTCAATGTTTCTATTAATGGAAAAATCTATGACCCGGATTCGCCAAGAATGCCCTATGTGGAGATACATGAAAGCTTTCAGCAGGTAAATAAAATTGACAGACAGTATCTCAGTGAGGAATTATATCATAAGGAAGAATTCTGGGACAGGATGCTCAAAGCAAAATTTACCATTAGTGTTTATGATAACCAAAACAGAAACAGAACATATGTGTATGCAAAGACGACGCGATTTGGCAATCCAATGAATTATGCGATTGATAATATCCGTTTTGATGCACCGGTTTCCAGTCATCCCGAAACGAACGAAATCCGTATTCTGTACGCGAGATCAGCACAAAATCTGAGTCAGCCGGATTATATCTACAAAAGTAACGCTCCCGAGTCTAATGGTGGAATAATGTGGACAATTGTGCCTGTTTCCGGGGAGGTTACTCTGAAAAATATTCATAGCAGCGAGGACTATTATTCCTTTGAAAAATTGTCCAAGGCTGAGGAGGGAGAAGACAGACGCTATGACTGGGTGCATGACATTGATAAAGCCTCAACCGACAATCGGGAGCGCATCTGTTATCTTGTGGGCGGATTTGGTTATGATATATGCAAGAAGAACGGAAAGGGCGAAATCATCGAAGCCGGGATAGAGTACCAGATTCAATGCCGCAGTATTGCCCGGGAGGATCTGCCAAAAGATCGTCAGTACTATACATTTAAGGAGGGTTCCGGTACGATCTATATTCCCCCGATACATTTGTGGTGGGGCTGTCATGCAAAAGATTCCCGGATCAGGCTGGCTGACGGTTCGTGCAAAAGAGCGGATGAAATAAAAATAGGAGACCGGCTGACTGCGTATCCGGATAAGGCGTTGGTAGTAAATAATATTTACTATGGACACGAAGCTCAGCTGGTGTGCGTAAAGACCGATGCGGGACACCGGGTCTGCGTTTCGAAAGGGCATCCGTTGTTGAAGGAGGATGGTACAGGGATAGATGCCATCCGGCTTTCGGCAGGGGACAGGCTCATATCGGAGTCCGGCGGCATAGAAACGGTAAGCTCTGTAGAAATGGTGCCCTATGAGGATATGGTGTATAATTTTACCTTTGAGGAGGAAGAGGAAGGCAATTATATCATTGCGGACGGGCTCTATTCGGGGGATTTTTATGCGCAGAACAAGTGCAGCAATAGGAAGGAGGTGCCGACAGAGGAACAGAAGGCACTGATTGAGGAACTGGCGTCATTTTCCGGATGTGCCGCTGGCCGCTGAGTGACCGATAGGCACAGTAGCTACACTCCCAAGACACAGGAAAGAATCTGCGCCATAATTATGAATGCCATTGCTGTATTATGGATAATTACACAGAGAATATATTTTTCGTGTTGCTGTCTTGAATGGTCTGCTAAGATAGATTATGATTAGTGCAGAAGCAATGATGATACATAACAGGATGGAGAATATATGGAAACAGCAATCTTAATGGCTTCCGGCCTGGGGACAAGGATGCGCCCGCTGACAGAAACGGTACCGAAGCCACTGATAAAAGTAAAAGAGCAGCCAATGATAGAAACGGTGATTCAAAGTCTCAGGCACAGAGGGGTAGAGAAGATCTATGTTGTGGTGGGATACCTTGGAGATCAGTTTCAATATTTGACGGAAAAGTATTCTCAGCTTGAACTGATTGAAAACCCCGATTACAAGCGTGTGAATAATATATCTTCCATATATGCCGCCAGAAATGTGCTTGGCAGTTCGGACTGCTTTATATGCGAGGCGGATTTGTTTGTGGCGGACAGCAGCTTATTGAATGTGACGCTGGAGGAATCGTGTTATTTTGGGAAAATGGTTCCCGGATATTCGGAGGATTGGGTTTTTGATCTGGGAGAAGACGGATATATCACGCGTGTTGGCAAGGGTGGGACGGATTGCTACAATATGGTAGGAATTTCGTTCTTCAAAAAGCGGGACGCAGAGCAGCTTGCAAAAGCCATTACAAAGACCTACGGAACAAAGGGCTATGAAACCCTGTTCTGGGATGATGTGGTCAATCGCAATCTGGATTTTCTGAAGCTGAGGGTACATGAGGTTATGGCCGGACAGATTTATGAAATTGACACGGTGGAGGAGCTGGAAGCGGTATCGCATTTGTGAATCTCCTCCACTGCAAAGTCATCATATATTTCTTCAAGTCCGATCAAAATCAAATCCTTTCGCGGCTCTATCGAAAAACCGCTCCTTGATAGAAAGCCATAGCGATAGCAGTTCATCCCTGTCTGCTGGACTTGCTTGATTTCTTTTTCCACCATGCGGTGACCGAGTGGTTCACTCCGAAACTTCGCTTCATAGAAAATATATCCATTTGCATCTTGGGTGACAAGGTCGAACTCGCCGTTTGTTTTGTTTTTCGGATCGTCATACCAGTAACGGCCAATCTTAAAAAACGGCTCTTCCATTTTGCCGACGCGGTTTTTTCGAATTAAGTACTGTTTGCAGAGCTCCTCAAATGCGTGAGGAACATACCAGTTATCATAATCCTCACGGATATATCGTTCAAAAAATACTTCCGGCTCCATCACGCTCATCTGCGATGCATACCGGAATACATACCGGTAATAAAACAGTGACAGTGGATCACTGATATAATATCCGACCTTGCGTCTGTTGTTCTCATCATTGATGGGAGCTTCTTTTCGGACGACATCCATGCGGATTAGCTTATCCAATACATCAATCAGTGTGGGTCCACTGCTTACATGGGATTGGGAAAGAATGTCGCTGTATCTGGAAAAACCCTTTGCCAGTGCTTCAATTACTTCATTGGCGTTTGTTATACGGGAAATCTCGGACTTGAGATACATAGATACTTCATTCTCCAGACGTGCACCCGGAGACGCAATCAGTTCGATGATATTTTCTTTTACAGTCAAATCTGCATGAATCAGGCGATTGTAGTAAGGGATCCCGCCAAATACACTGTACAGTCGCACTTTGTCTTCGTTGCTGAAAGTGTCATAAAAAAAAGAGGATTCATAATAATCCATTGGTTTCAATTCAATGACACGATCAATCCTGCCATACAATGGATTTTCCGATTCTAAAAGTGATTTCATTACATCCACATATGATCCGCATAAAATAAATTTCAAATGGGAGACATCTCGGTATTTATCAATCAGAGACTGCAGGATGCTGTCTATACCCGGAAGAGAATGCCTAAGATATGGATACTCATCCAAAACAAGAACAAAGGGTTCTTGTTTTGATTCTTCAAACAGAAATTCCAGTAATTTTTCTATTCCGTCAAAGGCGGGCTTTGGATAATGAAATGAATCTGCAATAATTTCAGCCAGACTATCCGTGTTATTTTCTTCGGTTGTCTGCTTGCATTCGTAGTATATACTCCTCTGTTCTGATTCACGCAGCACCTGCTTAATCAGTTCGCTTTTTCCGACTCTTCTTCTTCCGTATATAAGTGCTGTCTGCAAATCATCTTTTGCAAGAAGCTTATGCAGCAATTTGCGCTGTTCTTCCCGTCCATAAAATTTCATTCGGTCACCTCCGACTCGGTTTCTACCGAATTAATGATATCATTCATATCAAAAATTAGCAAATAAAAATTTGAAATTCTATGGAAGATATGTTACAATAGGCAACGTTCGTGAGCAAACCCACGATATCATTACAAAATTACATAGATAGCAGTCAGGTGTCAGAGCAATTGTTTTATGATTGGCTCTGGTGAAAAGGGAAACAGGTGTAAATCCTGTACGAACTCGTCACCGTAATCAGGGAGCTGAGGCCGATATATCACTGGGAAACTGGGAAGATGGCGGATGCGATGATCTTTAAGCCGGGAGACCTGCCTGACCGCTGTACGGAAATGATTGCGTTGCAGATGGCAGCGCGATTGTCTCAAGCCACGAGTAACTGGTTGTACGTTTAAGAGTGTAGGAGCATCATGATGCGATGCCTTTTCCTATGTTTCTTTTGTGTGCAAACCCTTTCCCGTATCGGCGAAGGGTTTTTATTATATGCGCAGGGGTGCGCAAAGGTCGATGCCGCCTGCGGCGGCGCGCACCCCGCGCGGCGAGTAGGGAGAAAAGCTCCCTGCTCGATTGCGCAGATAAAATTGTCAATGGAGGAAAAAACATGAAGAAGAAATCAGTAGTATTATGGATGGCAGCATTGATGGGAGCATGCTGCATGACAGGCTGTGGAAACAGTGAGGAAACGCCCGCACAGAATTCTGTGGTAGAAGAAAATACCCAGATCGAAGCAGAAGAATCTGAGGATTCTGAAACGGAGGCAGAGGAAGATGCAGATCAGAAGGCCGCAGATGAGGTCGCTGCACTGATCGATGCGATTTATGTGCAGGAGAGGACCGATGACACGGACAGGTTGTGTGCAGAGGCAAGAGCAGCCTGGGATGCGTTGACCGATGCGCAGAAGGAGCTGGTAGAAGGGGAGAATGCAGACCCGGATTATTTCGGCAGAGACACCGGCGATGCATCAAAGGATGATCCACGCAATCAGGATGAGATCGGAGAAAATGAAATTCTGGTCGTCAGCTTTGGAACGTCCTTTAATGACAGTCGTGTTGGGGATATTAAGAGTGTGGAGGATGCATTGCAGGAGGCTTATCCGGACTGGTCGGTCAGAAGAGCCTTTACTGCTCAGATTATCATCAATCACATTCAGGCCAGAGATGACGAGAGAATCGACAATATGGAACAGGCGCTGGATCGTGCGGTTGCAAACGGGGTAAAAAATCTGGTGATCCAGCCGACTCATTTGATGCACGGTGCAGAGTATGATGAGCTTGTGGAAGCAGTGGAGGAATATCAGGATCAGTTTGAATCCGTAAAGATTGCAGAACCATTGCTTGGCGAGGTCGGTACCGATGCAACCGTGATCAATGAGGACAAGAAAGCAGTTGCGGAGGCGATTACCGATGAAGCGGTGAAGGCTGCAGGCTATGATAGTCTGGAGGCAGCAGAAGCGGAAGGAGTTGCCTTTGTATTTATGGGACACGGGACTTCCCACGCGGCAAAGGTTTCCTATAGCCAGATGCAGGCACAGATGGAAGACCTCGGCTATCAGAATGTATTTATCGGAACGGTAGAGGGAGAACCGGAGGAGACTTCATGTGAGGCAGTGATCGAAGCCGTAACAGAAGCCGGTTATACAAAAGTAGTTCTTCGTCCGTTAATGGTAGTAGCCGGAGATCATGCGAACAACGATATGGCAGGCGAGGATGAGGATTCCTGGTTGAGCCAGTTTGAGGCAACTGGTAAATTTGACAGTGTAGACACACAGATTTCCGGTCTTGGCGAGATTGAAGCGATCCAGAAGCTGTATGTAGCGCATACAAAGGATGCAATCAATCAGTAGGAGGTCAGTATGAAAAGAAAACCGATGACATTATTCGGAGTCCTATTGCTGGCGGGTACTTTGTTTGCCGGATGCTCTGGGAAAAACGCTGAGCAGCCCATTTCCGATAATGATACGGAGATTTCCGTATCAGAAAGCCAAGAGACAGAAGCGGACACATCCGAAGAGGAGGACACATCAGAAGGGGAAAAGGCGGAGCTGCCGGACGGCGTATATACCGCAGAGTTTGATACGGACAATTCCATGTTCCGTATCAATGAAGCCCTTGACGGGAAGGGAACTCTGACCGTAGAGAACGGAAATATGACGATCCATATTTCTTTGGGGTCAAAAAATATTGTAAACCTCTATCCCGGACTGGCAGAGGATGCGCAGAAGGAGGGGGCAGAGCTCTTAGAGCCGACGATCGATACCGTTACCTACAGTGATGGCTCGACGGAGGAGGTTCACGGCTTTGATGTTCCGGTTCCCGTGCTGAATGAGGAATTTGATCTGGCACTGGTCGGAACAAAGGGAAAATGGTATGATCATAAGGTGATTGTCTCCAATCCGGAGCCTGCACAGGATGAGGCAGCGGAGGCAGGCAGTCTTGCCGATATAGAGGATGGCAGCTATACCATGGAGCTCACCTTTGAAGGCGGAAGCGGGAAAGCGCAGATTTCTTCTCCGGCAACCGTGAATGTATCACAGGGAGCTGCCACTGCAACGATTGAGTGGAGCAGCCCGAACTATGATTACATGATTGTAGACGGGGAAACGTATCTGCCGATAAACACGGATGGAAATTCTGTTTTTGAAATTCCGGTTGCGGTTTTTGACGCGCCGATGAATGTGATCGGCGATACGGTGGCGATGAGCACGCCGCATGAGATTGAGTATACGCTTACCTTTCATTCGGATACCATAAAACCGATAGAATAAGGGGTATTGAAACATGAGAAGAAAAAAGAAGATTCTTGCAATGGGTCTGTTTTTGCTGGGACTGCTGGGGCTGTGGGGCTGCGGCAGTCCTTCTTCTGATGATACGGAGCAGCTGCAGGAAAATACAGAATCTGCACTGATCTATGAAAGCAGTATGGAGCTTGCGTATGCCGGGAATTTTGCGGTAGACTATTATGAGGGCGGCTATACCATGCTGACAACCACGATGGACGGACAACGGTTTCTGATCGTGCCGGAAGGGGGAGAGATTCCGGCGGGGCTGGAGGAGGATATTGTGGTGCTGCAGCGGCCGATGGAGGATATTTATCTGGTAGCCTCTGCCGTTATGGATATGTTTCGCGCGCTAGATGGACTGGATGCGATTACCTTTTCCGGTCAGCCGGAAGAAAACTGGTACATCGAGGAGGCAAAAGAAGCGATGCAGGCCGGTGATATGGTATATGCGGGAAAATACAGCAAACCGGATTATGAACTGATCGTCTCAAAGGGCTGTACGCTGGCAATTGAAAACGGTATGATTTTACATTCGCCGGAGGTGATAGAAAAACTGGAGGATTTCGGAATTCCCGTTCTGATTGAGTATTCCAGCTATGAGTCGCATCCGCTGGGAAGGGTGGAATGGATCAAATTTTTCGGAGCATTGCTTGGAAAAGAAGAGGAAGCAGAGCGGATCTTTGAAGAGCAGACCGCAATTTTAGATCGGGTAACGGCAGCCCAAAAGACCGACCAGACAGTGGGCTTTTTTTTCATTACCTCAAATGGTCTGGTTCAGGTAAGGCAGTCCTCCGACTATGTGCCCAAGCTGATCGAGCTTGCAGGCGGAACCTACATTTTTGAAAATCTCGGGGATGCAAAATCAAAAAGGTCTACCGTGAATATGCAGATCGAAGAGTTTTATTATGGGGCAAAGGATGCAGATTTTTTGATTTATAACAGCTCCATTGACGGAGGCGTTTCGAGTATAGAGGAGCTTCTCCAGAAAGGGGAATTTCTGGCAGATTTCAAAGCAGTACAGGAAGGAAATGTCTGGTGTACGACCAACGATATGTATCAACAGTCCCTGTCTGTCGGATATTTGATGGAGGATATTCATGCGATGCTGTCAGGGGAGAGCGATGAGAAGATGCATTATCTTTTTCGGTTAGAATGATATGACTTGAGGGCCATGCCGACATAGTCGGCATGACCTTTTGACCCTTAACACGCAAATTACAAAAATATAAGAAAGGATTTTTGGCGGAAATGCAAAAAAGCAGGAAAACCAGATATATTGCGTCATTCATTTTTCTTGGCACAGGTGTGATATTATTTTTTGCACTCAATATCTGTATTGGAAGCGTAGGAATCACACTGCCGGGTATTTTCGGGACATTGACAGGGCAGACAGGCAATGAAACCACAGCGAGAATTTTATGGGACATCCGGCTTCCCAGAACGGTGGCAGTCATGATTTTGGGTGGCGCATTGGCCCTTGCCGGCTATCTGCTGCAGACCTTTTTTCACAATCCGATTGCAGGGCCGTTTGTGCTGGGAATTTCCTCGGGTGCAAAAATGGTAGTGGCGCTTGTGATGGTCTTTCTGATGGGAAGATCTGTCCGGGTCACATCGGCTGGTATGATTTTTGCTGCATTTGTCGGCGCAATGCTCTCCATGGGATTTGTCCTTCTTTTGTCGCGCAGAGTCAGGGGCATGTCCATGCTGGTGGTCAGCGGGGTCATGATTGGCTATATTTGTTCCGCAGTTACCGAATTGGTCGTGACCTTTGCGGATAATGCAGATATTGTAAACCTTCACAACTGGTCACAGGGAAGCTTTTCCGGGATGACATGGGAGCATGTGAAGGTGATGACGGTGGTAACCACAATCACGTTTCTTGCAGTGTTTTTGCTGTCAAAGCCGCTGGGAGCCTATCAGCTTGGGGAGGTGTACGCGCAAAATCTGGGCATCAATATCCGGCTTTTGCGCGTAAGCCTTGTGATCTTATCCAGCATCTTGTCTGCGTGTATCGTGGCCTTTGCAGGACCGATTTCTTTTGTTGGAATCGCGACGCCCCATCTGGTAAAAAAACTGCTTGGAACGGTGAAACCACTTCTTATGATCCCAGCCTGTTTTTTAGGGGGGAGTGTTTTCTGTCTGTTCTGCGACCTGCTTGCAAGGATGCTGCTGGCACCTACAGAGCTTAGTATCAGCACGGTGACAGCGATTTTCGGAGCGCCCGTCGTTTTGCGGGTGATGGTGCAGCATAAAAAAGAGAGGGCGTTGTGATGGACTACTATTTTCAGACCAGGCAGATGAGTGTCGGCTATGATGGAAAGCCGCTGATTCGAAATATTGAAATCAAATTGAACAAGGGAGAGATCCTGACCCTGATCGGCCCTAACGGAGCGGGGAAGTCTACCATATTAAAGAGTATTGCAAGGCAGCTGTCGCTGATTGGCGGAGCCGTGTATCTGGACAGAAAGGAAATCGCCGGGATGTCCGGAACAGAGCTGTCTCAGACAATGGCAGTGGTGTTTACCGAAAAGCTGAAAACGGAGATGATGTGCTGCGAGGAGGTCGTGGCTACCGGTCGATATCCTTATACCGGGCGTTTTGGAATTTTATCAAAAGAGGATCATGCTATCGTGGAGGAAGCGATGGAGCTGGTTCATGTGACAGAGATAAAAAATCAGGACTTCACCAAGATCAGCGATGGGCAAAGACAGCGGGTCATGCTTGCCCGGGCGATCTGTCAGGAACCGGAGCTTATTATTCTGGACGAGCCGACATCCTTTTTGGATGTGAAATATAAACTGGAATTTTTATCGGTATTACAGGAACTGCGGATGAAAAAGGGCTTGACGGTAATCATGTCCATTCATGAGCTGGAGCTGGCAGAGCGTGTTTCGGACAGAATCCTGTGCGTCAACGGGGAGCATGTGGAGCGGTTTGGCAGTCCGGAGGAGATTTTTCGATCAGGCTATATCCGGTCTTTGTTTAGAATCAAGACAGGGAGCTTTGATGAAGAAAACAGCAGTATGGAATTGGAGGCTGCAGCGGGGAAACCGAAGGTGTTCGTCATAGCCGGCGGCGGAACGGGAAGGACGGTTTACCGGAGGCTGCAGCGGCAGAGGACTCCGTTTATGACCGGGATCCTGTATGAAAATGATGTAGATTATCCGGTGGCGCGCGCTTTGGCTGCACATGTGATCAAGGCTCCGGGCTTTGAACCGATTGAGGAGGCGGTGCTGCAGGAGGCAAAAGAGAGGCTGGATTCCTGCGAGCGCGTGATCTGCTGTAAAAGGGAGTTTGGCAGCTTTGAAAAGGCAAATGAAAAGCTGCTGGCCTATGCGAGGGCAGCAGGCAAGCAGGTAGATTGGGGACAATAATAATGTGTTACCGATATAAGCTGCCCAAACATCGCTGACATGGCTGATAGCCTTGATCGATCAATTCCTGTGCAGTTCCGGTATAATTGCTTTTATTACGATCTGCTATGTCATCTACACTGGAACAGGTCGGCAGATGAAATTTATGCGTGTTGGTATTTACCACAAACTCCATTTCTTCCCGGTCTGACACGGTGTTTGCAACGGCAGAATCTTTGGAAACCCGGCTTTCTCCGGTGGCATAGTCAATCTCTATGCCGGGCTGCACATTGTAGCAATACACATGAAAGCAGATACCTGTCCCATGATCCTCTACGGACCAGGCTTCCATCTGCACCCCCGAAGCCACAAGATTATTTCCCTCAAAAACAGGGGTTACCCGGTATAGCACATGATTTCCCGTAGAGACCACATAGTCATTTACCTCATTCTCAAATGGAAGCATTCCCTCCACGTTCAAATACCTTGTGCCGGTAATCAGATTCTTCTCATTCGCATTTTCACCGGCCAGCTGATAACCGATCAAATGACACCTGTTATACAGGTAGTTGCCGTCAATGATTTCATTGTATTTTACCGTATGCCAGCCACTGGGTTTGATCTCGCCGATCTCTCCTCTTTCCTCTGTAGGCTGCAATTCCGGGCAAATATTTGCATAGGCCTGCCCGCAGCGTCCCAGAGCATCCAGCTCACTGTAAAATTCAAATGCCTCTGTGAGCTGCTGATCGTGCTCTGAAAAAGCAGGAATATTATCATGGATGACAATATAGGGACTTCCGGTGTACTCGGGTACATCCTCCGGTACATTCCGTTCTGCCGGCTCTGTTCCATATAAAATCCCATCATAATACTCCAGCAGCAGTGCAACAACCCCGTCATAGCCGTTTTCCTGCAGCAGCTCCCCTTGAGTTTCCCAGCCCACATCCGCAGTTTTTTCTGCGATTTCGGAAAAGCTCTCAAATGGGTGATCGTCATTTTCAAATTCGGAGTTGGATGCTTCGGTGCTCTCGAATTGATCAATCCACACTTGATCAATGACCTGTACCCGGTTGTATTCCGCCCACAAAGTATCATCATGCAATTCCGTCAGCACGTTCGTATAGGTATCATCGATGTAAAAATAAATGGTAAGATAACCGGAATAGCGCAGGATTGGATCGTCGCTTTGAATGCAGGCCAGGTAGCTTAGAAAGTTTGCCTCATTTTCCTTATAATAACCCTGATGATGGGCAGATTCATGGGCAAACAGCGATGGATAATACAGCTGATCGGTGTATCGGTTGTAGGTGATTTCCATCGTATATGGATAGGTATAGCCGCCGATTCGCATGAACTCTAAAATTTCAGAACACCCCGCAGCCTTCATGGACGGATAGTAGCCCTTTAGTCTGGGATACTGATCGGAAATGCTCTGCATCGCAGCGGCAACCGCCTGATTTGTGGTGTCAATATCCTTGTATCGGATATGTCCCTCCTCGTCCCGTTCCACCTGGCCGGAAACCTCATTCAGATTTTCGACGATAAAAGTCCGAAGGATTCGTAACTGTTCTTCCGTATACCGTTGTTCATCATGGTCTGTCTTTCCCAGCAGACTGCTCCGGAATGGAATGACCCAGTGGAACGTATAGACCAAAAGAATCAGCACAACGATACACAGCATGCCCTTCATGTATCGTTTGACAAAACTGCAGTACTGCTGTTTCTTTCCAAAAAAGATAAGCAAAAACGCAAATAGAATCGCCAATAAAACCAGCAGGATTCCCAGATACATCAGCAGTTCGCCGATCACAACAGGAATTATGGCCGATGCTTTTCCCAGAATATCCGCTAATTTTTCATACACGGTATCTGTATAGGCATCACAAAAGGACGTGCTGCACGCTGCGAGTTGAAATACGATAATGATAAACAACAAAGTACCGATTATTTTCCAATAATATGTAGAGACTGTTTTCCTGTTTTTTTTCATCATTTGCACGACCTGATATAGATTTTTTCTACCCTTAAAAATAATATAGCCTAGTCTCTCATATAATTCAATATTTCTGCGTCATCTGGGCGCTGGTAATGTTTTCCCGTTCACTTTGGGGCTATTATTTTTTGTGTTTTATTTTTCCACGAACCATCAAAAAATTATCAACATTGTTTTACAAAGTGATTTTTGCTATGTCAAAATGTTTTTACAGTTTAGAAATGTGCAATTTGACGAAAGAAAAAACTTTCCTGTAACTGCATAGACTTCAAATTTTGGCTGTGCTATAATGAGCGCAAGCGAAAAAAACAATTGACAATATATCTCATAAAGGGGGAGATCACATGACAGATCGGGAACTTTTGGAAGCTTTATATCATGACATGCAAGAAATGAAAGGTGATGTAAAAGAGGTAAAAGAAGACGTACAGGTGCTGAAAGAAGACGTACAGGTGCTGAAAGAAGACGTACAGGTGCTGAAAGAAGACGTACAGGTACTGAAAGAAGACGTACAGGTGCTGGAAGAAGAAGTGCAAAGTCTGAAAGACCGCATGCAGGTCGTGGAAGATAAACTGGAATTGGTCAATGAAAAGGTAACTTCAATCGAAGTGGCTCTTGAGAATGAAACAAATCACAATATTCAGCTGTTGGCAGAAAATCATATGAACCTTGTAGACAAATTAAATGACGCCATCCGAGTGCAGGATAAATCAATTCTGTATGAAGTACAGGTATCGGGGCTAAAGGCGAGAGTTGATATTCTGGAAAGAGAAATGGCGGAAATGAAGTCAAAAATCGCATAAGAGGCTGTTGGGGGCGAAGGGTACACAGGATGGAATCTTGTGTACTTTTTTTCACAAGAAATGCGTCCGACTTGACTTTATGGGGGCATGCGTGTATTATAACAATAAGTTAGATAGGACTAACCAATTATATGTCCTGTTCGTACAAGCAAGAGGGCGCAGAGGAATCCGGAAAGGAGAAATATGAGCAAAGTAATTGTAGAATTTAAGGATGTGGTAAAGAAATATGGCGAGGGCGAGGCGACTCAGCTTGCCAACAACAACGTGAGCTTCACGATAGAGGAAGGAGAGTTTGTAGTAATTCTGGGACAGTCGGGGGCAGGTAAATCTACGGTTTTGAATATGCTGGGAGGGATGGATACACCCACCTCCGGCACAGTGACCGTGGCAGGGCAGGAGGTGTCGGCGATGAACGACCGCCAGCTTTCGGATTATCGGGCACGCACCATAGGCTTTATTTTTCAGTTTTATAATCTGTTGCCGTCCCTTACGGCATACGAAAATGTAGCATTGACAAAGAATATTGTAAAAAATGCGAAGGATCCGGCTGAGATGCTGAAAGCGGTGGGATTGGAGGCGCATAAAAATAAGTTCCCTTCCCAGATGTCCGGCGGGGAACAGCAGAGAGTATCCATTGCAAGGGCATTGGCGAAAAATCCAAGTGTGATTCTGGGGGATGAGCCCACAGGTGCGCTTGACTCAGAGACGGGAGTGATCGTTCTGGAGCTCCTTCAGAACCTGTGCAGGGAGCAGAAGAAAACCGTAATTCTTGTTACTCATAACGCGGATATCGCCCGGTGTGCTGACAAGGTCATCCGTATGAAAAACGGAAAAGTCCGGGAAATCCGAAGGAACGAGAACCCGGTTCCGGTAAGGGAGGTAGAATGGTAATGCTTTTCAAAAAGATGCGAAGGGAGATATTTGGAAATTTTGGGCAGTTTCTCTCTATTTTTATACTTGCTTTTCTCGCAATTTCTCTTTTTGCCTGTATGAAGGCTAGCAATATCAGCGCCTACAATAGGCTGGAGGATCTATATAAAAAAACAAATAATGCGGATGGCTGGATATACAGTGAGGGATTTTCCGGGGAAGATCTTCAGGCAGTCAAAGGGCTGCCGGACGTGAAGGATGCCCAGCGGCGCATGCATATTACCGCAAATGCAAAGGAGAATGATCATGCCCAGCTGGAGGTCTATCTGCTGGATGAAAATGTGGTCTCAAAGCCGCTGATTATGTCAGGAGAGGAGTTTGATGCAGACCGGACAGATTCTCTGTGGCTTTCGGAGAGCTTTGCTAATGCGTGGGATATCAAAGTGGGGGATGAGTTTTCCTATGTCTACAACGGCATTATCATTACCGGAAAGGTGGCCGGACTTGTGGTGTCACCCGAATATCAGTACCTAAAGGCAGATAAAGATCTGGATATCGTCATAAAAAATATCAGCGTCGTATATATGCCTTACCGGGGGTTTCCGGCGAAGGACTATATCAAGAGTCTGATCCGTAAGGGCGATCTTACATTGGAGGATGCGATCGAGCATTCCGCGCTAGTACGGGAGAAAATAGAAGCCATGGAAGAGGCAGGGGTGTCCAAAGCGGACATTACGACGGACGTATTTCTCGATATGGTCGATCAGATGGATGAGGAAAAAATCTATGGCCTTCTGCCCTATACAGAGCTGATATTTACCACAGATACCAAAGATGTAAAGGAAATGGAGCAGGAGATATCAGATGCGCTGGATGGGGACTATGCGGTGTTTTGCGACAGAGATGATATACCCGGGATCAAGATTATGATGGACGAACTGACCCAGCATGATCAGTTTGCAGTTTCGTTTCCGGTAATCTTTCTCGCAATTGCGCTTTTGGTTATTATGACCACGATGAACCGTATGATCGCACAGCAGCGAACCCAGATCGGAACGATGAGGGCGCTGGGCTTAAAGAGACCAAAGATTATCCTGCATTATCTAAGCTACAGCTTTGTGGTTTCGTTGCTGGGATCTGTAGCGGGACTGTATGTGGGGACCTATGTGTTTGGAGAGGCGATAGCAAAAATATTCAGAGACTGGTATCAGATACCCGGCTGGACGGTGGAGATGGATGGTTCTTTTCTGGTTGTCCTGCTTGCAATTGTCTTTGCCTGCACGGGCGCTACATACCTTAGCTGCCGGAAGGTCATGGACATCCATCCGGCGGAATCCCTGCGGCCGGCACCGCCCAAGTCCGGAAAGAAAACGATATTTGAAAGGCTTCCGTTTTGGAACAGGCTGGGCTTTTCGACCCAGTACAATCTCCGCGATATTTCCAGAGGGAAGCTGAGAGCAGTGATGGGAGTTTTTGGAACAGCAGCAGGCATGATGGTAATGGTGGCGGCATTTGCTTCCTATACCACCATAAAAAATACGTCAAGCTGGACCTTCGACAAGCTGCAGCATTATCAAAGCGAAATAGATTTTGACAGTGATATTACGGTAGAAAAGGCGGAAGAAATACGTGCGCTTTATGACGGAGAACTGGTGCAGGCTTCTGCGGTAGAGGTGGCAAAATCCAAGTCGGCAATCGCGTCGGAAAAGAGATCCACGACCCTTATGGTGACAGAGGGAAAGGGCTATTTCGCACTGACGGATGTAGACCAAAATGAAGTGACCCTCGAACCGGGAACCATTGCGATCACGAGGAAGCTGGCAAAGGTGCTGGACGTGTCGGTGGGAGATAAGCTGTATTTTCATCTCTATGAGAAGAATACATGGTACGAGGTGGAAATCGGACTGATCAACCGCAACCCGAATCTGTCCGGAATTACCATGCTTAGAGAGGATTATGAAAAGCTGGGGGCAAAATATGAGCCGACGTTTCTCTACACCAATTCAGAGGTGTCGGATGATGCGGTCAAGGATGGGAGCGGAATCCTGGCAGTCCATGACGATTCGGATCTAAGAGAGAGCTTTGACGTGATGATGTCCATGATCAATGCAATGATAGGGGTATTTATCGCATTTGCCACCATATTGCCTGTGGTAGTTTTATACAATTGCGGAAATCTGTCCTTCCATGAACGGGTAAAGGAATTTGCGACGCTGAAGGTGCTGGGCTTCACATCCCGGCGGATCCGAAAGCTGTTGTCTCTGCAGAATCTGTGGCTGTCTGTGATCGGAATTTTCATAGGGGCACCTTTTGGAACCGTTATCCTTCAATATATGTTCGACAGCAACGGAGACAGCATGGACTATCAGGTCTCGGCAGGCACATTGGAATATCTCCTGTCAGGAGTATTCGTGCTTGTTGTATCTGTGCTGGTAAGCTTTCTGTTTCATAAGAGGATCAAAAAGCTGGATATGGTGGAAATTTTAAAGGGGATTGAGTAGGGGATTTAAAACGAAATATTTTAACGTGCTGTATACAGCGTACGAAGTGTGTTATAATATGCGTATGCACGGAGCAGCACCAGAACCAAAAGCGGATAATCCGGCTGCGTGCAGGCGGAATTGTCCGCTTTGATTATGATACGATTTGAGGAAGAAGAATGGACAAAAAGGAAAGAGCCGTAGAACTGAAACATAATGGATACAATTGCTGTCAGGCTGTTTTATGTGCCTTTGCGGATGAAACCGGTATGCCGGAGGAACTCTTAAAGAAGATGGGGGCAGGATTTGGCACCGGAATGGGCTGTATGGAGGCTACCTGCGGTGCGCTGTGCGGCGCGGAGATTCTTCTGGGATTAAAGCATTATCAGGGGAAACCCATTATAAAAGATGCGGCAGCACTTCATAAGGCTTTTGGTCAAAAATGTGGTGCGACGATTTGCAAAGAGCTAAAGGGAAAGGATACCGGCGTGATACTTTGCGGGTGCGACGACTGTGTGAGAAATGCGGTGGAGCTGACGGAGGAAGCGATAGAACAACGTGCTGCACAAAACGAAGAGAAGGAATAGAAAAGGAACATGGATTTATGCCGATTGAGATCAGGGAAGCGCATCCGCTTCGAGGGGCTACAGTTCCATGCTCGCAAAATATTCCGGGTGCAAAGTCATTGCATTAAATTACAGACTTGCGCCGGAGCATCCATTTCCGGCAGGATTTGATGACTGCTTCGCTGTATTCTGTGATGTCACAAAGAAATATCCGAAAGCTCCGATTATTTTGGTGGGAGAGAGTGCGGGAGGAAATCTTTCACTTGCAGTTGCGCAAAAGGCCAGAGATATGAAAATGGATCAAATTTCCACGGTTATTGTGCATAGTCCGTTTGTGGATTTTACCGACAGTCTGGATCGGACGGAACATGAGATAGACGATTTCACGGTGAAAATCGGCTGTCTGAAACCGCTGCATGAAATATATGTAGGCAGTGCAGATGTCAGAAATCCATACATTTCTCTAATATATGGGGACTATCATGGATTTCCGCCGACATACATAACCTGCGACTACAATGAAACTTTGTTTGCGGATTCCATGGCGCTTTATCAGAAACTCAGTGAAGCGGGTGTAGACGCACATCTGCTTCAGATGAAAAACACGTTTCATGCGTTTGCGGCTATAGGAAGTCGGACGCCTGAGACAAGACAGATTTTGGAGGAAAGTATAGAGTTTTTTGAGCGATATGCACAGAATTGAGAAGGAGAACAGCATGAGACTATTTAAGAAGAAAGCTGAAGTGCTGGCATATGACAAGGAAAATAAGAAGCCGGTAATCAGGGCAAGCATTTGCAATGGTGAGCAGGTAGCGGGCTTTAAGGACATTCATACAGGCAGGATGGAAGAGGTAATGTTGATTAAGAGCCGGGCTGATCTTGATAAGTTTAAGGCAATGTATGGAATAAATGAAGAAATTGCAAAAGAATATTAAGCAATGACAGAGACTATCATTAAAAGAAGAAGGTGGATATAATTAATTTTTTGAGTTTGTACTTGACTTGCCACCCATGTGACATGATATAAATGATTATAGTATGCTTATCCTTAGACACCAAGATGGAAACTTGAAAGAATGTGGAAGGCAACTAATCCTTAAGGGGGCATTGATTCATGCATATAGCAGTTTGCGATGATGATGCAAAGGAGCTTAAGCATCTTCATGAAATGATAGACAAGTGGGCGAAAGAGAAGAGCAGGATCGTGAAGGTGCATGAGTTTCCACGGGGCGAGGTTTTGTGTAACACCATTTTAGATGGCAAAAAATACGACCTGTTCATTCTTGACGTTCTGATGCCCGAG